>NZ_JBMMUC010000003.1:0-383396 GCF_049257175.1 Pseudoalteromonas mucoides
AAAAACATTCTTTGCTAAATCAATAGCCAATATATTAGTATCTTTCATGTATGGACTCCTTTGGTTAATCTTTTGTCGGATTAAGACCGTACCTCCTCAGGGAGAGGGAGTCCATACATCTAGGTTCTAGGTTCTAGGTTCTAGGTTCTAGGTTCTAGGTTCTAGGTTCTATCGTGAATCATGATGCGAGAAAAGCAATACGCGTATATTTATTCTTGAGGCCATGGTTATGTAGAATGGCTTTTAGTTGATGCACTAAAAACTATTAATGGCTAGTGAAACAATTAGCAAATTAAATCTGTTAGCCTTTGTTCTTAGATTTTATAAGAAACTTTACTGCTCCAAAGTAAACAAATGGTGCCATTACATATAAAACTAACAGTGAATCAAAAACTAAGAGCCAGGTTAAGATAACTGATTTGTCTTTTGAGTCACATAGCTCTCGAAATAAAATGCTAAAGCAATCGCCATCAATTGAAGTCAGAATATATACTGCGATGCACAGTAGAATAAAAACAACAAATACTCTTTTGAGCATTTCATCTCGGAGCTTTTTATTGGGTTTAACTTTCAAACATTTCTCCAAAAAACCTTACTCAACTGAAAATATAAGTATGCTGAATACTGTAGCTTCTAATGACTTGCTAACTTTACTCTTGCTAACTCGCAAACTGAAACAATCACGGCTAAAGCCTGTTCCTACAAGAAAAATTTAACACCGCGCTAGTCTATAACCTCGCTAACTTTACTCTTGCTAACTCGCTGGCTAACTCAACCTAGCCAACCTCTCATATAACCCTGATGCGCGGCTGACTGATTTACTCATGGCCGTGAGTAACACGTTTTTGTCAGCTACCAGCTCAAAGGTGTGCTTAGCCCGAGTAATACCCGTGTAGACCAATTGGCGATTTATACCTGCGGTTGCTTGATTTGCAGGGGGTAAAATCATGGCGGTGTAGGCAAATTCTGAGCCTTGTGATTTATGTATAGTCATTACATACACTTTGTCATGAGCAGGGAGTCGTGCTGGAGAAAATGCCCGTTCATTGCCCTGCTCGTCAATAAATACCGCTTTTAGCTGGGCGTTTTCATCATGCAGTAAAATACCAATATCACCATTGAACAGTTTTAATTGATAGTCGTTTTGCGCAATCATAATAGGCAAGCCTAAATAATGGCGGTTATTTGCATGGGTGTTAATCAGGCCAAGGTTATGTAATTGCTTTTCAATGCGTAAGTTTAAGCTGTTTACGCCGTAATCACCTTCACGCACGGCGGCGAGTAATTGGTATTGAGTAAATGCTTGATGAATATCTGCACTCGGCGCACCTTGTTTAATGAGGTTTAAATACTCACTGTAATGGCGAGCACAGCTTTGCACCAGTTTTTCAATTGGCTTAGTGACAATATCGTAATCTAAAACAACGTCGTTAAATTTGCCTGAATAGATTTCCTGTTCAACATAATTAAGCTTACCGCTATTGTTAGTGTTAACCGCAAAGGCCAGCTCACCAATGCCACTTTTAGCATCAAAGCGATAACTGTGTTGTAAAAACGCGATGCAATCGGCCAATGCAAATGGGCTTTGTTGTGGTTGAAGCTTTTGCTCACCTTTAAAACACAGCTGATTAAGCTCGGTGCAGCGCACATCAGAATAACTCGGCGTGTGCCCAAGAGCCAACCCTTGGCATAAGTCGCTCATTACACTGCCGGTATCTACCGACGCTAACTGGTCTTTATCGCCGAGTAATATTAACCTTGCGCGAGCGGGTAATGCCTCGATTAGTTTAGCCATCAGTGATAAATCAACCATCGATGCTTCATCAATGATCAGTACATCAACATGCAATGGGTTACTGCTGTTATGTTTGAACTTATTGGTAAAGGGTTTAACCCCAAGCAATCGGTGAATAGTTTGCGCCGTTTGCGGAATATGTGGCTCAACATCACTTGGGATCAGCGCTTTTAATTGCTGCTTAGCCCCTAAAATAGATTCACTTAACCGCGCGGCGGCTTTACCTGTTGGTGCCACCAGCTTTATGCTTAACGGTGCACTTTGATACAGTGATTGTAAAATGGCTAATAACTTGGTCACTGTGGTGGTTTTACCCGTACCTGGGCCACCTGTAATAACACTAAAACCTTTTGTGGCCGCCATAGCACAAGCTACTTTTTGCCAATCGAGCCCTTCTTTGGGGGCTTTATCTTCGGGGAAATAGTCATTGAGCAACTTAGCAAGCGCTGCTTCGTCTATTTTAATTTCACGCTTACTCATAGCTAACAAGCGTGAAGCGAGCGTTTGTTCGTATCCTGCAAGACGCGCAAAGTAGAGCCTAGTACCAAATAAACACAATGGTTGTTGCTCACCCACACTTGGATGCGACTCTAAACTACGAACCGCTCGGTGAATATCAAACTCATCACTAAATGGGCTAACTGTATCGGGTGATGAGCCTTGTGCTTTATTAAAGTCAGACTTTCGTAAGTTAAAAGGATTTTGCCAATTTACATCATCTAGATTTAAACAGCTGTGTTGGCTTTGCCCTGCTACGCACAGCAGTAAAATTAAATTAAATACATCGCTATTATCAGCACTGCTAACTACATGCCCAGTTAAAAGTTCAGCGAGCTTTACATCAACCACTCGCAGGCGCTCTTCACTCACTAAATAATCAATTAACGGCACAATATCTACTGTGTTATCAGGCTCAGCAGCTAATATTGGTAATTCATTTATTACATCGACTTCGCTCATGATGCCTCTCCTTTGATAGCTGCGGGTTGAGTAAATAAGCCATCTAAAATAGCCACTTGCTCTGTAGTGAGTTTATTAAAGAAGATGCCTTTACCTTCACCCATGCCCCGTAAAAAGGTGTAATACACGCCGCCTAAGTGTTGCTCGACGCTGTAGTTTGCAATGCGCTGCTTTAACAAACGGTGCAGCGCCACCGTGTAAATTAAATACTGCAAGTGGTATTGATGGCTACTCATGGCTTGCTCAAGGGAGTCTTGCTCGTAGTCGCTGGGCTTATTACCTAAGTAATTCGATTTATAGTCCAAAATATAATATTGCCCTTCAAAGCAAAATATTAAATCAACAAAGCCTTTTAATAACCCTTTAACATTCAAAAACTCAAGATTACTTTGGTTAAACCCAAAATGCTTTATAAGCACGGCATTGAGCTGTTTGGCGTTTAGGCTCTCAAGAGGTAAATTAAACTCCATCTCCACTAAGCAATCAGTCGGTGGCAGTACACTTAAGCTTAACCCTTCGTTATTAAGTGGGCATTGCAGGGCGCTGAGTATCCACTGCTCTGCGGTTTCTTGCCAGCTGCTATCTATGTGGTATTTTTTTAAGCTCTTTTCTACGACACACGCGAGGTTTTGCTCACTGTTCGTCGAGTGCGTGATGGGGCTGGTAAAATCAATTTGCTCAAAAATTTCATGTAAGCAACTACCGGGCTTAGCGCCTTTAGGGAAACTGTATGGCGATTTAACGTCTTCTTGCTCTGCAGCAAATTCGTCTTTTTCGTGATCTTCGTCACTGCGACCTGGTTGTATATGATCAGTGTGTTTTTTAAAGCTCAAGGCACTAAAGCTGGTAGCGCGCCAATCTTTTTCAATGTCTACGGTCACATTATTAACGCTGAGATTAAGCTTTGAGCTTTGCGTTGATGCCAATTGCAACGAGCCCTGCTCTAGCAACTGCTCACTGGTAAATTCTGTGTATTGCATCGCTTTGTTTTCATTACAAAATGCCTTTAAGTGATTACGCCATACTTCGCTACTTGTAATATCAAGCCCTGCAAATAAAACATGACCCAGTGAGCTACTTTGTATAGCAAGTCGCTTGCTCTGCCCTTGCCCTAAGTTATACATGCCAATGGCACAAAAATGAATGGCTCGCGTAAGCGCCACATACAATAAGCGTAAATCTTCAGCTAGGCGCTCTTGCTCAGCTTTTTGCAATGCATCATCCGCTTTACTTAAGTCGTAAATAAGTTGCCCATCTTTATGATACAAAGCCTCTTTAGTTTCACGGTACCCACTGGCAAATGGCATAAACACCAACGGGAACTCCAGCCCTTTTGAAGCATGCATAGTCACAATTCGTACTAGGTTAGCGTCACTTTCTAGGCGTACTTGCACCGCCTCACCATCTTGCTGACTAACCTTTTGCGCAAACCAGCGTAATAGCCTTAATGTGCCTTCAAGTTCAATTTGCTTTTGTTGGAGTATTTCACTTAAATGGCGGTAATCGGTGAGCCAGCGCTCTACGTTATAGCCTAAACCTTGCCATTTCGCGCTTAGTTGATTGTGGCTTAACAGGTGCTCTAACATCGCCATGGCACCTTGTTTATGCCACATTGCAGTTAAGGAGGAAAAAAAGTTAAGGTACAATTGCCACTTTTCTTCATCGTCAGCCAGCGCATAAATCTCGTTATAACTTAAACAAAACAGCGGCCCTGCTAATACACCGCGCAGTAATGATTCATTATATTGACCATGCAGCGCAGTTAAAAAGTTAAGCAAATGATGGCTAAGCTCTTGGCTAAATACGCTATCGCGGGATAAATACACACTGGCAATTTTAGCGTCGCTCAGTGCTTTTTTAATAATTTGTGCTTCTAATCGGTCGCGTACCAAAATACAAATATCGGCAGCGGTTACTGGTGTTTCACCAATGCAGGCACGGCCTTCTTGCGCTTGGTTGAGTAAGGTGACTACTTTATTGGCAAAATGGCTTGCTAAATGGTGCTGCCCAACCCCTTTGTTGGTGGGCTTTTTACTGTCATCGGCGGCGGTATCGGTAAATACACAAAACTCAAACGCCTTAGCGGGTTTACCGTCGATTAAGAATGATTCATCGGCCTTTTTGCCTTTGGCTTCCACCGGATTAAATGGAATGGCCTCATTATAAATAAAGCTATTATCGTGCTTAGCAAATAACTTATTAACGCTGCTTACCACATCACTACTTGAGCGAAAATTAGTGCCTAAGGTAAATTGCTTATCCTGCGAAACTGCATGCTTTGCGCCAATATAGGTAAAAATATCTGCGCCCCTAAAGCCGTAAATCGCTTGTTTAGGGTCACCAATCATTGCAAGTGTTGTATTTTCTCGATTATAAATTTTACTAAAAATACCATATTGAATTGGGTCGGTATCTTGAAATTCATCAATCATCGCCACTGGGAATAACTGAGCTATTTTTTGCGAAAGCGTATCGCCTTGCTCACTGTTAAGCGCATTGTGTAAGTTACTTAATAGATCATCAGGGGTGATCACGCTTTGCTCTGCTTTACGTTTAACAATGGCTGTTTTAACCCAGCTTGCAGCGTGTTGAGTAATGGCTATGCCGAGCCCTTCGTTAATGGTGCTGCTTAGCTTTGCAAGCTCATCAAATTGAGGCAGTAATTCATGGCTAAATAAAGGCTGATTCTTTTTATAATTACCCGGGTCGCTTAAGTTATCGCTACTCCAGACTTCAAACGAATACTTACTTGTGCCAAATTTAAAAAATAGCTCATCACCACGACAAAAATCCTCAAGCGCTTGTAAGCTGCCTTTTCGTCCTGGGGTTTTGGAGCCACTGAGTCCTGAGGCTTTTACTGCTGCAATAAATTCGCTGTCTAAACACGCTTGTTTAAAGCTGGGTATTTTATCTAAATACTCTTCACGCGCTTGCCATACATCATCAAGTTTAATCGTAGGAGTAATGAGCGCATTGCCTTTATTTAGCAAACTCGATACTTGACTAAACAATGATTCAGGGGCTGGGAAGATATCTAAAATGGCATCGGTTTTTTCTTTATTCAGCGGGTAGACAAAAGTACGCCAAAAATCTTTAATGGTCTCAAGTAATATCTCACGCTCATCGAGTATAAATTCTAAATTGAACGCTACACCAGATTCAAACGCATGTTGTTTGAGCATACGCTGACAAAAACCATGAATGGTGAAAATGGCCGCTTCATCCATCGACTTTGCCGCGGCATCGAGTAAATCAAAAGCACGGTGTTTATCTTCAATGCTTGCAATGATCTCGCTTACCAAATCATCTTTCGTTTTTAAACCAAGTAATGCATCGCGCGTTGCAATTATACGAGCACGTACTCTGTCTTTAATTTCCTGCGTAGCGGCTTCGGTAAAGGTTACAACCAAAATTTGCTCAACGCTCAGTGGTTTATTTACTTCACAAAGCGGTTCATCCGCTATTTGCATGCCGAGTAAATAACGTAAATACAAGCCAGTAATCGTATAGGTTTTACCTGTGCCTGCACTGGCCTCAATTAAACTTTGCCCCGTAAGTGGCATTGTGAGCGGGTTAAGCGCTTGCATAATCGCTCTCCTTAGCGTGGTTAATTAATGGCGTAAGGAGTGTATTGCTCCACTGGGTAAATTCTTCTTGGCAATCTAATAGTGATTGGGTAGTTAAACGAATATAGGGGTTTTCCCCCTCACCGCGGCCAATGTACTGCGGGCTAAATTTATTAATCGCTTTATTAATATCACCCTCGGATTTTACGTATTCATAACTACTGGCCGGAAAAAACGCCACTGGTGATTGCCTCAGTGCCGCGTATAAACTAAACCACTGGTTTAATTGTTGTTGTGCGTACTCTGCACTTAATGGCGCAAAAGCGATTTGTTTATCTAAACCTAAAATTAAGGTTTCAACAGGATGGCCCATCACTTGAGCCGTTAAATGATAAATAAAGCCTTTAATTAGGTCTTTGGCTTTAATACTGGCGCTTCTGTAAAATACTTGTTTTTGTAAATAAATATGATTGAGCCACCCTTCAAGTTGGCTGCTTTGCGTTTTACCATCAGCATCTTCACACGTGAGTGTTAAAGACACTTCAACTGGCTCATGTTTGCCATTCGCAATATGTGTTTTCACTTGCCCTGCAAGCGCGTCAACACGGTGCTCCATACTTTCAAAAATGAGATCGCCGACATTGGCTTGTGGTAACTCGCCACGTTGCAATATTTGTTCACGACTCAGGGGCATATCGAAAATGGCCGCTTCGAGTATTTCATCTAAATAAAAATAACGTTTAAGGGCATCAACACTAAACGGCTCTTCATCTTTAGCCACATCATTAAACTCAGGTAAGCGCAGGCCCAAGGTTTGCTGATAAAAGCTTTCATGGGGGTTACAAACACTGCGAATAAACACATCAAGATCAAGACTCTCAGGCATAGCAACATCAAGTTTGCTAAGTGACTCAGGATTTATGGCCTCTGCCGGCAACCACACTGGGTTATAACTGTGCTCATCAAACGCTAATTGCGCAGATGATTGCTCGCTTGGCATATAATAGTGGCGATTAAATGGCTGTAGCCGCTGCGCTTTTACTAAACAATCTGGCAAGGTTTGCTCGCTTTCCTCAGCAAAAGTAAAGCTGCGACCAATGTATTCTAATAACTCACTCACCAGCGTGGATGGCATGCGTGGTTGGTTGTCAAAACACGAACGACCAATGTAACTCATATATAAATTATCGCGGGCACTGAGGAGCGCTTCTAAAAATAGATAACGGTCATCAAGTTTTCGTGATCGGTCACCTTTTTGCTTTTTAGAATACGGCACTAAATCAAAACCAATAGGTTGTACAGTACGTGGGTAGTCGGCATCGTTTAGCCCTAGCATACACACTACTTTGAATGGCACGGCGCGCATCGGCATCAGAGTACAAAAATTAACTTGGCCAACTAAAAAGCGCTGGCCAACGCCTTTTTCTTGAATGCCCTGTTTGATTAAATAGCTAACAATACGCTGCGACACCACTTGAGTGTAATCACCATTTTCATGGTGTTTTTTCAGCTCATCGAGCACTTTTTTAAGTACTAAAAGATCCCAGCTATCATCGCTTTCACTTTCATAAATGGCTTCAAGCAGCTCATCTAAAATATCGGCTTTATTTGTTAGGGTGTCATCTGGGCTTAAGCGTTCTTTGAATGTTTGCAATACATCAATAAAGTGTACTAATTTATTGAGTGTATCGAGTGCCATACCCTCGACTTCATCAGCGCTGTAAATGCCCTCAAATGGAATTTGCTCATCACGCTGTGCTATACCGAGCAATAAACGGTTCAAGCCGTGTTGCCAGGTGTTTAAATCTATTGCAGGTAAGTCAAAGCCACTTTTATGTTCGGCATTAATGCCCCATTTTACCCCTACTCGCTCCAGCCAGTATTGAATTTGCTCGTACTCATGAGGCTCTAAACTAAATTTTTCGGCAATTTGTGTTACTTGCAGTAAATCTAAAATATCAGACACGCCAAAACGCGAAAACGGTAAGTTGGCTAGACTTGCAAACGAGCTCAGTACTGGTTTTTCCTGCTCTATGGCTAAATCAGCTAATGCATACGGAATATGGCGCTTGCCTTGCGCACCGCCAAATACCGCTTCAATATACGGGCTGTAGGTGCCAACATCAGGCATCATCACAATGATGTCTTTTGGTGTGAGTGCTGGGTTTTGATGAAACAAGTTAAGCAAATAATCATGCAGGCGCTCAACTTCGCGAAGCGGCGTATAACAATCGCTTACAATAATACTGGTGTCACCTACGCTTATTGGCAGTTTACCTTCATCATTGATAAACCACTCTTTATTTAACATTAATGATTCACCTTTAAATGCCAATTGGTATATTTCGCTTTGAATTTTACTCAGTAGTGAATCATCAAAGCTGTCGGTGAAACCGTCAATCCAGTTAGCGTCAAGTTGTACAAGCTGCTCAAAATAATCGCGGCCTAATTTACCCCACGATGACAGCAGCGGATTGCCAATAAAGTAATATTCTTCATCGGGTTTACTAGCCGTATGCTGAGCAGCATCAATTAACGGAGTTTTAGCGTATTTAGCGGCAATTTTTGCTGCAGTTTTTTCATCAACCACATCCCCCCAATAATGTTCACTGGGGTTAAAAAAGAATAAAAACACCTGTGTTTTTTTACTTAATGCATCAAAAATTTCCAGCTGAGAGCTGGCTATGGCCGATATACCAAATAGACTAATGCGTTTTGGCAATAGGCTCTCGTCCATAGTTTCAAGTGCTGCCAGTAATTTACCTTGCATATTGGCTCGATGAAACTGGCTTTGCCCAAGCTCAACACTTAAAGCAACTATGCGCCGCCATAAATCCGGTTGCCAAGGGGAAATACTAATGTCTACGTCATCAAGGGCATCTTTGCCGCTATCCCAGGTTGCAATCCAGTGTGGGCGATACATTAAATATTGGTCGTACACGTCGGCTATTTTTTCACACAGAGCAAAGGTTTTTTGCCCGTCTAAATCCCCTTCTAAGTAGGTTTTAAGGGGTAAATATAGCGGCTCATCAATGCAATCAGGTAAAATTGTAAATATTTTCCATGCAAGGTTTGGTTTATTAAACGCAGACTCTTTGGGCACGTTTGGCAATAATTGTTGATAAAGCTGCCAAATAAAGCTGGAGGGCAAAGGAAAGTCCACCTGCGCTGCAATACCGAGGTTTTCACTTAAGCCTATTTTTAACCACTGCGACATACCCGGCGATTGCACCAGTACCACTTCTTTTTCAAACGGGCTGGGTAAAGGGTATTTGTTTAGCAGGTTATGAAATTGCGCTTGCAGGGTTTCCATTCGGTTAGATTGAATAATATTGAGCATTGCGACACTGTCCTTGCATGAGATAAAAACAGTGTAAGATATTTTCAATTACAGGGGTAGCCATTAACGGTTAATGGCGTTAATAAATCAGGCGGTTAGCTTAAAGTTAATCGCACAGAGCAACATTTACTCTGTGCATGTGAATTTCTAGTTATACGGGCTAATGCTCGATAAACTAAATTGGCTTTGCATGATCACTTTGCCATCAATGCCTTTGAGCTGTAATGAAATAGCTGGATCTGTTTGTTGCCAATCAATGCTTAAATCACCATAGTTAACTTGATGCGTATAATCGCCGACACGATGTTTATTTGGACTAACATCTTTCCATTTTTCAGTTAGGCCAGAGCTTGTCATTTCAACCAATGGGTAGTTAAGGTTTTTACTGTATTTTGATATTTCACCCCAATGCGTATCACCACTGACAATAATGACCCCATTTACTTTATGCTTTTTTATCAGTGCAAATAAACGATTACGGTCTTCGGGGAAGTTTGCCCATGATTCCCAGCCAGTAAAATCTGGTAATAGCTGTAAACTTGAAGCAATAAGTTTAATAGCAGCAGGCTTTTTAAGCTCTTGCTCAAGCCAAAACCACTGAGCTTCACCTAACATCGATGCTCCCTTAACCTCTGTAGGGCTATATGGACCTTGATTATTCGCTTTACGCTGAGTGTAGTACTGCTTTTCGCTCACGTGATTAAGTGCGTCACGATTCCAGCGTAAATCAGGCATGATCACCCTCACTGTTTGATCTCCCTCACCATACATGTACGAGGTATATATACCATCAGGGCGTGTGCGGCGGATTGAATCTCTTGGTTCGCCAAAAAAGTCGAGCATGATTTGCCGTGATTGCTCTTTGTGTGAGTACTCTTTCCCGGCATCATTTTGACCAAAATCGTGATCGTCCCACATGGCAATAATCGGCGTGTTCGCTTTTAACGTTTTAAACTCTGGCTTTGCACCCAACTTTTGATATTTGTCGGCAAGCACGGTCATATCATTGGTATCACCGTAAATGTTATCCCCTAAAAAGATAAACAAATCGGCATTTTCGTTATTAATTGCATCAAATATTGGAATGGCTTTATCTTGGTGTCCACACGAGCCAAACAGAATTTTATTCGGTGTAATTGCAGCTACTACATTAAAGCTAAAAAAAGCACAGGTTATAAGGGCTATGTTAAATCGTTTCATTTTAAAATCTCGTTAATTGCAGGTGCCATATTTGGGTTAAGTTGCTGTGGATTTTGCCCTAATACTTTTAATACAGTGGCTGCAACTTGTGCTTGTTTAAATTCTTGCTCAGTTTTCACTAAATCTGCTTGCTTTATAGCCGGTCCCATTGCTGCCAGCCATATATGATCAGAGCCAACAATCCCCTCAGGAAATGCTTTACGTCCTTGTTCTGATTGAGCGAGTGCACGCTTTGAGCTATGGTGCTGCCAGTCATTAGCATGACTGCCACGGCCATGATCTGTAATAACAATCAAGGTAGTGTTATTTTTATAGCCTTGTGTTGTTTGCAGCGTTTGCCATAAGTCTTTAATAAACGCATCGCTTTGTTTAGCTGATTTTAAATAGTGATCGTAATCACCATCATGGGCAAAATCATCAGTTTCACCAAGGCTTATTACCAGTAGCTTAGGCTTTTTAGCCAGTAAATAGGCTTTAGCAAAGCGATAGGTAAAGCTGTCTAAACGCACATTATGCCAAGGGCTCGGGATCTCATTTTGCATGGCATTGAGTAAGTCCGCATCATCTGATAGTTCAGCATCAATAGGCATGAACCCCGCATTTACGTATACGCCACTGCGCTTATCATTAACGATATAAGGAAACACATCCCAACTACCAAATAATGCAGTTTTATTTTTGTATTCGTCCTGTTGTTGTAACAGCTCTAAAATGGTTTTATTTGGGTTATAGTTTTTATCGTTACTATTAATATTTTCATCAACAGTACCGGTGAGAATTTCGTTATATCCCGGATATGAAAAATACCATGGGTTACTCACCGACATACGCGAACCATTTTCTCTATCGCCTATAATAACGCCGCCTTCTGCCATAGTTTGAGTAATAAATGGCATCAATAATTGCTGGCGGTGTTCAGGGTTGTTATGCCAAAATTCATTGTTTAATTGTTCTTTATTTTTTACAAAATCCACGTTGTTTATTAATGCTTTGTCAGCGCCAGTAAATACTTCTTGCCAACGTACACCATCAAGTGTTACTAACACGACATTTTCTGCAGCATTTACCCATGTACTCGTTATAGCAAGTAGCCCTAGCACTATTATTTTTCTTAATGTGTTCATTTTATTACCTTAAAAAGTAAAAAGCCCATCAAAGATGGGCTTATAAACTAATGCTAATACTTAAAAATTAGCAGTAAATGTCAGTGCTGCAGTACGCAGCGCACCAATAAAGTAGGTAGAGCCGTTACCTGTGCCGCCGCTTAAGTATTGTTTGTCTGTCACATTTGTCACTGCAAGAGCAATATCAATTGATTTGAATGCCCCTGCATTTATTTCTGCGTAGTAGCCTGCGTTAAAATCAATCACGGTGTAACCATCAACCTCATTGCGCGCGCGTGTTTGTTCGTCAGTCCATGCACCTAAACGCTCACCGGTGTATTTAGCCGAAATACCAAAACGAAAATCTCCGCTGTAGTAATCAGTAGAGAGCACAAACATGTCACTGGGTGAATCAATTACATCATCGCCCGCTGTAAAGCTTGGACCTGCACCATCAATCAGTTCGCCATTAGCGTATGAACTTGGGTCGTCAGATGCATATTCAGAGCTATTATTAGTGTACGAGGTATAGATATTCCACTCGTTTGTTAGCATATAACTTGCGGATAGCTCAAAGCCTTGTGATTCAATACCACCCACATTTATGTATGAGCCATTAGTACCAATAGTGTAATCAATACCACTGGTATCACTGCCTGGCGCAATAAAGGTAATACGGTTTTCAAATTCAATTGAATATGCGGTAGCTGTTAAACTTAAACGGTCAGCTTGGTAACGTACACCAAAATCTAGGTTCTCTGCCGTTTCAGGCTCTATGTCTGTCAGCGCTGAACTATCACGTTCTAAAACACCGTCTTTGATCGCGGCAAAGTTTTCGCTGTAGCTTGTAAATAACTCTGTGCTGCTACTGAGTTGATAAAGCACACCCGCACTAAATAACACATCTGAATCACTATTGATTTTATCTGAGGTTATATCGTTAAAGTGGTCGTACTTTTGTAATTCAACCAAATATTGCTTAGCACCTAGGTTTAGGGTGAAATCCCCTAATGCCATTGAGTCTTGGATATACCATTTGAATGTGTCTGTATCAAACGTGTTTTTGTACTGAGTCCAATATGGTGTGCTATCAAAATGATGATAAACGCGAGCATCAATAACTTTATGCCAATCACGCGATTCATCACGCTCTGATTGCTCATACCAAATACCCGCTTCAATATCATGCATACCAAACGTTACGCTATAGTCTGCAGTTAAGCCCAAACGGTTTTTATCATAATGGGTATGACGATACGACATAACCGGCGTTGCTGAATCATCATAACACGCTGGGTTTAAACTAGGACCTGACTCCCACGGCCAACTTAGGCTTTCGGTACAGTTTTCATCAGGTGCGAGTGGATTACCGTCACTGTCTGCAAACCCATATGAACCCGCATTTGAGCCGCCTTCTGTTGTTGGGTTTCCTTCATCATCAACAGGGGTAGTTAAATAAGGCGGGATCCAATCTCCACGGCCCGAATTTTTATGATAATACGGGCTGATAGTTAATAATGAAGATGGCGTAATCGCGTATTCAAATTTTACATAACCCAATGTATTTTCACGAAGCGTCCCCCAGCCTTCTGCGAACATTTGGTCAAAATGTGGGGTGCCCGTCCAATTCCACGTAAGTTGATCCCAATCAGGCGTTTGTGCAAATTGTTCAAGGCTTACACTGTTGTAGTTAGTTTCGCTGACATCATCATACGATAAACGGCCAGAAACCGTTAATGCATCAAAGTTAGATACAAACTTAGCTTCAGCGTGTTGATTGTCTTTACCGCCATTACTGCCATCACCAATCCAACGACTTGTGTTGGTTTGTGAATAACTCACATACGCTTGAGTGTTATCAAAAATAGTACCTGTTTCATGCTTAAAGTAATAACGTGTGGCGTCATGGTCACCGTTGGTATAAGCAAATGTAGTACTTTTATCAAGGCTTGGATCTTTACTAACAAAGTTAAATGTACCGCCAAGTGCTTCAAGCGATGCTGATGCGATATCAGAGGTTCCTTGACCTACTTCTACAGTTGCAAGGTTTTCACTGTCTAAGTATCGATTCGCTTTAGCGCCACCGCCATAATTCGAGCCCCCATTTGGAATACCATCAACAGTCATACCCAGCTGTTGTTGATTACCATCAATACTAAAGCCTCGCATTGTTATGGTGGTCGACCAATCATCACCGCCAAAGGCGTCACCTTCGTTTATACTTATGCCGGGTAAGTTATCAATAACGGCTAATACACTTGATACAGAACTTTGCTGTTCAAGCATTGAAGGCTCGATAACGTTATTAGCATAACTAGTTGGTTTAGCTACTACTGTAACTTCTTCTATTTCGGTGGCATTGGCAAAGCTATTTGAAGAAAAAGCCAAAGCAATAGCTAAGCTCAAAGTGGTTTTCTTATTGAAAGCGCGCATTGTTGTCCCATTTACAATTGTTGTTTTAAATTCGGGCAAAGTATGGCGACTTTAAATGACAGAAAAATTAGTTTTTACTTACCATACAGTTACAAAGGTATGTACTTTTTGTGGCTAGTAATAAGAAGATATAAGAAAAATCAACTAAATACAGCTCCGTATTTAGTTAAATCGAATTGAATTTTAACTAAGCGCACGGCTTTATTCATGCGCTTAGTGATAGAGTCAAATAGCTATACCAAATTACTTAACATCGCATCATCATATTCAACGAGCTCTTTGTTATTTGCTATCTTATTAATATAATCTGGATTTGCAATAAACGGGCGACCAATAGCAATTAAATCAAACTGATTGTCGTTTATGGCTGCTTTAGCAGATTCAAAGCTATAACTTCCCACCCCAACGAGTGTGCCGGAAAAACTAGCACGTAAATATTCTGAGGTTGTTTTGTCTTCTAAACTGGCAAAGCGCATGCTGTCGTCAAAAATACCTCCATGTAAATAAGCCAACTCTCGTGTGTTTAACTGCGCTATTAAGTAATCAAAAACCGCTTTATCACGATTATCTTCTTGCATATTAAAATACGCCCCCGGAGATAAGCGCAGTGCTGTATTATCTGCTCCAATTGCGTCTATAACTGCATCAACCACCTCAAGTGCAAAACGCGACATATTTTCTGGGGCCTGGCCATATTCATCATCGCGCTGATTAGACGCATAATGTAAAAACTGGTCAATTAAATAACCATTAGCACCGTGTATCTCCACACCATCGAAACCGGCTTCAATCGCATTTTCAGCCGCTTTTGCATAATCAGCCACTAGGCCTTTAATATCTTCAATAGTCGCCGCCTTTGGTGTTTGATAAGTCAGCTCGCGCATTCTGGGTACTGACCCTTCTATGCCAATGGCTGACGGTGCGAGTACTTCGCCATCAAAAAAGTGAGGATGTGCAACACGGCCAACATGCCAAAGTTGAGCAAACATTTTACCGCCATTAGCATGTACGGCATCGGTTACTTTTTTCCAGCCTTGAATTTGTTCACTGCTAAATAAGCCAGGTACGTTAGGGTAACCTTGCGCATCAGGGCGAATAATAGTCGCTTCACTAATAATTAAACCAGCATCAGCACGACGAGCGTAATAATCTACCATAGCTTGTGTTGGCACTAAGTTGTCATCGCTCATGCAGCGGGTTAAGGGTGCCATTAATACACGGTTTTGCAGCTCAATGCTGTTATTAAGTTTAAACGGTTTGAGTAAATCTGTGGCCATTGTAATAAATCCTTATCTTGAGTATATATTCAAGATAAGGATGGTTAGCTTATTATTCAAGGGTAATTTTGAATATTTGTTCAAGATTAAGTAAACTAGAACATTAAGCCCTTCTTACACTATTTGCTATAGAGATAATTAATGAGAGTAGCTGAATTTGACCGTGAATACGTATTACGTCAAGCCATGCTTGCATTTACACAATTTGGTTATGCTAAAACCAGTATGCAAAAGCTCACCCAAGTTACCGCATTACACCCCGGCTCTTTGTACGCTGCATTTAAAAATAAGAAAGGTATTTTTTTAGCCGCAATTGAACAATATCAAACAGATAGAAACCAACAATTTACGGCTCTATTTTGCGATCACAAACCAGTGCTGCCAAGCTTGCGCAACTATATAGACTCTGTGGTGGCTGAATGTTTAAGCGGTAATAGTATGAAAGTATGCCTGCTAACTAAAAGCATCAGTGAAGTAGAAGGACAAGACGAGCAAATTAGTAAAGTATTAAGTGCAAATTTAAATGCCTATGAAAATGCCCTTGCCAAGCAGTTTACTCGCGCTATAGATCAGCAAGAGATAAGCACCACACGTTCGGCCAAACAACTTGCACGATTTTTAGCTATGGGCCTATATGGTCTGCGTACATATGCATTAACCAACAGCAATATTGAAGACATAAATCAGCTAGCAAATGATTTATATACATCAATTACGAATTAATTTTAAAGCAATCGATAATCTGTCATATTAGTCAATATACTAAAGTAAAACGATAGCCAATCAAAAGTGAGCCTCTATATGAATAATGCAACAGCGAGCGCAACTGAAAAGTTCGAAACAATCCTTGGATTAGGAGCAAAAAAACGACTGGCATTTATGTTCGAAACCGTCCAAGAGTACAAACAAGTATGGATATTAAACGACGATGACGGCTGCGTTATGCTGGCAAATGAAGATGATGACTGCGTACCAGTTTGGCCTGAGCGCATTTACGCAGAAGCATGGGCAACCGGCGAGTGGGAAAACTGCACAGCGAAGGCTATTCCTGTGAAAGACTGGCAAAGCCGTTGGACTCCAGGCCTAGAGCAAGATGACTTACTGATCGCGGCTTTTCCAACAGAAGAAGACGACGGCACAATCTTGTTCCCTGATGAATTTGACTCACAATTAAGCGCGAAAAAGAAACGCTATTAATTTAATAACGTAAAAAGCAAAAAAGCGACCTAGGGTCGCTTTTTTTGAATTTGAATGGCGGTGACGGAGAGATTCGAACTCTCGAAAGGTTGCCCTTTACACACTTTCCAGGCGTGCTCCTTCAGCCACTCGGACACGTCACCGCAAGCGTTATTTTATAACGCGGCGTAATAGTATGAAATAGCGCACAATGGTGCAAGGTGTTTTTCAGCATTGTATTTCAATTGCTTAGTATATACACAAAAAAGGCCGTTAATCTTTAAAATAACGGCCTTTCGCAATAACATTTAAGGTATTAACGCTGTAATGATGCTGAGAAATCAAGCATACGATTAAGCGACTTGAGTGCACCTTCACGAAGACCCATATCCACAAAGACCTCTTTACCATTTACATCTAGTAAAGCTTCCTCAATGGCTTTGAGGCCGTTCATTGCCATCCACGGGCAATGCGCACAACTTTTACACGTTGCGCCTTCACCTGCCGTTGGTGCTGCTACAAACTCTTTATCTGGGCATAGCTGCTGCATTTTATAAAAAATGCCACGGTCGGTGGCCACGATAAACTTTTGGTTATCCATTGTTTGCGCCGCTTTGATCAACTGACTGGTTGAGCCTACAGCATCAGCTAACGCGACTATTTCAGCGGGTGACTCAGGGTGAACCAATACGCCAGCATCAGGATACAGGGCTTTCATATCTTTAAGCGCTTTAGTTTTAAACTCATCATGTACAATACACGCGCCATCCCACATGATCATATCAGCGCCGGTGTTCTTCTGAATATAAGCGCCAAGGTGCTTATCAGGGCCCCAGATGATCTTTTCGCCCATTTCATCTAGATGCTCAACTATTTCAAGTGCGCATGATGAAGTAACAATCCAATCAGCACGTGCTTTAACGGCTGTTGAAGTATTGGCGTATACAACCACTTTACGATCAGGGTGCTCGTCACAAAACGCAGAAAACTCATCAATTGGACAGCCAATATCAAGCGAGCATGTTGCTTCAAGCGTTGGCATGACGACGGTTTTATTTGGCGTTAAAATTTTAGCTGTTTCACCCATAAAGCGAACACCAGCAACAATGATCATATCTGCATCATGTTTTGCGCCAAAACGCGCCATTTCTAATGAATCGGCGACACAGCCACCGGTTTCTTCAGCAAGCGCTTGAATTTCAGGATCAGTATAATAATGGGCAACAAGTACCGCATTTTTATCAATTAATAGTTGTTTTATACGTGCCTTATATTGCGCTTGCTCATCAACATTCAATGGAGCTGGCTTAGGAGGAAAGATGTATCCTTCAGGCATAATAGTTTGAGCTAAACTCATTTCTCGACCACTTAAATCTACAGTGCATTTATGGGGTGAATTATACGAGAATATAAAGCTAAATAACAGTAGTGGTTACGAACTCAAAGGGAAAAATATAAAAAGAAAGGATACCAAGAATGGTGGGTCATGATGGACTTGAACCATCGACCAATGGATTAAAAGTCCACTGCTCTACCAACTGAGCTAATGACCCGCTCTTGTGCTACTGATTGAAATAGCTGTTGCGTGAATCCGCCGATTGATACCATTCAATGGTACAAAGAATGGTGGGTCATGATGGACTTGAACCATCGACCAATGGATTAAAAGTCCACTGCTCTACCAACTGAGCTAATGACCCGCTCTTGTGCTACTGATTGAAGTAGCTGCTACGTGAATCCGCCGATTGATACCATTCAATGATACAAAGAATGGTGGGTCATGATGGACTTGAACCATCGACCAATGGATTAAAAGTCCACTGCTCTACCAACTGAGCTAATGACCCGCTCTGATTGTGCAATCTGCACTGCGTAAATCCGCCGATTGATACCATTCAATTCTTAGCATAAAGCCAAATAAAGAATGGTGGGTCATGATGGACTTGAACCATCGACCAATGGATTAAAAGTCCACTGCTCTACCAACTGAGCTAATGACCCGCTCTAATTGTGCAATCTGCACTGCGTAAATCCGCCGATTGATACCATTCAACCCTTAGCATAAAGCCAAAAAAGAATGGTGGGTCATGATGGACTTGAACCATCGACCAATGGATTAAAAGTCCACTGCTCTACCAACTGAGCTAATGACCCGCTCTAATGTTACAACTCAATGTAACTAAACAATACGTAAATCCGCCGATAAAAGACCATTCAAATGTTAACATAAAGCCAACTTTAAAATGGTGGGTCATGATGGACTTGAACCATCGACCAATGGATTAAAAGTCCACTGCTCTACCAACTGAGCTAATGACCCGCTCTTTTTGCCGCAATTTGAGTGGTTGAACCATTCGTTTGCTGCGGGCGCTTATAATACTTATTTAAAAAATGAGTGCAACAGAAAATGTCTCTTTTTTTAAGTTTTTATGTCTAGTTGACCAATTTTAGACCGCTTATGACAAAAAGCAGTCTAATCAAGCTCATTCTACATTTTTGCTAGGCGTTCTGTGGCCAATTTTGCAGCAGTGGTACTTGGGTATTGGTTGATCAGTTCGTTCAAGGTTTTTGTTGCTTGATCTGCTAATCCTTGTTCTTGTAACAAAGTACCTAATTTTAACATCGCATCAGGACGCTTGTTTGAATTAGGAAATTCGTTAACAACTACCCTAAAGTGTTCAGAGGCATTAACTGGATCATTTTTGATTGTCAGTAATTGCCCTAACCAATAATGCGCATTAGAGGCATACACTGATTCTGGGTACGTCGTTAAGAACGTTTGAAATTCCGGAATCGCTTGATCGTACCGCTTATCCTTCATTATTAATGCCACTGCACGTTCATAAGCTTCGTTCTCTGATAAGTCAGAGCTTATTGTTTGTGATGTCGCTTGCTCGGTATAATCGGGCTGAGCGCTTTGGCTAGGTTGTGAGTAAGCTTGGCTAACACGGTTTTCAATTTCTTGATAAAGCTCGCGTTGGCGCTGAAGTACTTTTTCAAGCTTATAGCTTTGTTCTTCGGTAATACCGCGAACTTGGCTAACTTCATCTTGAAGTACATTTAGCTGTTGCTGTAATTCAACTTGTAATAAGTTTCGTGACTGCATCATATTCTCTAATGCAGCTAGGCGTTTTTCAATGCTTGATTGTGAACTTGCAGCTTCTGAAACAGGAGCGGGAGCAGCCCAAACTTGGGTGCTCCCGCTCAATATCATGGCTGCCAAAATAATTTTCGGCTTCATAATGTCTCTAATCTTAGTAAACTAGTACCGCACGGCGGTTTTTTGCGAAAGCTGATTCAGTACGTGACTTAACCATTGGCTTCTCTTCACCATAGCTCACAACTGACATTTGGCTAGCTGAAACACCTAAACTTTGTAAGTATTTTTCAACTGCTTGACCACGGTGCTCACCAAGTGCAATGTTATACTCTGGTGTGCCACGCTCATCTGCATGACCTTCAATAAGTACTTTAACCGATGGGTTTTGTACTAAGAACTCAGCGTGTGCGCGTAAAAGCTCGCCGTACTGACCTTGAATAGTCGCTTTGTCAAAATCAAAGTAAATTACTTGTTCTTGACGAAGTGCTTCATATTTTTCACGAAGCTCTTCTTGTGCTTGCTGTTCAGGAGTTAATGTTGCTACTTCTACAGTATCGTTTTGCGTAGTTTGTTCAACAGTTCCTTGGTTTGATTGGTTTGCAGCACCTTCATCGATATCTGAAGATGAGCTACAAGCCGCTAGAGTCATAACTGGCACAGCGATTAACAGGCCTTTAAGTATTTTATTAAGTTGCATGAGTAGATTCCTATATTGAGTAAACTAGCAATTATTACTGCAAGTATGGCGACCAAGCTGGTGCCTTTACTTGTCCGTTTAGCACAGGTAAGCGTGCCTTAAAGCGACCGTCCATTGATACCAGCGCCAGTACCTGTTTATTATTATGAAGCGTGCTATAGATAATCATTGAGCCATTTGGTGCTATGCTCGGTGATTCATCCAAACGCGTTCGTGTTAATACTTGAAACGCGCCACTAGCCAGCTCTTTCTTAGCAAGATGGTACTGTCCGTTAGTTCGGTTAACCATCACTAATTCTTTGCCGTCTGGGGTAATTGAACCTGCCAGGTTCATGTCGCCATCGAATGTCATTCTTTGTGACCTACCGGTTTGTAAATTTAACTTATAAATCTGAGCATTACCACCCCTTTCAGAGGTAAACAGGATTTCTTGACCATTCGGATGCCAAGATGGCTCGGTATCTATGCTACGGTGATTTGTAAGACGCGTTTCTTTACGCGTTTGCATATCTAACATATAGACTTCTGTTGCACCGTTTCTGTCTTTAGATAACACGAGTAATAATTTTGTACCATCAGGTGAAAATTGAGGCGCTCCATTGATGCCTTCATGGCTGGTGATCAGCTCACGTTTACCTGAGTATAAATCTTGGATAAAAATTTGGCTTTGGCGATTTTCAAACGTTACATAAGCAAGCTTAGTTCCATCAGGAGACCAAGCAGGTGACATAAGCGGCTCTTTTGAGCGTAATAGCACTTGCTCGTTAAACCCATCGTAGTCAGCAACCACTAGTTGATATGGCTTAGGCTCATCATCACGCACGATTACATAGGCAATTTTAGTTAAAAACGCACCGCGCTCGCCAGTTAACTTTTCATAAACAACATCACTTATACGATGAGCGTACCGTCTAAAGCCTGTTTCAGAAATCACACTTTCACGTGCTTCTTGTACGTGATCTTGGCTTTTAATTAGTTTACCGTTACTCATCATTTGTGTTTCGCCTCCCGTGATTTGGCCACGAATAACATCAACAAGTTCATAACTCACTAAATAGCGCCCATCGGTTTGCTGTTCGACATTGCCAACTAATATAGCTTCAACACCCAAATTGACCCACGCAGAGTAATCGATATCACTGTCTTTACTCGGTAATTGCGGCATATCATTTATACTAATAGGCTTAAATTTACCACTGCGCATTAAGTCAGCGGCAATTACTTCACTGAGTTTTTGCGGTATTGGGCCCACACCATTGTATTGAAAAGGCACGATAGCAATGGGGCGTGCACCATCGATCCCTTCTGTAATGACAATTTCAAGTGCAGCATTAGCTACACTTGTAAAGCCAATAACTAAAATTAAACAAACTGCTTTTAACTGGTTGAACATACCATTCCTTTAAAATTGTGGCTTAATTGTTAAGTTAATATTTTTTAATTGCTCAAATACGTCTTTATCTTTCGATACAGGTAACGTGTCAGCCATGCGAACAGCACGAAGAGCAGCTTCACACACCAATTTATCACCCCCTAACGATTTGACCTGAGTCACTAGGCCGTTAAAACCTAAGCGAATATTCACTCGACACTGTTGATTTTTCATTTTTTCATCAATTAACAGATTTTGTTGAATACGGGCCATTATCAGGGCTTTATATTTATCAACTTCAGAAACAACTTGTTGTTGACGTACTTTATTACGTGCAGCTTGCTCTTTCGCTAATTGCTCTTGTAGCATTTGTTCTTGCAACGCTTTTTGACGTGCTTGCTCTGCAGCTTCGGCACGCTTTTTAGCTTCTAGCTCTTGACGCTTTCGCTCTTCTTCTGCTTTTTTAAGGGCATCTTCTTCAGCTTTGCGTTTATCGGCAGCTGCTTTTGCAGCTTCTTCAGCCTCTTGCTTTTGCTTTTCAGCTTGTTGTGCTTTTGCACGCTCTTTCTGTTCAATTTCACGCGCTTTTTTTGCTTGTGCTTGAGCTTGAGCCGTTTCTTTTTCTTTAGCTCTGCGTTCTTGCTCTAACTTTTTGATCCGTCTTGCTTCTGATTCACGTTGCTTACGTGCATCAGACGCTCGGCGTTCTAAGTCACGAATACGCTTATCTTCAGCGCGCTTTTTGTCATTTTCTTTACGTTTTAACTCGGCAACTTTTTGCTCAACCATTTTTTGATCAACAGTGACTGCGGAGACTGCATTTTCAGCCTCTGGCATAGCTTTGGAGTTTAATGTCACTTCTAATACTTTTGGACTCGGCGTATGAAAGTTCGCGGTGCCAAACAGCACACCTATAATCGCCAAGTGTAACAATACAGACTTTACTACTGAAGCACCCATATTAACCTTTACTTCCTTCAAATGACTCAGTCATCAAACCGACCGAAGGTACACCCGCATTCTTTAAAAAGTCCATTAATAATAGAACTTCTTGATAAGATACTTTACCTGAACCTTTAATCATCACTGGTGTTTCTGGGTTTTTCATCAATTGTAGTTTTATAACCGCAGCAACATCGAGTGCCTCCATAGGCTCCTCGGGATCGGTGCCAATACTTACATAATACTTACCCGCTGAGTCAATTGACGCAATAATAGGGGGTGTATCTTTTGTATCAACTAAATCAGACTCTTCCATTTTAGGTAAATCAACTTTAACACCATGAGTAATTAAAGGTGCTGTTGCCATAAATATAATTAGTAGTACCAGCATTACGTCGATGTAAGGAACTACGTTTATCTCTGCAACAGGACGACGCTTCTTACGCTGATACATTCGCTTTTGCCTCTATTTGTGTAGCTGCTTGACGGTGTAAAATATTTGCAAACTCTTCCATAAAGTTAATATAGTTTGATTCAAGCTTTTCTACTTTGTTTGCAAAGCGGTTGTAAGCAATAACGGCTGGGATAGCAGCAAATAAACCCATGGCCGTTGCAATCAAGGCTTCAGCAATCCCTGGGGCTACCATTTGTAGTGTTGCCTGCTTAACTTCACCAAGTGCGATAAAAGCATTCATAATGCCCCATACTGTACCAAACAAACCTATATATGGGCTGATTGAACCCACGGTTGCCAAAAACGATAAACTTGATTCTAATTTTTCAATCTCACGGGATAAAGCAACACGCATTGAACGATGGGTACCTTCCATAACAATACTGGCGCTTTGAAATGAGGTTTTCTTGTGACGAGCAAACTCTTTGAAACCTGCCACAAATAGCGCTTCAATACCAGTGGCACTGCTGCGTGACGAAATTTCATTGTAGAGCTTACTTAAATCGATACCAGACCAAAACTTTTGCTCAAATCGCTTTGCATTTAACAATGCATCTGAAATAGCTTTTTTACGTTGAAAAATAATAGCCCATGACATAATAGACATGCCAACTAACGCTAACATCACTAATTGTACCAATACACTTGCTTCGAGGATTAAATCTACAAAATTAATTCCTGATCCCACAATAAACTCCCAATTCAATTTCTTGTTAAAGTCGTACTTTTTATAAAGTGCGACTATGACCAATAATATAGCCAATAGTTCAGGCTAGTGTATCCACTGCGCAGTGAACTGACAACGCTGTTGCTACGAATTAGCAGCAAAAAACGGTGAAAACCCAACTGAGTGCCTCTTTATTGTGCAACCGACGTAAAATAATAGATTACAGTTAAAATAACAATATTATATAACAACAGCCTATTCGATTATTTATATCAAAAAACCGATAAAAAACCCCTGCTTTATTCATTATCCGTGCATAAACAATCAAAAACCAACAAATAACTAAGATTAGCCAAAAATAAACTAATCTATAACAATAAAACACAAAGCATTAAAAACCTTAAATAACATAACGATAAATAACCTTCATGAATTTAATGAGCAAAAATAAAACAAATTAAAAAGTTTTGATATTAGTTTTTTTAATCTGAAAATAAAATTTTTCTAGTTTGAACAAAGCATCGCTTTTACGTATTATTTACTCATACTGAGCTAGCGCAGTAATAGCTAACACTATTAAGCCCAGTTCATTCGTAATATGATTCTGATTTTTCGTATTACACCGCTTAAAGCACTCATGATAAAACATGATTTAATTAAGCTGTATACTCTGGATTACTTCCTTCAACTTGTTGTTTGCCCGCATGTTTATGCGGGTTTTTTTTGCCCACAGAAAACCCGCTGCTACAAATTATGACTTACACGATAGAGGTTTCTAGCTTAACAGCATGTGAATTTTTAATGGTGGGTTTTAATTATCATCTTAGGTTTGTATAGATGACAATCAGTTGGTCAAGTACCAAACAAAAGTTACAGTAAATACAGCTCTACTGACGTAAAGCTGTATTATAAAATCAATCTTTTTTGGGGAGTAAGCCAAAGTGGTGATAAGCATTATCGGATACTATACGCCCTCGTGGGGTTCGTTGAATAAACCCTTGCTGGATTAAAAATGGCTCAATAACATCTTCAATCGTTTCTTTTTCTTCACCGATGGCAGCTGCAAGATTATCCAGACCAACCGGTCCGCCCATAAATTTTTCAATAATGGCGAGTAAGTATTTACGATCCATGTAGTCAAAACCACTTTTATCAACATCAATCATATTAAGTGCCAGCTCTGCAACTTCGGCGTTTACAGTACCGTCTGATTTAACTTGTGTGTAATCTCGTACACGTCGTAATAACCGGTTAGCAATACGCGGGGTGCCTCGTGAGCGTTTAGCAATTTCAGTTGCACCGTCATCACACATTTCTAAATTTAAATAATGTGCAGAGCGCCCCACTATCGTAGATAAGTCAGTAATTGAATAAAACTCTAACCGCTGCACAATGCCGAATCTATCGCGTAGTGGTGACGTCAAAGAGCCTGCACGCGTTGTTGCACCTATTAATGTAAATGCTGGTAAATCTAATTTTATTGAGCGCGCTGCTGGCCCTTCACCAATCATTAAATCAAGTTGATAATCTTCCATCGCAGGATAAAGTATTTCTTCAACTTGTGGGCTTAATCGGTGTATTTCATCAATAAACAACACATCACCTTCTTCAAGGTTAGTTAATAACGCCGCTAAGTCCCCTGCTTTTTCAAGTACAGGGCCTGATGTAGTTTTAATATTTACATTTAACTCATTGGCTACAATATTAGCTAAAGTTGTTTTACCTAGCCCTGGAGGGCCAAATATTAATAAATGATCGAGTGCTTCACTTCGACTACGTGCCGCTTCAATAAATATTTCCATTTGCTGTTTAACATGAGGCTGACCTGTGTAATCTGCCAGTAATTTTGGCCTTATGGCACGATCAACAACATCTTCGTTACTTTGCTCGCTTGCGTCTATGAGACGATCCGCTTCAATCATGGTTTACTCACAACATTGATTTTAGAGATTCTTTAATTAGATTCTCTGTAGACATACCCGGCTTACCAACAGCTTTAACTGTTTTTTGTGCTTGAGCTAGTTTATAGCCTAAAGAAACGAGTGCAGATACAGCATCGTCTGCTGCATTATTTGCGACCAGCGTATCGTTTGCAACCGGTTCAATAACTGCATTATCGCTAAATGGTGTGAATAAGTCATTACCCCAGTCTTTTAGCCTGTCTTTCATTTCAAGTACAAGGCGTTCTGCGGTTTTTTTACCAACCCCTGGTAGTTTTACTAGGCTGGTTGCATCTTCATTGTTTACACAACTGACAAACTGTTGCGCCGACATACCGGATAAAATTGCAAGTCCTAGCTTTGGTCCTACCCCATTTGCCTTTAATAACTCACGAAACAACGCTCGCTCCACTTTATTATTAAAACCAAATAATAATTGTGCATCTTCTCGAACCACAAAATGGGTATAGACTAGGGTGTTTTCGCCTATATTTGGTAAGTCATAAAAACAGGTCATGGGCATGTTTACTTCGTATCCAACACCGCTGACTTCAATGAGTATTTCTGGCGCTTGTTTTTCAACTAACACACCATTTAAGCGACCGATCATATTTATTTCCTTAATCTTCCTCTAACGGTTTTTGAAGCACTACCCGCTAGTTTTATTAAATTTTGCTCAGAGTGTGCATGGCAGATTGCAATGGCAAGCGCATCTGCAGCATCAGCTTGAGGAGTACCTGGCAACTTTAAAATATTTTTAACCATTTGCTGTACTTGGGATTTGTCAGCCCCGCCGTGCCCAACTACAGCTTGCTTTATCTGCCTAGCTGAATACTCAAACACAGGTAGTTCAGCCATTGATGCACCTACAATGGCAGCCCCTCTGGCTTGACCAAGCTTTAATGCAGAGTCTGGGTTATGAGCCATAAAAACTTTTTCAATTGCAAACGTAGTTGGCGAAAACTGCTCGATAAGCTGGCTAACACCTTGGTAAATCATTTTTAATCGAATAGGAAACTCATGTTCAGCTAATTTGATACAGCCACTGCCTAAGTAGTTAAATTTAGCGCCTTGGTGCTCAATGACACCATATCCCGTTAAACGAGAGCCGGGATCGATCCCTAAAATAATAGCCAAACGCTACCCTACACCTATTAATCTTTTATATGGCAATAATGCCAGAGCACTGTATAAATTACCAGTGCATTGTTAACTTTAAATAAATCAAAAAAATACCCGCTAATGCGGGCATTTAAAATCAACTCATAAGCTTATTTTAGACTTAAGCCAGTGAACGCAATAATCCTTGTGTATTTTTGCGCATAGTTCGGGCAATCATTAAATAACCTAACGCAGCTACAAATACACCACCAGCGATAGGACCAATTAACCAAATATGCGGGTGTAATTTACCTGCTAGTTCAAACATTTCTCTTTGTACAATAAACAATGCTAGATCACTGATAAGCGCTGCGACAAACCCAGCGGTAATACCAAGCAGTAAAAATTCATACAAGGTGGCATTTTTTATTAATCTGCCTTTCGCGCCCAAAGTACGAAGTATTACAATTTCTTGCATACGTTCACCAAGACTTGCCTGCACTTGAGAAATAAGGACTAGAGCACCACACAAAACAACAATCGCTAATACAAAGCCTATTGCCAACGATACTTGCGAAATGGTAGATCGAATTTGCTTAACAAAGCTATCAACATCAATCGCATTAATTGTTGGATATGTACGTAAAAGCTCACTAAAATCTTGTTTTTGCTCTGCTTCAATACGTACTGACGATATATACGTTGCAGGAAAATCGGCTAATACATCTGGGCTTAAAATAATAAAGAAATTAGGTTTTAAGGTCGCCCAGTTTACTTTGCGTACACTAGTTACTTTCGCGTCAAACGACTGTGCGCCAATTAAAAACGTTAACGTGTCTCCGAGTTTAATATCAAGCCTATCAAGCATTGATTGTTCAACTGATGCCTCAGCAGTCGCATCATCAGCAAACCACTGCCCATCAATAATTTCATTATGGGCCGGCGGCGTTGCAAGCCAAGTTAAATTAAGCTCACGACCAATACCTGAGCGAGCTTCTTCATCTTTTTTCTCATTATCTTCAAGTGAGACTTCGCGGGCAACAAGTTCACCATTTACCGCATTTACACGGCCACGTATTGTGGGGTAAAACTCTGAAACAAGGATGTCTTTTTGCGCCAAAAAGGTATTTACTTCAGGCAACTCAGTTTCAGTTATATTGACTAAAAAAGCATTTGGTGCATCGCTGGGAAGTTGTGATTCCCAATCTGAGATCATGTCATTCTTAAGTACAATTAAAAACAAAAGCAATTTGATTGCCAATGAAAAACTAATCAACTGCACGGCATTGGCATTTGCCCGCTTTTGAATAGATGCTATCGCTAACGACCAACTATTACCTGGGCGTAGGCCAAGTTTACGACCCCCACCAAAAATTAATCGCGACAAGCCAAATAATAAACCAATCAGTACAAGGGTAGAGATAAATAAAATTGCAGTTATTTTTAAATTATTACTAAACAACCACATTAATAAAAACACTGTAACGCCAGACATCGCTAAGTGCACTTTACTCACTAATAACTTATCACCTAAATTGCGTCGTAATACCCTCAATGGCGGTATATCGAATAGGTCAAGTAACGGTTTTATTGAAAACATTACCGCACAAATCACACCGGTGCTAATAGCCACAAGCCATGGCTTTATACCTGCAGCGGGTAACGTGTTACTCATTGATTTTGCTAGGTAGTCTGTAGCCACTTCTTGTAAACCAAAGCCAATTAGTAAACCAATCGCAACAGAGAAAAAACACACCATTGATAAATGCAGTAAATAGATTTTACGTATTGTAGTGCGGCTTCCACCAAGGGTTTTCATCATAGCGACAGGATCGTATTGACGCTCACAATAACGTTTTGCCGACACTGCAATTGCCACAGCCGCTAAAATAATACCCAACAAACCCGCTAACAACAAAAAGCTCTCAGCACGGTTTAAGCTTCTCGCAATGGGTGATTGTCTGTCTTTTACACCATACCATTGCTGGTTTTCTTTCATTTGCGGCTTTAACCAGGTGTAAAAATCGCTAATATCTCCTTCGTCGCCGGCATAAAGTTGACGATAATAAACCCGACTACCCGGTTGGATCACTTGCGTTTTCGCTATATCAGCTTCGTTGAGTAGTACCCGTCGACTACTTGAAAATATATTAAAAGGCGCGTCTGGCTCTTCGACTAAAACTTTTTCGATAGTAAATTGCGCAGCACCCAACTCAACTATATCGCCCACTTTTACGTTCAAAGCATAAAAAACAGACTCGCTAAACCAGACATTGCCAACACTTGGCCCTTTTGTTGCTATTTCTACATCGCCTGTCAAAGATGATTTAATTTTTAACTCACCTTTTAACGGGTAGTGCTCAGACACGGCTTTAACGGAACTTAATTGCATTTCATCATTAGCAAAAAGCATAGTGTCAAAGTAAGTTAGTTTGGCCGTTTTTAAATTATAGCTACCGGCCTCAGATAAATAATCATCAGGTAATGCATGGCTACTTGCCAGTACACGGTCTGCAGCGATAAAGGCACTGCTTTTTTGTGCAATACTTTGGCCTATTCGATCAGTTACCATCGATAAAGTTAAAACGGTTAAAACAGCCAATGAAATAGCTGCGCAGATCACCGTTAGCTCGCCGCGACGAAATTCACGGCTAAACAGTTTTAATGCTAATTTAGCCCACATTCGCCACATCCTCACTCGTATCTTTTACGAGCTTGCCCGCTTCGATTTGCAAAATGTGCTGACATTTTTGAGCGAGCGCTTCATCATGGGTCACTAAAATAAGGGTCGTACCGTGGGATTGGTTTAGATCAAACAATAAAGATTCAATCATTTTACCATTTTTACTGTCTAGATTTGCCGATGGCTCATCAGCAAATAAAATCTTAGGCGTGCCAATAAATGCGCGGGCAATCGCAACTCGTTGCTGCTCCCCTCCAGATAGTTGCGACGGATAGTGCTCTACACGATGACTCAAACCTACTTTTTCAAGTAGCTCAAGCGCCTGTTGCTTTGCATTTTGCTCCCCTGCAAGCTCTGCCGGTAGCATCACATTTTCAAGCGCAGTTAAGCTTTGCACTAACATAAAAGATTGAAACACAAAGCCAACTTTAGAAGCTCTTAGTGCGGCACGAGCTTCTTCGTCTAATGAATGCAGTGGTTCGCCATCCAAAAAGATTTCACCTTCGCTTGATTGGTCGAGCCCTGCCAGTAAACTCAATAATGTTGATTTACCTGAGCCAGACGTACCAACAACCGCAACTGAATCGCCAGACTTGACATTAAAGCTGATGTCACTGAGGATGGGCAAATCCCCTTCAAGGGTTGATACCGTTTTAGAAAGACCATTAACCTGAATAATATTTAATTGAGATAGCGCTGACATATGATGCATTCAATCCTACGTTTTATATTCGTTTTACTGTTAGTAATCAAACCACTTACCGCTGCAGCTGACAACACAATTTTAATTTTAGGAGACAGTTTAAGTGCCGCCTACGGGTTAAAACAAGAGCAAGGCTGGGTTAAATTGTTACAAGATAAATACGACGCCGAGCAAGCAAATGTACAGCTTATAAATGCCAGCATCAGCGGTGAAACCACCGGCGGCGCTCTACGTCGTTTAGAAGGCCTACTCAATGAGTTCAGCCCTAGCCATGTACTTATTGAACTTGGCGGCAATGACGGCCTGCGTGGCTTTCCTATTAAAAAGCTACAAGACAATTTAACGTCTCTCGTACAAACCAGTAAACAGGCAGATGCGCAAGTGGCGATTATGGAGATACATATACCACCTAACTACGGGCCACGTTACACAGGTATGTTCACTGATAGCTTTACAAAAATCGCAGATGAAACAAACAGCTACTTGATGCCTTTTTTCGTACTTAAAGTTGCAACAGATAACAGTTTGATGCAGAACGATAATATACACCCTAACAAAACAGCTCAACCAATGCTACGAGATGAGATGTATAAATCGATCAATGATTGGTTAGATGACTAATTTTTTATTAGAGCTAGGTGATTTTTTCGCTTAGCTCGCTCAATAAACGTTCAAACAAACCAAAGCTTATTGATTTTTCAAAAATATTACGTATATTGCTTCACATCGTCGGTATGTAGCGCAGCTTGGTAGCGCACTGTCATGGGGTGGCAGGGGTCGAGAGTTCGAATCTCTCCATACCGACCATTTAATTCAATACCTACCTCTATTGAAAAGTCTCTTTTTAAAACTAGAAACGCTTCATGTAACCCCTGTATTATTTTTTATAGTCAGGCATTCAAACTCATTGCTTTAATTATTTTTGCATACGTAATAGTTGCGAATCCCCTACAGCTTACACATCAAATCCAGCAATCAGCAAAAATGATGTGAGCGAGGATGTTGTGCGATTAAGGTATCGTCATGATAAAGCTGTACTAGCTGATTGGTTATGTTTGCACATAATTGTTTCTTAACCCACTGATACGGCACACTGTAATAATGTCTTTCTATTTCAACATGATAATCAATGTGTACTCGCACCGTTTTGATTTGTGTATTGTGGTAGGGCTTTTGAGGGAATGGCTTTAATACTGGTTTATCAACAATGTCAAAGAGTTGCTTGAGTGACTGTTGATATTGCTTCATCACCTTATTGTTCATTACATCAAGTAGCTTTGCTATTTCTTGATTTAAGTGCGCTAAGCTGTAAAAAAAGTTTGGCTACGCAGACGTGCCATGATCCAACGCTCAACAATTTGTACACCGACTTCAGCCTTCGATTTATCTTTGGGTTTATAAGGTCTAGCGGGTATGACCGCGACGTTAAAATACTCGGCTAGTTGATGATACGTGGGGTTTAAATCTGGCTCGTAGCGACAGGGTTTACTAACGGCACTTTTTAAGTTGTCGGGAATAACAAGCTCAGGCACTCCGCCTAAAAATTCAAAGCAACGCGCATGACTCATCACCCAATCTTCAAGTTGCTGGCTATACGTTGCCTCAGCATAGGTATAATTTGATGCGCCGAGTGCGGCAACAAACACTTGAGCAGTTCGTGTCTCCTGCGTTGTAGGGCATATGATGGTCAGTGTGGGGCCACAATAATCCACAAACAGCTTTTCACCCCTTTATGATGTTGACGCATCGATAACCGTTGTTTTCCCACCCATTGCCGATAGGCGCGCCAGAAGTGGCTGTAGGTGTAATAAGGCTCTCCGACTTTCTCACGTAATTCATCGAATACTAACTGCAACGTTAAATGTTTATGCTGCTTTAAATCCCTGTTGATAGCGAGCTAAACAGGTGTTGGGGATCTTTTTTTACGGGTTGAGAAGTCCCTGATTTTTGTATTAAGAAAAGCACCGTGTTACTTCTCTTCAGGTAACGGCCATTGGTTTAAGCCTAACTCATTGGCCTTTTTAACGTAATTAGCGACGGTCCCAGGGGAGAAATTAAGCTTCTGGCGATCTCTCGATGGGATAACTTTGCTGAATATTTCAGCCGTAAAATAACATGTAATTTACTCATAGATATAGGTATTGTTGAAATGATTGTTATCCTCATCAAATGATTTAGATAACGGTTTAACATACCTACAAAAATGATAAAACGTGAACTCAGAAACGGATGGCATTAAGCTTTGATTGGCAAAATCATTAAGAACTCAAAAGTGATCATTATCGAGTGATTTTCGTGATCAAAGCTGGGGAGAATATGCAATCTACCACTAGACTACTGATTGAACAGAAAAAACAATATGGCAGCAGAACATATAGCACTCGCCCATAAAAGCTTTACTAATTCATCGCGCATAGCAAATGAAGCACTGTTGTGCAATAAGTATTGATAGTCAATCAAGTATTTAAAGCATTAAGGAACTCACCCCATTTAAGTGGGCGCGATAAATAGTAGCCTTGTGCCCAATCACAGCCGTGTTCTCTTAAATATGTTAACTGTGCTTCTGTTTCAACACCCTCGGCAATTACACGAAGATCATAGAGTTTGGCCAAGCTTTGAATTATCATCACCATTTTATTACGCGCCTCACGTTCTGAAAAGAGATCATTCACAAATGACCTATCGATTTTCAAGCAATCAGCTGGGTAGTGGATTAATTGATTAAATGCCGTATAGCCAGTTCCGAAGTCATCTAATGCTATGGACACTCCAAGCTCATCTAAGGCTTTTAAGATCCTTAGGCAAGTAATGTCACCTGCAACGAATGCAGTTTCAGTTACTTCAAGCTCAACACTTTCAGGTTTAATTTTATGATAATCCAATAATTTTTTTATTTGTATAGGAAATGCCTCGTTATGCAATTCTACACCTGAAATATTAATGCAGATCTTTCCTTTAAAATTGTGCTGATTTTGTAAAATACCTTGCGCTTGTAAGGCATTATCGATGACCCATAAATCGATATCTTTGATCAAACCGGTTGCTTCTGCCACGGGAATAAATTGATCAGGCCCAACCCCTTTTAGTTCAGTACTTTGACACCTAAGCAGCACTTCAACAGCAACAATGCTGTTATCTTCGCAGTCAAATATTGGCATATACACTAAAGAAAAATGCTTTTCATTCAGAGCTAGCCTTAGACCCTTCTCAATCAACTGACGTTGTTGCAGTTTGTCAGCAATTTCTTGGGTAAAAAATCTAAAGCAATTACGACCGTTATTTTTAGCGTCATACATCGCAGCATCAGCGTGATGGAGTAAATCAAAGGGCTCAGTGGTAATATCTGGATACACAGCTATTCCTATACTGGCATAGACCATGTGATCAAAATCATCAACCTTAAACCCCCCTTCAAAAATATTCAAGATACGTGTTGCAACGGTGCTAGCATCAAGCGGATCTTTGATGTTGGGTAATAGTACAACGAACTCATCGCCAGCTAATCTTGCTAGTATTTCTGCCTGTGGTTTGTGCAACTCATCAGAAGGACGAATAGTTTCCCTTAGCTGCTCGCTGAATTTAAGTAATAGCCGGTCACCCGCTTCATGACCATACTGATCATTAACCTGCTTAAAATTATCTAGGTCGATATACAACAAGCCTAAGCGTTGTTTATCTTTCTTTGCTCGGGTTAGCATGCGTTCTAGATTAAATTTAAAGCTCCAACGATTGGGGAGACCTGTGAGCATGTCGTAATAAGCCATCTGACGGATATCATCAGCATGCAGTTGCAGAATAGTTTGGTATGCCTGCTCCTCTGAACGCAAGGCTGCGAGGCAGATAGCATTCAGTGCCAACATTGTGAGCATAAAACGAATTGCTTCAGCCAGTGAGTAGCTAGTCATTAACAAATTGGTCAGCGGTGTAAATAATACCAGCATACTGGCAGCACTGAAAATACCAAACACACATACAGCAGGCCAAAAGCGGTTAATAAAGAGGTTGATGGCAACAATAGGGTAAATCCATAACATTCCAGTATTACTCTCACCACCCGTGATTAGTAAACACATTGATAAGATAAGCAGAATACCGCTCAAAATCCTCGCGGCTTGTTCGACATTGCCACTTAGCTTTAATAGATAAAGATTTGCAACACCCAGAATGGCATTGAGTATTAATATGGAGCCTAGGAAGTAAGCACCATTGATTAAGCTTAAACTCCCAAATGTAGTAAGAAATATAACACCCAATATAGTTAAAACCTGACAAAGCGTGTGGCGGCGGCGGTGTCTTACGGCCAACATTTCTTGCTGACCAACTTTCATTTCTTGTATGTAAGTCATGCTAAATATAATTCCTAAAAGGATATAGTAAGCTAAAGTTACTCAGCAATAGTTACTATCCCTAGTTCAAACTTGCCCAAAGACTTGATATATATAGAATAAAAAGCATATCTCATATGTCAAATAAGCTCTTGGATCGGCATGTAGTTTCTACAATAATATATGGCTACTTGATGGTAGTCAGCTGTTAAAGTTGATGATTAAGGGGGAAACCTATTTCAACAATTCTCAATGTAATCAATTAGTTGCTCTATTGGTAAAGGCTTAGAGAAAAAATACCCTTGAATTCGAATGTCTTTATGTTTCGCTAAATAGCTGATTAACCTTTCATCTTCAACCCCTTCCACAACAACTACTTTACCCAAATCAAAACAAGCAGTTATTATAGTGTCTAATAACCGTCTTTCCTTTGAATCTACCTCAGCTCCTAAAGTAAATTCACGGTCAATCTTAATAATATTTGCTGGTTGATTAGCGAGCGAAGACAAACTTGAATATCCTGTGCCAAAGTCATCAATAGCAACGTTTACTCCTAATTCAATCAGGTCATGGAGGGTGTTTTCCAATATCGTTTTTTCCTGAAAAGAGGACTCAGTAACTTCGACTGTAAAGTTGTTGAATAAAATATTCCCTTGTGTAAGTAATGAAGTTAAATTACTAGAAAAACCTTTCTTCACAATGTGTTTTGTTGAAAAATTAACAGCAACAATAATATTTTGTAGCTGTGGATACTTTTTTATATCACTAATAACTTTATTTAAGACTAACTCACCCACTCTAACGACTTGCTCTGTTGTTTCTGCTACAGGAATAAACTTAGCAGGAGAAACCCAGCCTCCTTTTTGTGGCCACCTTACTAGCGCTTCGACTCCGGTAATAGTTTGGTTATTCAAGCAATGAATAGGTTGATAAAAGACCTCTAATTCATTATTTTGAATAGCTTTGTATAAATTATTTCTTATTTCAATAGTTTCTTTATAAATATTTTCCATAGATTGTTGGTAGAGCTCAACTTGATTACCACCATGCTTTCTTGCTTGCTCTAAAGCTATATTCGCTTGTTGCACATTATAATTAATGTCAAAAGAGGCTAGTTGTTCGTAATATACAGCTCCACAACTAGCTGTTAAATTCAATTCAATATTTCCTAAATAATATGCTTTGGAAACCTCTAGCAAGATGTTATTTAATTTCTCTTCTAATTCAGGAAGGTGTGTATTAGTAAAATACAAAATAAAACTATCTCCAGTCCCTCTAGCAACAATAATTGAATTGTCATCGTGTTGGGCTCGACTCGATATTCTCAGAGCAACGTCCTTTAAAAGCTGATCACTAGTTTTGTGCCCGAGCGTATTGTATGTAGCTTCAAAAAAATCTAATTTTAGAACAGCAGTTGAAAAGCCATTTATCACTTTCATTGATTGTAGGTTTGTGAACACTTGATTTAAGGCTTCTAGCCGTAAAAGGCCTGTAACCTCATCATATTTAGCTCTGAGCTCTGCAAGCCTAGATGAATCAGCGATTAAAACGACGACAAAGACAAAAGCGAAAGTAAGCCAGAGAATAAGTTGATTTATAACTGTACTTCGATGGATAGCTATATAATTGTTTATAAAGCTAAATGTATTATGTTCAACTAAGCCCTGCACAGAAATTTTGTTAGCAATGAAATAATTATAGCCTGATTTAAGCTCTGCGAGACTTGCTCTTTTTTTATCTTTAAAATCTACAGAGAAATATACTTGAGGAGTTAACTCGATGTAGGTGTCATACTTGCTAAAATGCTTTAAATAATCCTTTTCCAACAATAAATTCATATCTAATAGCGTTAACAAATAAAACTTACTGCCATCACTAAGCTTGATAGGCGCTAAGAACATGAGTATAGGGATTTCTGAATTCAGAGTTAATGAGTTTGCAGCAAACTGAATATCTTTTGAGCTCTGCCTCATCCACGCTTTTATTGTCGGCTTTTCAAGCATCCCATTAGCGTAAAATGTTTTTGCAAAGTCGTTACCTGAATAGAAATCCAACTTTTTGTCGACAACCAAAACACCTTTAATTACTTCATAGTCTTTTGTGTAACTTTTTGCGTCAATATTTACTAAAGTCTTGAAATTATCATAGCTGAGGCTTTCGACCCTTTCTCTGATTCTAGCAACTGCTTGTTTTTGTGAGCTAAGATTTTTATTTAACATAGATTCAATTAAATGGACTCTTTCTCTTGCGATAGCTTCCTCATTTTTGACTACGTTTAAGGAGCTTTGATGCCAGATTGCCGTTCCAGAGAAAATAATAATAAACGCTACTAGTTTAATACGATTGCCATCAACTGACCGAACGTTTTTAAAATATATCTTAATTAAAAATGCTGAAAATATGATAAACAAAAAAAGAGGTGCTAAAGATAGAGTAAATGGATTTCGATCAATCCAGCCTAGGTTCACATTAACATCCATATGGAACAAAAATGAAAATTGAATGAACAAAAAATACACAAAGAAAACAGGTACCAGTGAGAGACAAAACTTTTTTGATTTTATAGAAGAATCAACATTTTTCAAAAGAAGTAAAATAAGAAAAACTAGAGCTGAAATGATGGCTGCCGTAGGAGTTATTACACTCATAAGTTCATATTTATAAAGCATGAACTCACTAAGACCTAGAATGGAAACCACAAGGCAAAAATAGGATATTATACTATAAAGTACACTCGCTGCATTTCTTGTGACATTGAATTGCATACAGTACCTTTAACATTTTTCTGATTATTCATCATTTTAGAAGTATTAGATTGTTTATGCAACCTAAGAATAATCTACTAGTAATATGCACATGGGACTTCTCGCTTTACAACACACAATCATTATTTATAAACTATTATTCCTTGACTGATAAGTCCGCTATGGTGAAGGGCTAACTTGACACCCACTCTAATTTTACAAGTAAAAGCTGTGTTTTTATATTTATTTTTTAGGTTAATAATTAATGTTTCACGGCTGCGTTACTTCATTTCATTCAGTAAATAAGCCATTATCACCTTTAAACCTAAATTACACGCATAGAAACAACTGCACCATTGCAGTAACAACTTTTTCTGATGAGTAAATTAAGTTTTATGCAAATAGCTTCTCACTGTTACTAATATTCGCGCGCCATTTTCTATTTAAGTTTTCACAGTAACCTGCTTGTGATGATGGTCTCCCTACGGCACCATGAAATACACGTGTAAATTGGGTTGTGAGTTTTAACCAGTTTTCTGGAGATATGTTTAACCTTGCTAGCAAAGGGAGGTTCATATTATCAATATACCCTCGCTTATCCTCTTGCATTACTCGCCCTGTTAGCTCAACTAGTTCAAGGTACGATTTAAGTTCAAACGGTAGCCCTTTTGGCATAATTTGACACGGCATACCTGCAAAGCGAAGTAGTTGTTTTGGTTGTTTACCTTCTTTTGCGTATATTAGCCGCTTTTGAACGCTGGTATGGACAGATTCTTCTGGTGTGTTAGCCATTTTTGCTCTAATCGGATTTAAGTCTACATAAGCCATACAAGCTGCAAGTGCTGCTTCATCTAGTAAAGCGTGTGATTTTAAGCGACCTTCCCACAAATTTATAGGGAATAAATTTGAATCCCGTTAGGCGGCCCGAAGGGTGAGCGCCGTGGATGGCAGCGAATAAAATCGGCCTGTGCAGTTATCTTCTTTATTTGCCCTGCGAGCAATACCTTCATTTAATAGCCGCATAAACCAGCTAATACTTGATAAGCGTTCGCGGTATTGTTTGACAGTTTGATTAAAAAAGATGTGTTCTGATTTGCTTAGCTTTTCACCTTGTACGTATTTTTGCGTTAGCAAGGTGCCTTTACACAGTTTATGCCAGCGAATAACAATTGCTTTGTCATTCAACCTGTTTGCCTTTTTATCATCGACATACAGGACTAAATGGCTGTGGTTACTCATTACAGCATAAGCACACACATCAATACAAAATACTTTGGCTAACTCTAATAGCTTATCTTCAACCCAGTCTCTGCGGTGTTCGTAGGATTGGCCAGTAAAATGATCTTCACCACATAAAAATGCACGCCGAACGCAACGTGAAATACAGTGATAGTACTTTGTATCTGCCAAACTTACTTGACGTTTTCTTGCAGTAGCCATATTTCACCCTGTTTGTTTTTTATACTAATTAAACATTAGTGAAAAATTGGCGAGATACAAACTTTATAATGGGTGTCTCGTTTATTTTTTGTTTATTTTTAATTGAGGGAATTGCAATTATTATTGGTGTTGACCGCTTACTTGACATGACTCGTACAGCCGTTAATGTTACTGGAGATTGTATGGTTACCTGTGTTGTCGCAAAATCAGAAGGCCAATTAGATGAAACTGTATTTAATGACTCTAATGCCGCAAAAGAACTGGAAGACTACCACCAAAAAGTGAGCTAAGTTCTCATAATACATAAAGAGCCAGCCTATGCTGGCTCTTTTAGTTCATACCGTTTTATTTTGTATTTCAGTGGTTTTTTTTGCCAACCTGCTGCGCTTAGGAACAACACTTTTAACCGAGTCAACTATCGGTTTCGTATAAATCGCCCAAATCGAGTTATGCCCCGCATCATAGTTCCCCACACCAATTGAAATTTTTCCGACTTGATCTGCACGGAGCAACGTACCAAAAAGCTTATCCCAAATAGCGAGTGCTGACCCTAAATTGGTATCAAAGTGTTTGGGGTTATCGCTGTGGTGAATTTGATGTTGTGCTGGGCTAATAAACCAATTCTCAGCGCGCCTTCCCCAACTAAGCCAAACATGTGAATGGCGCAGATTTGAACCCATTGTATTAAATACAAACACGAACACGTTAGCCCCAAGTACATCGAACATTGAAAGCTGGGGGCCAAATATGTAAAAACATACACCGACCACCATTCCTTGCGATAAAGCCATCCGACAAGCATATAGATAACTTTCAAACGGGTGCGAGCGGTATATGGTGAAAGGAGTTAGTACTTTAGCCGAATGATGAACTTTGTGATAATGCCATAAAAATGGCACTTTGTGTAGCGCATAATGTAGTAAAAACCTCGAAAAGTCATCGGCAATAAACAGTAAGATTGTAAAAACCGTGATCACTGCGCCTTTTGGTATAATCCATGGGGAGGACTCACCAAAAACCGTTTCTATAAGATCTGTTGTTGCCAAGGCTATAGGCACCATCGTTAACACAATGGGCCCAAACAAAAGCGCTTTTAGAATGCGGTTATAAAACCACAACTGGTAATCTTGGCGAGCACTGGGCGCCCACCAGATTTTTTTTGCAAACATAAAACGAAAAAACCCCTTTGTGGTTTTTTTTGTTTTACGAACGCTATAGACAAATAGAGCGAGTAAAAAAGCCATGATGATATAGCCAATAAAAATGCGTTTATTGGGGTCAAACAAATAACCAGGTGTTTGGGCTAATGTTTGCCAAATTGTATCTATCATGACTTATCTCATTTAAAAACTAAATTTATAACCTACTGTAAGTGTTCTAGGTTTACTCGGTCTTGCACCATATGGACGCCGGCTGACAAGCTTATCGTCATCAAATAGGTTATCTAGTTTTAGATAAATTTGACCATAATTAACTAAATCGTAACCCGCAGCTAAATCAACCACAGTACGAGATGGTACATGTTTGCCCGCTAGCGCAAGATCAAAGCCTTCATACGACACACCTGCTGTTTCAGCCATGTCACTGGTATATTTAACCAGCATATCAACATACCAGTCATTGTGGCGCACACCTAAGTTTAAACTTGCTTGATGATCAGCTAAATAAGGCAAACTATCTCCCGCTCTAACATGACCCCATTGTATAAACTCGGAGAAGAACTCTTCTTTAAATTCACTATCAGTGTATGTGTAAGTAAAATTAATAGGCAAATCGAGTGTGTCTGTTAGTGTATAAGTGTGTTTAAATTGGGTTTCAAGCCCCCAAACATCCACTTCACCACCACTAAAAGAGCGGTCTAGTTGTGCTTGACTGCCGCAATTTGACTGCCCGCAGCTTTCAGTCAGGTTACTGTAATCATTTAAAAAGCCGACAACTTCAAGCGTCGTATTACCGTTATTAAAACGACCACCTAGCTCATAGTTAACGCTTTTTTCAAACTCATCTTCGCCGTCTTTCACTGCCGTTGCGGGGCTCGAAGGAACAAAACCTTGATGAACACCAAATAATAAGCCACTGTTATCGCTTAATTGATAAAAGCCACTAACACCTGGTAACCATATCTGGCTGGTCTTTTGTTGCCAATCATCCCCCTCGCCTGCTGAGTCATTTTGATATTCCATATCCATAAACTCACCACGTAAACCTAAACCGAGAGTTAGTTTATCGAGACTAATTTGATCTTCAACATACACAGACCATGCACCTGTCGATTCAGTGTTTTGGGTTGTAAAACGACGAGAACCATCAACGAGTGTATTTATGCTATCAGTCATAGCATAAGTGTCTTCAAAATGATCGCGCTCGATTTCATCTTGATGCAAACGTATACCAAATGAGAGTGTGTGAGCTAAATCGAATAATGCTAGCTGCCAGTTACCATCGATTTGAATACCTTGCGAATAATAACTTCTGTCGTTAGTACCCATGTTCAAAAAGTAGTTTGTCTCTCCTGCCACTACTGAGTCTCGTTGGCCAGTAATTACGTCATACTGCCCTGAAAACTGCTCTGGGAACGCAATAATATCGGACAAACTTGCACTACTATTTGAAAGACTATTGAGCTTTAACCAAGCGCGTTCATAATCATTTCGATAAATTCGCGTTGTTAGGTTTAAATCTTCACCACTCAATTGGTGGGTAAACATAATTTGCGTGTGCTTAGTATCCATATTCGCAGGTTGGCTAGCTGCATAGCGGCGATATGGATTTTCATTAAAGTCTTCGTCGGTTAATCCTAAGTAAGTTTCATCCGATTCTTCGTCAGCATACGACAATTTAAGCTCAAGGCGTTGATCATATTCCTGGCCTGCGATTTTATAATCTAACTTAACTAAAAAATCGTTTTTATCAAAGCCGGTATCATCACCACCATCTAACTCTTTAAAGCCATCCGCTTTTAAAGTAACACCTTCAACTAAAAAGCCAACGTCACCGATACGATCGCCATAATAACCATGCGCTTTTTTATACCCATCAGAGCCAATGGCTAAATCAAGTGCCCCTGATGCATAATCAGGCACTTGGCGAGTTACCAAATTTAAGGTACCCGCAACAGTTTGAGGACCATATTTAATAGCAGCAGGACCTTTGAAAACCTCAACGGCGGTCATCCGTGTTGTTACTGGGAAATAATATGCAGCCGGGGCAGAATAAGGTGATGGGCCTATTAGTACACCATCTTCTAAAATAGTAATTTTTTTACTTCGCTCAGGCGTCACACCACGAAAGCCTATATTCGGGCGCAAGCCATAGCCATCTTCTTGGCGAATATTCACACCCGGCACTTGAGCTAAAATACGGTGGATATCATCGTATTCAAACTCTTCAAGCTGTGCTTCATCAATTAATGTTGCAGAGCCTGCTTCTGTGCGTAGACTAGTTTGGTGACTAATAATTTGTATATGTTCAAATTCTTTATCTTTTGCAAAACTATTGAAACCTGTAGCGGCAAGACTTACAGCTAAGGCTAATTGCGTGTATCTCATTATTTATCCTTAGTCGTTATCGCCAGCAGACGTTTTTGGTAACTCTAAAGCAAGCTCGTTGATAAAGTCGTTTTTCAACTCATCGGTGATATTTTTTACTTTGCTGTGAACCTCGCGAACCTGCTCTTCATTATCTATTAAAGCAGTGCCAAGATCCGTTTCAATAGCTGTAATGGCCGCTTTACTTTGGGCTATACCCTCTAACATACGCTCTAATGTCGCTGTTGCTTGCTCGTCGTTAAGGTAATCATCAAAACCGATTAGCTCATCGCTACCTTCTAACTGACCAAGTAATAATGCTTCAAAAGCGATAATGTTAGCTTTTATATTGGCTAATGAGCTTTTTGAATCAACACTTTCAACATCTTCTGGACAAGCCGATGTTCCACACGAGTTTGGAAAAATACCAATAGGCTCCGCTATTTTTTTGTCTTTCACTACTTCAGTTAAATAAAATAACGCATCAGAGATATGATTGAGCGCAGCATGTGCACTGTCAAATTGTGAACCTGATTGACCAGCTGTTTTGAGTTGCATTGCAAAACCTGTGTCGCCCAGCCATTTATCGAGAAGTTCTGAACTTGAATTGACAACATCTGTAGCGGCTGTCACTGCAAATTCACAACGGGCTATTTTTCTATCGTGTACAGTGCGGTTATTCCAATTAGCTAGTGCATCATTAGTAACACTGCAATGATGGTCATATTGCTGATTAAATAAAACGTGCTGAAGTGCAAACATGCCGCGACGAGTCGCTGTTCGTGCAGCAATATCATAAGGCCGCGTTTGGTCTTGGTTGATCACTTTATCTTGATGATAAACAACATCTTGGTCGATACCACAACGGCTAATTGCAGGCCATGAGTAAATACGGCTTCTTAATTCACCATTATTGCTAATTAAAGGCCCAACCTGCATCATTTCAACTTGTTGCCAACTAGCCATGGTTTCTAGCCAAGCTGATTGCGCCGATACTAATGCTGTAGCGGCTTGCTCTGAGCTTGATTGAATGCTTTGCTGCTCAAATTGACAATAATTACTAATGGTTTGTTGCTGTAATTGAGCTTGAGTTTGAAATAGTTCAAATGCAGGTGTGATCACATTATCAACGAGACTCGAAACCAATTTTGCTTCATCAAAGCTAGCACCTGAATTTGGCTGCGTATCTTCAGTTACAGAATCATTAAAACCATCGCCTTGGTTACTCGAGGTACTCTCACCGCATCCAGTCAAGGCAAATACAACTGCGAGACTCACAGTGGCTAACTTAATCTTTGCTATATACATATTACATCCTAATACAACGACAAAAAGGCTAGCTTCAAGCTCGGAGCTCTCCACTAACCTTTTAATTTGGCTTAATCGCCTATGTAATTGAACTTACCAGTTACTAACATTCTCAGCATTAAAACCATATACTTGTTGCATAAGTTCACGTGCCTCTTCTAGATCAGTTTTGTATTGAGCAATTGCATCTGCGTCAGTTAACACTGGTGCATCAGCAAATAATGTATGTAATTGAGCAAACTTATCTTCATTACCTTGCGCGTTGAATGGGCTGAACGGGCTAAATTGGAAATTCAAAGCAAAACCTTTCATTTCACCATAGTGTTTAGCTAAAGTGGCAAAGTCCTCTGCTGAGTATTCACCTGTGCTGATAGTCTCTAAGTCAGCAATGGTGTCATTAATGTAATGAACAACCGTCGCTGCAATTGCATATTCCCAGTTAGCAACCGCATCATCACGATACCCTTTAAGCTCTGTCATTTGCTCATCAGTCAAAGCAGTGCCAACGGCTTCATTAATAAGCTTACGACCGGAGATAAATGCATTCATCGCCGCAGCTGTAAAGTCAGTTCGAACCTCAGCACCACGATCACGTTTTGCAGCGTTAGTTGAGTTACCCCAATTATACTCAGACGCTAAATCAATTTGACCATCACTTGAGTAATCGTTATAACCAGCTTTGAATTCATCACGACCATCTTTTGCAGCGATTTCGTCATCGCTGTATTCTAAGTAATTGCGCGCCGCACCAAAATAGCCGAAGCCTTCATCGAATTGATGCTCCAGTGCAGTGTATGAAGTGCCATCTTTTTGGCTTGTTATATTATCGGTCTCTAAACCTTGTTCAAGGTAGTCATCAGTTCCCTGCGAGAACATCACTGCCCCTAGAGTATGCTTTTGAATTAATTGGTTTAAATCTAAACCTTGTGCAGTGATATATAAGTTAGTGATTGGGTTGCCCGCAGGATCCGTTAACACTTCACCACTATTATGTTTATCAATATTGGTAGCTAATAAATCAAAATAATAATAAATTAGACCTTCAGGTGTTTTCGCTTGCGTACCAAAGTCAGTCCAGCCTAGAAATGTGCCATCTACTAACCAGTCTTTGTACATTTTAGCTGCATCTTCACCTGCCACTTTACCCGATAGCTCTTTACCTGAAGAAGAGATATCAGCAAATGATTTTTGCACACTATCTGCTGGCACAAAGCTCATCGTGTTGTCTTTTACAGCTTCATAATCACCCCAAAGCGCCATAAGTTGAGCTTTTACATCATCGCCGGTCAGGCTATTATTGGTAACATATTCTGTTGTTAGCTGGCCTACGTAATGCTTGATTTCAGCTGATAATGCATGGCGTGCAATTTGACCCGTATAACTTACTGAAGAACCATCGCTTCCAAGCTTTGATGCAAATTCATAGATATTTTCACCATCAACAGCCTCTATATCCGTTACGCTCACGTCTAATTCTTTAGTGAAGCTAAGACCGCCTGCGTCTGTAACAGTAATTGCCACAGTTACTTGCGCTTCTTGTTCAAAGTTTAATGCAATACCGCTTTTAAGTTTAAGCGTGGTGTCATTAACAATTTCAAATCTATCTTCGTCATCTGCAAGAGTAAATGTAAGCCCTGAATCAGTATCATCAGTTGCTGATAAAGTCCCCACTTCGCCAGCTATTACATCATCATTTACTACTGCAGCTGATAAAGTGATGTCTGAAGGGGCTGTGTTCGCTGGAGCAGTTGTATCAGAATCATTGCCATTATTGTTGTTATCGTTTGAGTCTGAACCACCACATGCGGTTAAACCAAGTGTTGCTGCAAAAATAGCAGTACTAAGAAGTGTTTTTTTTAAGATCATTATATTACCGTTTAGTTGTAACCATTAATGGTAATCTTACACGCTTTATTAAATGGGAATCAATACTATCCTCATTTATTTGTTAGAAAAACTTAATTTAGTTTTAAATTTTACTAAAACTAATAAAAACCATAGACAGCAAGCAATACAAAAAAACTAAGTTTTTTGTTCAAAGCAGTACATTGAGATGAGTAGGATAATAAATTGTTTAAAGTAAGGGTAATTAGGCAAGCAGTTAAGTAATACAAAGATGAGTATCACTGAGGATACTCATAATATGTTTAAAAAATATAGTTACGGTTTTAGCTTAGCAAAGCGAGAATACAAAGATACACCTACAGATCCAATTGTCGTAGAAAGACCTATTGCAAGCTTATCACTTAGGTTCTTTTTAATTTTATAACTGACTTTATATATCTGTTTTTCTTTGTACTGAGCCATAAGTAAATCATCACTGGTATTGATTTCATCGACTAAGCCTTTATCAAGTGCTTGAGCCGCAAACCAATGTTCCCCTGTCGCAACGCTATCAATGTCTAAGCTAGGGCGTTGTTCAGTCACAAATTGTTTAAACAAACCATGAGTTTGCTCTATTTCTTCTTTAAATTTCTCACGTCCTTTATCGGTGTTTTCGCCAAACAACGTCAATGTACGTTTATATTCACCAGCAGTGATTTGTTCAAACTCTACGTCATTCTTCTTAAGTATTTTATGAAAGTTAGGAATTTGAGCAATCACACCGATTGAACCGACAATCGCAAATGGAGCGGCAACAATTTTATTAGCGACACAAGCCATCATATAGCCGCCACTGGCCGCTACCTTATCAATAGCCACCGTTAAGTTAATACCTGCTTTAGTTAATCGTTGTAGTTGAGACGCCGCTAAGCCATAGCCATGTACTACACCACCACCACTTTCTAATCGTACAAGTACTCTGTCCTTTTCTTTATCAGCAAACGTTAAAATTGCGCTGATTTCTTCACGTAAGCTGTCAACTTCATGAGCGTCAACACTGCCATTAAAGTCAATTACATACAATCTAGGTAATGGTGCTGGTTCGGTTTTTTTTGCCTCAGATTTTTGCTTTTTCTGATACGTTTTTAATTCTTTTTTCGATAAAGTGCTCGAAATAAAGCTATCTTTTAGTTCTGTTAATTGCTCAGATAAGTCATCTACAACAATCTCACCTTTTTTACTTTTAGGCTTAACTGATGAAGCAACAACAATAGTAACAACTGCTATAGTAGCAATCACAAAAGTAATGGTTTTTGCGAAAAACAAACCATATTCATATAAAAATTCCAAAAATATCTCCAAGTACTTTTATTTAATTGGCAACAATTTACCATGCTTTACAATAAAAAAAAGCCACACAAGGTGGCTTTTTACTTATTGGTTGAATTGAGTACTATAAATCTATTCAGTTACGACATCTGAGTTAGTAACTTGTAAAAACAGGCCGCGACTCTTTAAGAAGGTAGCGATTTGCATCTGCATTTCTGAGGTTACAGCAGGGCTTGCTTCAGGTGATAATACTGAACTATGGCCGCCATCAGTAAATTTCACAACATAGCTACCAGGCGCTTCATTTGGTCCTTGCGTAGTTGCTACAGTAGCAAGTCCCATTAGTTTAGCCAGCGGCAACGAACCTGCGATTGGGTTTATCGATGTAGTTGGCGGTATAACTTGATCTTTCTTATTACCTTCGCCATCACCTACAACCACATTCATATATACAGGCGTACCGAGCGCTTTAACAGCCGCAGCATAGTTGGTTGGGTCACCGCTGTCTAATGCAGTTTGAGAAGCAAACGCAAATTGTGACATTACACCTTGAATATTGGCAATTGTAGTTGTTTCGCCCGCAACGGTTAAAGAAGTCATGTATTCAATATAACCACATGAAATGCTTACTTGGCTATCTTCACTTTCGCCACAATTAGCTACTGCTGGACCTTTGCGATAAGCATCAAATTCAGCAGATTCATCGGTGCCAGCGGCAAGTAAAACAGAGCCTTGTACAAAGGGGCCAAAGCTTGCAGATTCTAACAAGAAGCTTGCAATACCGCCACCACCACTTGCTAAAGCAACCGCTTTAACATTGAAAAAGCCATCTACTTGGCTATCTAATGGTGTATTCGCTTGAGTCACAAATGCAGGAGCCACAATTGAACCGAGTGAATGGCCAATAAATGATACATCCTGTGCGTTCAGTGATGGGTCATTAGTAAAGTTCAAACCAAAACGTAAACCCAATAAATCAGCAGCTGACTGCCTTAAATTATCACGCGCTACCAATAATGATTGTAAATTCATATAAGCAAGTACAGAACCCGTTGACGCATTAAAGTCATCGTTCCCATCGCCATCAACATCAATACCACGCTCACCATGAACAGGGTGGTCAATTGCAACAGTAGCAAAACCCTGCAGTGTTAAAATTGCAGTTAACGCTAGCATGTCTTCTTTTTTAGATGTAATACCATGCTGCATAATCACTACAGGCCAGCCGTTCTCTGGCATTGTCAACGCTTCCATATCAAGTTGACCACGAATTGCATTTAAAACAGGCAAAATTGGTTTTGTAACCTGAGTAGGCACATTAGCCATAGCTTGGGTTTTCGGGATAGAATTATATTTAGTTAAGTGCTTCGTTGTATCTAAACCTAAATCACGTAAACGACCATCACTTAAAGCCGCACATGTGGCATCATTAATTGAGATAGGGTCAGTAGGGAATGCATTCCCAGCAGCAGCTTGATAACCTAGAACAGCGACTGCGTTATCACACATGCCTTGCCAATATGTATCAGCTAGATCTGATATTTTTTTACCTGTCGGAGTTGATAGGTACATTGGTAGCATAATACTACCCTTTTGATACTCTGTTGCTTTAAAAAGTGCATACTCTGGTGTATCAGGCAAACCTAATACCGTCTGCACATTGATCATAGTCTCTGGTGTAGAGGTTGGTACTTGCAAAGTTGGCATGGGTAGCGCTGAATTTTGTAAACTTCCAGCAAGCATTGATTTAATGGTGTTAAGTACAGGGCCAACTGATTGGATTGTCATAGCAGCAGAGTAAATAATTTCGTCTTTACTAATGGCGCCACCGGAGGTGACCACATTTTCGTAACTATTTACGGCACCTTGTAAACCCAACTGAGCTTCAGTGATTAATGGAGCTTCTTGTTTAACAAGTCCGTATGTTGAGGAGGGCTCTATCGAGCGACCTAACGAATCTTTTAAATCTGTAGTTAATACATTAACGTAGGAGCTGCCCGCTTTAAACGGCTTAAGAGGAATAACTGCCACGGCATCACCACTGGCTTGAGTTATAAAGTCAACCCCAAAAGTTAACTCGCCAATCAACTTACATGCTGTGCCTGCAGGTGCTTGTGAACATTCTGCATCCGTTAGGCTTGCGCCCATAATTACTTCAAATATTCTTACAGCACCAGGGGCAGCCGCAGAAGATGCATCTAAACTAACACCCTCTGGCACATCGTCACTGACAAATGTTGGCATAACGAGATCTATTTTGTACGGAACTTGGCTAGACCAACCATCTAGGGCTCCTAGTGCCATTGATGGATCAGCATAGTCTGCACGCGGTACTGATACGCCATCTTCATCTAATTCATCCGGAATATTAATCGTGCCATCTTTTGTGCCACTCATTAACAGGTCATTCGGTACGGAAATATCTCCGTTAGCAGGGTCAAAATAAACGGTCGCAGTAGGGATAACCGGTGGTGTGTCGTTCTTCACATCTTCTAACGTTTCACCGCCGCCGCAACCAGCAAGTGCAGCTGTAATTGCGAGTGAGAGTAGCATTTTTTTCATATGATTTGCTCCGCACATAATCTTATTTTTATTGTGTGTTCAGTTGAATAAGTATAGTTAATGGTTCTAATTTATTGTCATGGATATTGTCAATAATAGTTAAAATAATGTAATTAGTTTATTAATGAGACATTAGACCAGTTAAAGTTAACGTAAAGTTTCAAATTTCGCCACCTTATTTTGCAATAAATTCGATAACTTGGGGATTTGCTATGTTAAAATCACAAAAATTGATACTTTTGGACCTCTATTATGCAGACCTATAAAGCGGCTAAAAATGCCCTGCAAGACAAAGTTATTCTGATCACGGGTGCTGGCGATGGTATTGGCCGCGTTGCGGCTTTAACTTACGCGCAACACGGAGCTACAGTAATCTTACTTGGCAAAACAACTAAAAAGCTAGAATGCGTGTATGACGAAATTATTTCTTTAGGTGGACCAAAGCCAGCGATAGTGCCAATGGATTTAAAAGGCGCAACGAAACAAAATTACCGTGATTTAGGCGTTACCATTGAACAGCAATTTGGTAAATTGGATGGTTTATTAAATAACGCAGGCATCATCGGCTCATTAGGCCCTTTAGAGCACTTTTGCGCCTCAACGTTTGACAACATTATGAAAGTGAATGTAACCGCACAAGCGATGATCACTAAATATATGTTTCCAGTATTACGCAAATCACCTAATGCTTCAGTTATCTTTACTTCGTCAGGAGTTGGTCGCCAAGGTCGTGAATTTTGGGGAGCTTATGCTATTTCTAAATTTGCGGTTGAAGGCATGATGCAAACGTGGGCTGCAGAAGTTGGCAAAACTAATATTCGTATAAATTGTATCAACCCTGGCGCTACTCGTACTTCAATGCGTGCAACGGCATACCCTGGTGAAGACCGAGATAAACTAGCAACACCAGAAGACTTAATGCCTACTTACTTATATCTAATGAGTGATGACTCTAAAGATATTAACGGGCAGTCATTAGATGCGCAGGGAAAAAAGCCTGCATAATCCGATGCTAAAATAGAAAAGCCGCTCTAAAGCGGCTTTTTTGATCTAATGCGGTGAGTTAACGGCGTTTAGTTTGCTTCACACGGTTGTTGTGCTTTTTAACCGCTTTACGTATTTGGTTAATTTTGGCGCGTTTATCTTTGCGCTTTTCAGGCATAACTGACAGTTTAGTTTGTGTTTCACGACCCAGTTTTACAGTTTTGCGTAGGTAGTTAACAGTTTCTAAATCAAGTTCGCTCCAGCCACCTTGTGGTAAACGCTTATCAAGCTCTAACTTTCCGTAGCGAATACGAATTAGACGAGAGACTTCCACCTCTTGAGATTGCCATAAACGACGCACTTCACGATTACGCCCCTCAGTTAGTGTGACATTATACCAGCGATTAATTCCCTCACCGCCAAGTGGTTTTATGTTTAGAAATTTAGCCATACCATCTTCAAGCTCAACACCTTTGGTTAAGTTCTTAATAGTCTCATTAGTCACTTCACCAAATACCCGTGCAGAATACTCACGTTCAACTTCATAACTTGGGTGCATTAAACGGTTAGCCAACTCACCATCATTAGTAAATAACATTAAACCAGCTGTATTGATATCCAAACGACCTACAGCAATCCAACGTTCGCCGTCAATGCGTGGTAAGCGATCAAACACGGTGCGGCGCCCTTCTGGGTCTTTACGTGTACACAATTCACCTTCAGGTTTGTTGTACATTATTACGCGGCAAATACGCTCCGCTTTTTCTTCAATTTTAACGGTGTGGCCGTCAACACGGATTTGGTCGGTCTCTTCGACCCGATCACCTAACTTAGCAACTTTACCATTTACACTCACACGATTTGCATCAATGTATTTTTCCATCTCACGACGTGAACCTACGCCAGCACGGGCTAGGACTTTTTGTAACTTTTCACCTTGTATACTCATTCGGATAGTTCTCTCACAGAAGGATCACTCAATAACTGATCTATTTTACTTTGTTGCTGCTTTGGCAAATCCGGTAAATTATCAAGACCCGTTAACGAAAAATAATCTAAAAATTGTTTTGTAGTCGCATATAAAGCAGGCCTTCCTGGCACCTCTTTATGGCCCACCACTTGTACCCACTCTCTTTCAAGTAAGGATTTCATAATTCCAGAACCCACAGCCACACCACGGACTTGCTCGATTTCACCACGTGTAATAGGCTGACGATATGCAATGAGTGACAGTGTTTCTAACAGCGCCCGAGAATATTTAGGCGCTCGCTCTTGAAATAAGTTACTCAGCCATGGAGCTAAACTTGCACAAGCTTGAAACCGATACCCACTGCCGACTTCGACTAATCGAATACCCCGCGTTTGATAATGAATTTGAATATCATCAATAGCATCATTAACTCGCGACATCGATACGCTTAATTCACTTAAAACGGTTTCTTTAAGGTGCCGCTTACTTAACGGCTTACCTGCAACAAAAATTGCCGCTTCAATGATTTCAATAAGTTGCTCATCACTAATTCGTTTTGTTGCCATTTAAATAACCATTTAAGAATAGACGCGCTAAAGGTTGGATATTATGAGCGTTATATTATGACAGAACATTAGCTAGGTTGGAAAATTTATTATCTAAAAAAGCAAAAATGCCAGCATAAAGCTGGCATTAGTATCACTAAAAATAAAATTAGCTATTTTTTACCATTTCAAGAGCTTCATCTTCAGCAACGTCACTACCATGAGTTTTGATATAAGTGACAAATTCGTTTTTGCTTACACGCTTGTCTTTATTGCTATCCATATAACCAAAGTGATTTGAAATATCGTCATCGTTTGCTTCAACGACTGAGATATAACCATTACGATCGTTATCTAATGACTTAAAATCACTTTCAATCGGATCAAATTTTGCAATTTCTGCCTTAAATGCTGACTCAGTTACTTCGCTGTCTGTTGCAACTTTACCTGTATTTAGGTGAGTGTAATTTGCAAATTCTTTGCGGCTAATTTGCTCATCCATATTGGTATCGATGTTTGAAAAATGCTCCCAAATATCGTCATCGTCAGCTTCGACTTTAGAAATATAGCCATCATCATCATTGTCTAAGCTACCAAAATCACTATCGATTTTTGCAAGAGAAGAATTCGCTGAACATGCGCTTAGAGTAAGAGCGGCTAAAATAGTTGATGCAAGTGTTAACTTTTTCATAAGACGTTTCCTTGTAATAAATAAAAATTAAATTCAAACGAAATAATACAAGGACTACGCCAATATTATAAACACCATACTATCAACAAGTTAAGTTGCTATAGATTTCACCTACAGAATGAGACTATAAAATGATTGCACGACTTTTGTAAAAATTGCAGGCATAAAAAAAGCGCTAATCAGCGCTTCTTTACAATAATTAACCGTTATATTGCTGCATTTTGATAACGTTTAACAAAATCAGTTACTGGCTCTCCATTACAGCGTAATGAGTTTAAGTTGCCAATTTTTTCACGCACAGGTGTAAGACCTTGCTTTACTGCAGTAACACAAAGTTGAGTTTCAGTTTGATCATTGGTGGCAAACACTTCTACAACTTTTACATTACGCTTTGTATTACTCTCTTTTTTAGCAATATCACGAATGTCTTGACCATTACATAAAATACTCTGTGAGTGACGAGAGATAAAAATACCATGTTGGTGAGCTACTTTACGTGCGGCAGAAAAACCTTCGTTTGCACTAATTGAGCAAAGTTGAGATTCAATTTTTTTATCAGCACTGAAGTACTGAGCTGCTTGAGCAACGTGAGAGAGTGAAGCTGTTGCAACGAATAAAGTTAAAAGCTGTTTTTTCATGATTTACCTTTATGAATATGGAGTGAACGGGTGAATTTCGCGCATTATATATACAAGAAAAATCAGATCAACTGAATAATCAATTTAATTTTTTAATTAATTTAAGTTTAACAATGTTTAATATTTAATCATCATTTGTTCAACATTAGTCCACTTATATTTCCAAATAATCACATGTACCATCGACATTTTAATGATAGAATTTGTCGCAAATAAATATGCACTTTAGGCCAATAATATGAAAGTTATTTCATTTAACATCAATGGGCTTCGCGCCCGACTTCACCAACTTCAAGCTATCATTGATAAACATCAACCTGATGTTATTGGCTTGCAAGAAATCAAAGTACATGATGAAGCTTTCCCTTTAGATGATGTACAAAAAATGGGTTACCACGTTTACTTTCATGGCCAAAAGGCTCATTACGGTGTAGCTATGCTCTGTAAGAGTGAGCCTAAGTCAGTATTTAAAGGTTTTGCTTCTGATACTGATGAATCACAAAAACGTATGATCAGTGTAACCGTTACACAAGAAAATGGCCGAGACCTAACGGTTATGAATGGCTACTTTCCACAAGGTGACAACATTAATCACGAAACAAAGTTTCCTTATAAGCGCCAATTTTATAAAGATCTTATGACTCACCTTGAGACTAACCATACTTCGGATGAAGATGTCATCGTCATGGGAGATATAAATATTTCTCCAACCGATTTAGACATTGGTATTGGCGAGCCAAACCGTAAACGCTGGTTAAAAACTGGCAAATGCTCTTTTCAACCAGTTGAACGTGAGTGGCTAGCTACATTAATGAATTGGGGCTTTAAGGATACCTACCGTGAACTTTACCCTGACACAGGTGAGCAATACTCTTGGTTTGATTACCGCTCAAAAGGGTTTGATGACAACCGAGGCCTGCGTATCGATGTAGTCCTTGCTACGCCAGCATTAGCAGCACGCTGTACCGATGCAGGTATTGACTATGAATTAAGAGGCATAGAAAAGCCGTCTGATCATGCGCCAATTTGGTCAACTTTTAGTTAATTTACAATGTTTAATAACCCTGATCTTACAGTTCTTATCAGTATGAATATGCTATTGGTTTTATGGCTTGTGGTTGGGGTTATTGCTTGGAGCAGTTTTGATAAAGCACTCTATAAAAGCCTTATTACAACACCTGCACGTCAAACCGGCGTATTTTCCTGCGCAATCGTATTCTGTGTTTTATGGCAGATTAAAGCGGGTATTCTACCAGGCCTTGAACTCCACATATTAGGTGTCACCGCTATCACTTTAGTGCTTGGTTGGCGCTTTGCTATTTTAAGTGCACTGTGCGCAAGTGCTCTGCTTGTAGCTTTTGGCCAACTTAGCTTAGTACAATTGCCCTTACATTTATTATTAACAGCATTTATTCCTATACTGTTTACTTACGCTGTTTTTATTATTTGTTATAACCTATTACCGCGCCATTTCTTTATTTATATATTTATCTGCAGTTTTTTATGCGCAGCGTTAGTCAGTTGCGTTAAAATAGCGACAGTAAGTGCCTTTTATTATTTTTCAGGAAATTATAATTGGTATGAATTAAGTGAAAATTACTTATACCTATGCGCCATTATTTGGTTTCCTGAAGCCATGCTAAACGGCATGGCTATTTCCATACTTATTACTTATCGCCCACACTGGGTGAAAACATTCTATGACAAGGACTATCTAGACTCATGAGTCTCGCGTATCAATGCCCTTTATGCCAAACAACTTTGCAACTAAGTGAAAAATCACTGCGTTGTGTTAATAATCATACTTTCGATTATGCTAAAGAAGGCTATGTTAACCTCTTACCCGTGCAAAATAAAAACTCAAAACAGCCTGGGGATAACCTTGATATGGTGCAAGCTCGACGAGCATTTTTAAGCACCGGGCACTATCAGTTTTTACAACAAGCAATTGCTGAGCTTGTCGCAGGGCTTACTCCAAAGAGTGTGATAGATTTAGGTTGTGGAGAAGGCTTTTACACACACGCAATTGCAAACCAGTGCCAAAGTAAGGTGTATGGTGTTGATATATCTAAGTCAGCCATTAAATATGCCGCCAAACGCTATGAAAACTGCCAATTTAGTGTTGCCTCAATAAGCCAAGCTCCATTTTCTGATAGTCAAGCTGATGTTCTTGTGAGTATTTTTGCGCCATTATTTGAACAAGAGCTCGCTCGTTTATTGAGCCAAAATGGTTCACTGATTGTCGCAAGCCCAGGCCCTTGGCACTTAAAAGAGTTAAAACAAAAAATTTATAGAGAAGTAAACGCACATACACCTATTGATGTGCCTAGAGGTTTTACATTAACCCAACAAGGTTTAATTGAACAACAGGTGAAACTTGGGTTTGAGGACGTTAAAAACCTGATTACTATGACACCATTTGCATGGAAGTTTAGACCAGAACATTGGCAAGAATTAGAGCAACAAGGTGAACACACTGTCACCCTGTCATTTTATGTAAGTCATTTTACTAAAGTTGATTAGAGGTTTTCTTTAGTAAAAGCACGGTCCATTTTATCAAACATATCGTTAAGTAAATGGGCCAAATCTGCGTAGCGTGGTTTGTTTTTACCCAAAGCACCTTGGTAACCATTAGCCACCATTTTAGTATGAAGCTCTTTAAACCAATGTTCCATTGCTGGTTCAAGTGTGGTCTCTGCACGCTTACCTAACCACAACAGCCCTTGTAGCGGCAAAGATAAAAAGAACAGCGCTACGGCAATCGCTTGCGGTAAAAAATCACTTCCTAGATAATTAATTTGCATAAATAACGTTAACATTGCCAATATCGGCATAACTGTAATTGCATGTTCAGTGGCTTTAATGACCTTAAACTCAGCAAATAACGGGGCTAGCTCTTTTCGCATTGGCCACTTTTTTGCGTACTCTCGACCAGTTTGGACTTGTGACATCACACTTTTTTGCATCATGACTCCTAGGTGTCGCTAGTTTAACGGTTAGACTCTTTGAGTGTACCATACCCAAAACGACATTCCTTTGTAAAATCTAATTACTATCCTTGTGTTTGATCAAGGTTATGGCTAACGTTAATTCAATAAATGAGTTAAAATATTTAAGCATTAAGTCAACTAGACTTTGGTTTAATCATAGTTGTTAATCGGCAAAATACTATTTATCTTTAGCCTGTATAGCACTATCACAATAGATATACATCAGCTTAACTTAATGCGCACTTACAGACATACACAATAATGAGACTTTTATATGCCTTTGCAACCGAGTTCCCCCCACCATGTGCTTGTACTTAATTGTGGAAGTTCAAGTTTAAAATTTGCGATTTTAGATGCGCAAACATCTGATGAAGTTATTTCAGGCCTTGCTGAACGATTAGGCTCGGACACTCCATCGATTAAATATAAGTTTCAAGGCAAAAAAACTGTCGTTGAACTTGATAAAGGCCAAGCACATGCAAACGCGATAGATACGTTAGTTAAGCTCATTAAAGATCATAGTTTGGCAGAAAACCTGATTGCTGTTGGTCACCGTGTTGTTCACGGTGGAGAGCATTTTACTAAATCAGTACTCATTGATGAATCTGTTATTGAAGGTATAACAAAAGCTGCGGCTCTTGCTCCATTACATGGCCATGCAAATTTATTGGGTATCGCTGCTGCACAAGCCTCATTTAAAGGGCTCCCACAAATAGCCGTTTTTGATACTGCATTCCATCAAACAATGGAACAAGTTGCTTATCTATATGCCCTACCTTACAAGCTTTACACCGATTATGGAGTGAGGCGCTATGGCTTTCATGGCACCAGCCATTATTACGTTGCAAGTCAAACAGCCAAGTTACTAGAAAAACCTCTAGAGCATAGCAACTTCATAAGTGCGCACTTAGGCAATGGCTGCTCGGTATGCGCCATTAAAAATGGGATAAGCGTTGATACGAGTATGGGACTCACCCCTCTTGAGGGCTTAATGATGGGAACCCGCAGTGGTGATATAGACCCGGGATTATTTAATTTTTTAACTACACAGCTTGATTATAGCGCAGCTCAAATTGATGACTTATTAAATAAAGAAAGTGGTTTATTAGGTATCAGTGAGCTGTCAAATGACTGCAGAACTATTGAAGACGCAGCGGTAACTGGAAACAAAAGAGCGATGCTTGCTCTTGATATGTTTTGTTATCGTCTTGCAAAACAAATTGCCGCATTTATGGTGCCAATACAACGCTTAGACGCACTTATTTTTACCGGCGGCATTGGCGAGAACTCAGATATAATTCGTCAAAAAGTAATCAAGCAACTTGCCTTTTTAGGGTTAGATTGTGATGAGCAAGCAAATTTGAATGCTCGTTTTGGTAGCGAGGGCATAATCAGTTCAGCACATGCTAATACAACCGCTGTTGTAATGCCGACCAATGAAGAGTGGGTAATCGCCCGCGATGCTGCAACCATTGCACAGGAGCAATAATATGGCTCGTCGAATTATGTTAGTCCCAATCTCTACCGGTGTTGGTTTAACGTCGGTGTCAGTCGGTTTAGTACGTGCACTTGAACAAAAAGCGGTAAAAGTAAATTTTTTTAAACCCATCGCACAACCCCGCTCTGGCGAAACAGGGCCTGAAAAATCAACCTTAATTGTTACGCAAGGCTCACCTATAAACCCACCGACACCATTTGCATTAGATTATGCAGAGCAAATGATCGGCGATGGTAAAGGTGATGATTTACTTGAAGAAATTGTAGAACGCTTTGAAAGCACTATCAGTAATGATGAAGTTGCGATTATTGAAGGTATGGTGCCTACACGCCGCCAACCTTACGCTGGCCGGGTAAACCGTGAAATAGCCCAAACCTTAGGTGCTGAAATTATTTTTGTACTGACCCCAGGCAATGACAGTAACGATCACATTGAAGATAGATTAGAAATTGCCGCTGGTTATTATGGTGGCGTAGGCCATGCACGCGTGCTTGGTTGTATATTTAACAAAGTAAATGCCCCGCTTGATGATGAAGGTCGTGCCCGTGCCGACTTAGTTGATTCGCATAACCCTGAGGCGCTTGAAAATGAGCTTAATCGCTTAGCCTCCTTGCCTATATTCAGAAAACACCCTTTTATGTTGCTCGGTTCAATACCTTGGGACTTTGAATTAGTTGCACCTCGTGTAAAAGATTTAAGCAATTATTTAAAAGCACAAGTGCTCAATGAAGGGGATATGGCACACAGGCGATTGCGCCGCGTGACATTTTGCGCACGAACTGTATCAAACATTCTTAATCACTTTACCCCTGGCGCATTACTTGTAACACCAGGAGATCGCTCTGATGTTTTAGTCGCTGCATGCTTGTCTGCAATGAATGGAACTAAAATTGGTGCCATTTTACTAACGGGCGGTTTTATGCCAGAACCTCGCATAATGACGTTATGTGAACAAGCAATGGCAACAGGTCTACCTATTTTATGCACAGACGCAGATACTTGGCGTACCTCTTTGTTATTACATAACTTTAATATGGAAGTACCCTGTGATGATGAACAACGAATTGACAAAGTCAAACATCATAACGCAAGCCATATTGATTCTGACTGGTTAGACACGCTTGCGCAAAGTGTGGGTAGAACCCGTAAAATGTCACCTCCTGCATTTCGTTATTTACTAACAGATAAAGCACGTAACGCCAATAAAACGGTTGTTTTACCTGAAGGCAACGAACCACGTACTATTAAAGCTGCCGCTATCTGCGGACAACGCGGTATCGCAAAAACAATTTTACTTGGCGATCGAGAAGAAATTCGCCGCGTTGCAAGCCAGCAAGGTGTTGAGCTAAATGAAAATGTAACCATCATAGAGCCTCAATCTGTACTCAATGATTATGTTGCACCTATGGTTGAAATTCGAAAAGGCAAAGGCTTAACTGAAGTTGTAGCCCAAGAACAGCTGCAAGATAATGTTGTATTAGGCACCATGATGTTAGAGCGTGGTATTGTTGATGGCTTAGTGTCAGGTGCTGTTAATACCACTGCAAATACAATAAGACCGCCACTGCAATTAATCAAAACAGCCCCAGGCTCTTCGTTAGTATCATCGGTGTTTTTTATGTTGTTACCTGATCAAGTACTGGTCTACGGTGATTGTGCAATTAACCCAGATCCAACCGCCGAGCAACTGGCTGATATTGCAATTCAATCCGCCGACTCTGCTCAAGCGTTCGGTATTGAGCCACGAGTCGCGATGATAAGTTACAGCACAGGTACTTCTGGCACTGGCGCTGATGTTGAGAAAGTTCGTGAAGCAACAAAACTTGCTCAACAAAAGCGTCCTGATTTAATTATTGATGGTCCACTGCAATACGATGCAGCAATTATGGAAAATGTGGCACTGAAAAAAGCGCCGAATAGCCCTGTCGCTGGTAAAGCTACTGTATTTATTTTCCCAGATTTAAATACTGGTAACACAACCTATAAAGCCGTACAAAGAAGCGCCGACTTGATCAGTATTGGTCCAATGCTGCAAGGTATGCGTAAGCCCGTAAACGATTTAAGTCGTGGTGCTTTAGTTGATGACATTGTTTACACGATTGCTTTGACTGCAATTCAAGCAGCTCAAGTGAGTGATAAGTAGTATTTTATGATGGTGTAAAGCAATGCCCTTTTGCTTTACACCATCGCTGTCGTTTATCTACCCAAATTAAAAATGAACGCTATATTAATACCTTAAGTCGGTTATACCTTTTTAATCCCATTGTTATCCACAGAAATTGTGGACAAGATTACTCTTTTATTCGACCCTTTTAAACTATACTATTGATAAACCAAGGTGGTTAAAGAAAAGGGCTTTTAATGTCGAAACAAACGTTACAACTTCACAGTACTGAATTTACTATTCATAGCCTTGATGTTGATAGCCCTGTCCCAACTGAATTATTCAAACAAACACTGTTTTTCATTGCTAAAACGTATGATGAACTATCGATTGTATGTCCAAGTGATTTTGCTATTAAAAGCCTTGATGCTGAGCACAATTGGTTAGCTCTTGAAGTTGTTGGGCCACTCGGGTTTTCACTAACAGGTATCATGGCCAATATTTCTGGCGTATTAGCCCAAGCTAATATCTCTATTTTTGCCATATCAACCTATGATACCGACTACGTGCTGGTGAAAAAACAAGCCATTAATGATGCTATAAAATCACTTAAAAAAGACGGTTACACTGTAATAGGTGACTCAATCTAAGAATGCAAAATAACGATATAACTTATTTGCCACAGCAGCAAATTAAAACTAATACCTTGGCTATTTGCAGTCCTTTTAGCGGCAAAGTTCTCCCATTGAGTGAGCATCCAGAGCCCTTCTTCAGCTATGGCACTGTTGGCCCTGGTATTATGGTGGAGTTAACTAGCCACAAAATATTATCTCCATTTGATGGCATTTTATTACAAGTAAAAAATGCGGGGGGAGAGTTTATTTTGCAAGCAAAAAATGGTCTAAAAGTGTTAATTAATTTGCACTTTGACCAAAAAAACGACATTCACCATACCCATATTGCACAGCTCAATGGTAGTAAAATAACCAAAGGCCAACGACTTGCTTACTTTGATTTACGTGATTTAACCACCCCGCTACTTGCCAGTTTAATTTTGTTAAACGGCCATCAGTTAAAGCCGATGTATTTTTCTTTGTCTCATGTCAATGCTGGGACTGACACTCTTTTAACATTAACTAAGAAGTAAATAATATGACCACTCTTTACGGTATCAGTAATTGCGATACGATAAAAAAAGCAAAAAAATACTTAACAGATAAAAACATCGATTTCACTTTTCATGACTATCGCAAAGATGGTGTAAGCCTTGAGATGATCACAGAGTTTGCTGCCCATATTGATTGGCAAGACTTGGTTAATAAACGTGGCACAACTTATCGCCAATTATCTGATGAGCAAAAGCAAAATCTAGACAAAGACTCCGCACTTAGTTTATTAGTGGAGCAACCTGCAATGATAAAACGCCCTGTTATGATCCATGATCAAAGCTATCATTTAGGTTTTAAACCCGCTCAATTTGATGAGATTTTTGGCCTATGAAAAACCCTGTTATTGAACTTGCCCAAGCACTTATTCAACGCCGCTCTGTAACACCTGAAGATGCAGGTTGCCAAGCGATGATGAACGAACGTTTAGCAGTACTTGGTTTTAATATCGAATCACTGTTTTTTACAGATACTCTAAATACCTGGGCTAGGAAAGGTCAGCAATCTCCTCATTTCTGTTTTGCTGGCCACACTGATGTTGTACCCACCGGACCTGAACAGAACTGGCAACATCCACCTTTTTCAGGATTAGTAGAAAATGGTATGTTACATGGTCGCGGAGCTGCTGACATGAAAGGCTCGCTGGCTGCGATGATTGTAGCTACTGAACGGTTTGTAGCTAAGCACCCTGATCACAAAGGCTCTATTTCATTTTTGATCACCTCCGATGAAGAAGGCCCGTTTATCAATGGCACCACTAAAGTAATTGATACCCTTGAACAGCGTGGCGAAAAAATAGATATGTGTTTAGTCGGTGAGCCTTCTTCTCGCGATATGTTAGGCGATGTGGTTAAAAACGGCCGCCGTGGTTCTTTGACCGGCTTTTTGAAGGTTAAAGGTGTACAAGGGCATGTCGCATACCCGCATCTTGCTAAGAACCCGATCCATCTGGCAGCGCCTGCGCTTAGCGAACTTAGTCAAACTCAATGGGATAATGGGAACGCATTCTTTCCGGCAACCAGTTTTCAAGTGTCTAATATCAATGGCGGTACTGGGGCAGGCAACGTGATACCTGGCGAACTTGAGATTCAGTTTAATTTTAGGTTTAGTACTGAGGTCACGCATCAGCAATTGCAGCAACGTGTGAATACCATATTACAAGACTATGATTTTGATTATGAGCTAAATTGGATCGTGAATGGCCAGCCATTTATTACTGAAGGCGGCCCATTAATAGAGGCCACTGTTGCAGCTATAAAATCAGTAACAGGCCTTGATACTGCACTTGAAACCTCGGGAGGCACATCAGATGGCCGTTTTATAGCGCAGACAGGCGCCAAAGTAATAGAACTTGGTCCTCGTAATGAAACAATTCATAAAGTAGATGAATGTGTAAGCACCGATGACTTGATCGAATTGAGTGATATTTATGAACAAATATTGGAGAAGCTATTAGTATGAGCGCCTTATCACTAAACCCGTTACAGTTATCTGCATGCGCAACGGGTTGCAGTGACGCACATTTGGTTGATTTCGCTAACCACCGTATTCATGTCGGTATAGTGGATGACTTTATAGCATTGCAAAATGCCGCAAAACAAGCTGGCTTTGAGCTTACAATAGCCTCTAGCTTTAGAGATTTTGAGCGACAAAGTACCATTTGGAATGCTAAATTCTCTGGCGTTCGCCCTGTGCTTAACAAAGATCAGCAGCCAGTTGATTTATCAACCTTATCAGAACTCGATATTTGCAATGCAATATTACTCTATAGTGCATTGCCCGGAGCGAGCCGCCACCATTTTGGTACTGATGTTGATATATTTGACCAAGCCGCCATTAAGCAAGGCTACAAATTACAGCTTGAGCCGCATGAGTATGAAGATGAAGGCCCCTTTGCAGCGATGACAACTTGGCTTAACGATAACCTAGTGAAATTTGGTTTTTACCGCCCTTATGAGAAAGATTTAGGCGGGGTTGCACCTGAACCTTGGCATATTAGCCATATTGAGCAATCACATATTATGTGTGAAGCAATCAATATCGAGGTGCTTAGTAAGCTAATTCAGCAAAGTGATCTACTGGGTAAGCAAACCATTTTAACCCACCTACCCGAATTATTTGAACGCTATGTTACTAATGTGTCGGCGCCGATTTAGCCATCAGAAAAACCAATACAGCGCCAAGGATCACGGCGCTGGCTATAACAAATTGCACCGTTAAGGCTTCGCCTAAAAATATCACACCTGCAATAGCCGCCAAGACAGGCACGCATAATTGCACCACTGCTGCCTGACTGCTTTTTAATAATGGAAGAGCGATATACCAAATACTATAACCTACCCCTGAAGCCACAGAGCCTGAAACACACGCAAGTAAAACTCCTTGCCAACTTATTTGAGATACCGCCATAAAGCCTATAATCATCAATACAGGTAATGCGACAATGCTTCTAGCAAAATTATAACTTGTCGCTTTAAAAGGCGCCTCACAGCTTTTACCTCGAATACTATAAATTCCCCAAGCAATACCACTCAAGGTCATTAATAACGCCGGTAATAACGATGGCACAGCAGCAGATGGCAGCATTAAATAAACGAAGCCAGCAAGCGCCACAAAAAATGCTAACCATTGCACCATTGAAAAGCGCTCTTTGTTGAAGATCCCCCACCCTATCATGGTCAACTGCACCGCTGAGAATAATATGAGCGCACCTGTTCCTGTATCCAGCTCAACATAAGCAATAGAAAAGCAAAGCGCATAAACAAGTAAACTCATACCACTTCGCCAACTCCCCCGCTCTTGGGTAATAACAGTGTGCTTAGTTGCAAAACGTTTTTGTTGAATTAATAAAATAACTCCTAAGCATATCGCACCACTGAATAAACGTATCGACGTAAAGTTCCATGGATCAATTGACCCATCGGCTAATGCCATGCGTGCAAGTAAAGAGTTACCAGCAAAGGCAACAAGCGCAAGTACTGTATATATTATTGCTTTCAAATCTATTCCTTATTAGCTGGCTTTTACCTTTGAACAAGCTGTAGCAGGGTATCAGTTTTCATAATACCCATATAGGCTAATATAAATTAAATGCTACGAATTTTTACATTGTTTATCATCAACCATTAATAAGACTATGCTAATGTATATTAAAAGCATAAAGGAGTGACGTGTGAAGCGCCGTTTTATTGTTGGATTGGGTTTTATATTAGCGAGTATCAGTGGCTGTAGCACAGTAGGCTTTGGTGATCTTTTCACTGATTATGCAACGCAAATAAACCCCGTACGTCAAGCGATACGTGTGAATGATGTCACTGAAGCTCAGCAACTTTTACCCAGTAATTCGCAATCGCATAGCAACTATTTGCTCAATCAATTGGAGCATGGGCGGTTAAACGATTTGAGTAATCAAAATAGTAAAGCACAAACAGATTACGAAGCTGTGTATCAACAAATGGAAAACATTCGCCAAGCAGCAAAAGTGCAAGTATCGAGCGGTCTTGAACAAAGTAATGCATTGCTAACCAATGACTCTGTGATTGCCTATGAGCCAGCACCTTACGAAATGAGTATGCTGCACAGCTATAAAGCACTTAATTATGTGTTTAATAATGATATAGAAGGTGCACTGGTTGAAGTACGCCGAGCTAACAAAGTACAAGTTGATGCTTTAGCACAAAACCAAAGTGAAATTGATGCCACGGTTAAGGAAGCACAAAAACATTACCCGAGTATGGATGAGGTAATTAAGAACGTAAAAAATGGCTACCAAAATGCCTTTACGTTTTATCTTTCTGCGCTACTTTATCAAAGTAACAAACAATTCGACGATGCTTACATTGATTATAAAAAAGCATTAGAAATAAACCCTGACAACCGCTACTTACAGCAAGATGTCATGCGTTTAGCAAAGCAACAAGGCTTTGATCAAGATTTAGAGCAATTTATCAAGCGTTTTGGTCAACCTAAGCAAGCAACTAGCAATGGCGAGGTAGTTGTAATTATTGAGCAAGGATTGGTGCCTCAAAAAGATGAGTTTGTATTACGTTTACCCATTTACACCTCTCGAGGTGACGCACGCTTTTACAGTTTAGCGATGCCTGTTTATAAAGACAGTGCATTTGTACCCGCGATTGAGCAGATAAAGATTGCCAGTCAAAATGTATCACTCAGCCCTTTGGTGCGTATAGAAGCGTTAGCAGCTAAAACATTACAAGAGCAAACACCAGCACGTGTTACTCGCCAGGTATTACGGTTAGTTGCAAAAGAAAAAGTACGAGCTGAACTTGCCAGAAGTGGCGGTGATGTTGGGAATATCTTAGCAAATATCTATAACTTAGCATCAGAGCAAGCTGATACACGAAGCTGGTTAACTTTGCCAAATCAAATAAGTGTTGCACGTACAGATATTACAGCTGGAACACATACATTAAACATTGGTAACAATCACCCAGATATAAACTTTGAAGTTAGTAAGCAAGGGTTAACGTTGATTTACCTAACCTCTATTAATAATTACTTTAACTCTCATGTAGTGCAACTTTAGGAGCGACCATGAAAATTTTAATACCAATACTCGCGGTATGTATACTGGCAGGATGTTCCAGCAGACCAACAACATCAGGTGTTGCAGTGGAGCAATCAAGTGCACAATATCAGCAACAGTTAAAAGTAAACAACCCTGAGCTTGGAAAAAAATTAGCAATTACAGACGTCAAGACGCGACAGACAAATCAACTGACTGATGTTGTTGTTACATTGTCGAGTCAATATAAAAAATCACAGTATTTACAATACCAATTTACGTGGTACGACAGTGATGGCTTTGTAATAAAAGGGAATCATTCTCCTTGGCAGGCACTTACATTGTTTGGTTTTGCCAATATACAATTGCCGGGGCTTGCACCTACTTCTGACGCCGTTACTTTTTCGCTCGCGGTACGTGAAGTTTCCACCGAAGCACAAGAATTTGAAGATTAAGGAAATAAACATGAATACTATTAATCAAAAAACGACTTTTAATAAGCTGTCAGGGTTTGCTTTAGTAGGTTTAAGTGTGCTCACTTTAGCCGGTTGTGCTAATAAAGCAGTCGTCAGTTATGGCGATGCACAAGCAGTTGAAACCACGGATATCAATTTTGGTTCTACTGATCTACAAAAAGTAGCAACACAAATGACAGATTCACTACTTTCTTCCCCTGTAGTGGGAACTATGACAGCTAACAGTCGCCCTATCGTATTTGTCGAACGTATAAAAAACAAAACCAGTGAGCATATAGATACTGAATCAATTACTGACTCTATCTCGACTCAGCTGTTACGCAGCGGTAAGTTCCGTTTTGTTGATATGGGTCGTGTTGAAGCTGTACGCGAGCAATTAAACTTTCAAAACGTAGACGCACTAATCGATCCATCTACTGCGGTTGCATTTGGACAACAAGTGGGTGCGCAGTACATGCTTTATGGCAACTTATCGAGCATTGTTAAATCTAACGAAGATAAAGCTGATGTTTATTATAAGTTCACAATGCGTTTAATGGATCTAAAAAGTGGTTTAGTTGAATGGGCCGATGAAACTGAAATACGTAAAACGCGTGAAAAATCAACCTTTGGCTGGTAATAGCTAAGGAGAAAACCATGAAAAAATCAGGGTTAATTCTGTGTACAACACTGTTATTTACTGCACCTAGTTTTGCAGCATATGAACGAAACAAAGCAGTACCAGTGCAACAAGTTCTATTTGGTGAAGTAAGATCAGTACGTAACATCACCGAACAAGAATTGGTACAAGATAAAGCAAATGGCTGGAAAACCTTTGGCGGTGCTTTACTTGGCGGTGTTATTGGTAATCAATTTGGTGGTGGTAGCGGACGTACCGCAGCCACTATCTTAGGTTCAGTGATTGGTGGAAGCATTGCCCACAATAAACAACAAATCAGTCATTATAATGAATACCATTTAGTTGAGTTGATGATAAAAGTCGAAAACGGTGAGCAGTTTATGGTAGTACAAGACGTAGACAGCCAAATGCGCTTTAATACTGGCGATGATGTTCGTTTAGTCTACTTATCTGATAACACAGTCAGAGTTGATAAATCCTATTAGAGTCCTAGTAAAAGCGAGCACTGGTTGCTCGCTTTTATTTTTTAAATCAAGCTTGTCGATAATGAGTAAAAAACCGCTGCATCTTGCCCATCGCCGATTTTAAGTCATCTTTGTTGGGTAAAAAAACCAATCTAAAGTGATCTGGGTTAGGCCAGTTAAATGCCCGACCGTGAACCAGTAATATTTTTTCTGCTTTAAGTAAATCTAAAATCATCTTTTCATCATTTTTGATATTAAAGCGTTCAGTATCTACTTTTGCAAACGCATAAAGCGCACCTTGTGGTTTCGTACACGTTATACCCTCAATTGCATTTAAGCCATGCCATGCAATGTCTCGTTGCTCGTATAAACGCCCACCAGGGTTTATTAAGCTATCTATTGATTGCACCCCACCCAATGCCTGTTGAATAGCATATTGGGCCGGCACGTTTGCGCATAACCGCATAGAAGCCAAAATATTTAGACCTTTACTAAGATCATCCATCAAATCAATACGACCACTTAGCACCATCCACCCCATGCGTAAGCCCGCTGCACGGTATGTTTTGGCTAAGCCGTTAAATGTAATTATTGGCACATCATCGCACAAAGCACCTATAGAGCTATGACTTACTCCATCGTACAAAATCTTTTCGTAGATTTCGTCACTCAGCAGCAGTAACTTATGCTCTCTGGCAACATCAATAAGCTGCTGTAACAGATCGTCACTATAAACCGCCCCAGTTGGGTTGTTTGGATTTATAAGTACAAGCGCCTTTGTTTTTGACGTGATTTTACTGCGTATATCTGCAATATCAGGAAACCAGTCTTGTTCTTCATCACACAGATAATGTACCGGGTTTCCACCAGCCAACTTTACTGATGCTGTCCAAAGTGGGTAATCTGGTGCAGGTATGAGCACTTCATCATCATTATTTAACAATGCTTGTGTGGTCATTTGAATTAGTTCACTGACGCCATTACCGATGTATATATTATCTACGTCTAAGTTATATAAGCCACGTTGTTGGTAGTGCTGATAAATAGCCACACGGGCTGAATAGAGGCCTTTAGAATCACAATAGCCTTGGGCTGAGTATAAATTACGAATAATATCGCGATGCATATCTTCTGGCATATCAAAACCAAATGCAGCGGGATTACCAATATTTAATTTTAATACTTTTTGGCCTTCATCTTCCATTTTACGTGCTTGTACTAAAACAGGCCCGCGAATGTCATAACAAACACCTTCTAATTTGTGACTCTTTTTAATTTGTGACATTTCTACCTCTACTAGTGAATACCCAGATTAACCTAATAGAGGATCTAAATGCTAGCGTATGTTGCTCTTTGTGAATTGAAATTTGTTCAACCTAAGTTGTTTTTATCAACAGAGTATTTTAGCGTGTAGATAACCAATCAATTAAAGCTTGTTTAGAACCCTCAACTTGCTCATCCAATAACTTTGAAGCTGTAATTGCTTGTTCTTGTTGACCATTAGTAAGGCTTTGCTCTATCTCTCTTGCCACATCTGACAAACTTGTTGCACCAAACTGAGATGCATTCGATTTTAAGCTGTGCGCATGACGAATAGATGCTTCTAAATCTTTCCCTATAGTGGCTAACACTTCACCGGCTAAACGTTCAAACTCAGCACAACAAAAGGTCAATGTATCGCTAAATTGCTCTCCAAGTAATGACTCCATACTTTGCAGAGCACTTTCATCAATAACTACTGTATTCATTTTATTTCCTTTTTATTCTGTTTAGTTTCACGCGCAATTTAACTACTTTAACTTTCTTTAGAAAAAAATCCACTTAATCGATATATTAAGCGTATAATTACTGTGTTTTCAAACTAATTGTAATAATAGATTATTTTTATGTCTCGCGCCGTTTGTGAAAAATGCCAATATAGTGTCGTAACTTGCCTTTGTAAAAGCCTGGTGACAATCAAAAACCAAACTCATATTATTATCTTACAGCACCCTAGTGAAACAAAAATAACTAAAAACACAGCAAAGCTACTTAATTTTTGCCTGGCACGCTGTACCCTTATACAAGGTGAAAGTGATAAAGACTTTAAAATTTTAGACACTCTACCAGCAGCCACAACGGCTCTGCTTTACCCCGATGACGATGCAATCATGCTCGATAAAATAAATTCACATACCAAACAGTTTTGTAAACAGCTCACTCATTTAGTGCTCTTGGATGGCACATGGAAAAAAGCATTTAAAATAATGCAATTAACACCCAAGCTAACGATGTTTAAAAAAGTGAGCTTTGCCACTGTTCCTACTAACCGGTATCGGATCCGTAAAGCTCCAAGAGCTGATAGTTTATCAAGTCTCGAAGCCGTTGCGCATAGCTTAATGTTAATAGAACAATGTGATTCCACCCCCTTATACCAAGTTTTAGATGCACTTAATGATAAACAAACGCAATTTATGCCTGAACATGTAAAGGCTCGCTACTTAAACCCATGAGCTACACCAATCGATTAAAGCGTGGCTTTTTCCGACAAGGACCTGATTATCGTTTTGATGACCAAGTGGATTTCACCGATATTAAAGATACTTTTGGTTTTCGCACCATGGTGCTTGGAAAGTGGGTTACAAAAGAAGAGCGTTATATAAGCGCAAATTTAATTTATGATGCATTAGCGGATTTAGCACAAATATTACAGCTACCGCCTAGTGCCATCGGACTCAGAGGTAAATTAAACTTTGCTTTTGGTCATGGTGGACAACAGCACGTACAAGCTCATTATAACAGTGCTACGCAGACGCTAGCTCTGGCTAAAAACGCAGGAGGAGGCGCACTTGCCCATGAATGGTTCCATGCCTTTGATCATCATATAACAGCTCACTTATACCCTGATTTTGGCTCTCATTTTTTTGCTTCCAAGTTATGGCTTGAAGAACCTATAAACAACAGCCACCCACTCAACAGTGCTCTCAATGAATTTTACAAGCACGTATTTTTAACCAATGATGCATTACAAGCAAATAACTACGTAAAACGCTCTATGTTAATCGATGAAAAACAAAAGTTGTTTTATATGAGCATGCCAGAAGAGCTGGCAGCGCGTTGCTTTGAAGCGTGTATCGCAAGTGATAAGAAAATAACTAATCTATTTTTGGTTGATAACTTAGCAAATTCAGATCTAGTTTACCCAGACACCACACATACATCACAGTGTAGAGTCGCGCTTGATAATTACTTTCACCAATTAGGCGCTTTATTACAAGGTTAACTGCAAGATTTATTTCCAACTCAACTCATATGATAAACATCAACTTCTGCCGTTGTTTGTATGTGCTTTTCAAGCCAGAGCAAATAGTCATTAAACGCCAATGGTCGGGAGAAATAATATCCTTGGCCTACTTCACAACCAAACCCCTTTAACCGCTGTAAACTTTCGATGTCTTCTATACCCTCAGCCACCACATAAGAACCTAAACTTTTGGCAATATCACAGGTGGCACGACAGATTGTTTGATCGTTTTTAGAGTATTCAATATTCATCACGAACTGCTTATCTATTTTTATTTCATCAAATCCCATTTTACTCAAATAAGCTAATGAAGAATAACCAGTACCAAAATCATCAATCGCAATTTTTAACCCTATCAACCTATAATCATTTAACGCTGTTTTGATGTTTACACCATCATTTAATGTGGCTGACTCTGTAAGTTCAAGCATTACATTTGCAGCATTTATTTGATACTCATTTAAAAGCGTTAAAAATAATACTGGTAACTCTTTACGCAATAAATCTTTGGCCGATATATTAATGGAAATAATATGCTCAGGGTAAATAGCCTGTACTTCTTTTTGATATGCTAATGCTTGCTCAACTACCCACTCTGTTAGCTCAAAAATCATTCCTGATGATTCAGCTATAGGTATAAATTCATCCGGCGGAACGTGCCCTAGTGTTGGGTGGTGCCAGCGCAATAGGGCTTCTGCACCGTGTAATTTACCTGTGGTTAAACAAATTTGTGGTTGAAAAAACAAGCTTAACTGGTTTTCTTCAATGGCTTCTTTTAAATAAGAAGCAACTTCTAGACGATATTGCGACAAACTTGAGTTTTGCGCATCATACATATGCCAACGCTCACCATGAAGAGGCTTAACACTCAACGCTTGCAAGCCACGTTGAATTAATTGCTCAGCATTTACAGCATGCAGCGGGTAATTAGCCACCCCTATATCAACTTTGTTCACAAAGTGGTTGCTGTTATGGCTAATTCCTTCGGCAAACACCGCCATCGTGACACATACAAACTGCTCTATTTGGCTTAACTCCAACTTACCATTAGCCACAAACGCATAAGTGCTATCATCGAGGCGGGCTATGTAGTGACTTTTAAGTTTCGTCGCTTCTATTTTTGCTGCATTCATAACACTCAATTGATGAGCTAATTTTGTCATCGTTTCTTTTATTTGCTCATTTGCGTGCTCATAACCAAAGTTAGCGCGAGCGTCTAACAATATAGCAGGCTTAAATAAAATAATTGAGTGCGGCTGGGATAACTTTACCTTGCTTTGCAGACAATTCAGTAGCAGCTTTTTATTGGGAAGTGCAGTTTCATCATCATGTAGTAGGTTATAATTATATTGTAAAATTCGTAATCTATCTTGAATTAATACAGCACCGACAAAGACGCAAGTATTAAACACTACGAGAATATCATTTAGTAAGTATAACGATTGAGGCAATAGCAGGGTTAGTTGCCATACAACCGCTTGAACAATAATTAAATACCACGCTAATAAATAAATACCACTGTAAGACGGCTGAGTCTCTTTCCATTGCATGTATAGAAATATCAGTATGGCTGATTCAGCGATAAAACTTGCCATCAATATATACATAGTCAGGTCATACATTAAGATACACGCGATAACACTTAACCCAAATACAGCGAGTAATATTAGTGGCAGTCTTACTCTTGCGATGATAATTTCTCGTCGTCCATAGCTCGAGCGCATAAAAAACATACATGCAAAACCAAGTGCAGCAATGAAGCTCAGTGCACTGGCTGTTAAAGCAAAGCTGGCAGAAACCCTTGTATCAATAAATATAAATACACCTTTGCTTGCCAGCATGCCTATCAGTAAACACAATAAATATGCGAATAAATAAACAAACTTAATGCGTCGCGATAAAAAATAAAATGCACAACTGATTGCCATCGCAACCAAGAGTAAAACTGTAAGGGCTGAAACAGTAAATAATCGCTGCTCCACGAGGTTATAAAAAGCCTGCTCAGGGACTATATTAATGGTTAATTCGCTACTGCGACTATGTTTAAGGTAAAGCGCTGCCCAACCTTGATTTGAGCCTGATTTTAACACGCTATGTGGAATAATTTTATCAAGATAAGCGCCATGACGGTGAGAAGCCGAGCTCAACAATGCAAAATCATTATCTAATAAGTAATATTTAACGGTGTCAATTTGTGTACCGTCAATGTATAAAATATGGTCTTGCTTGGGGCTCAACTCATGAAGATTAAACAGCAACCAATAACCTTGCTGGGGTGGTAGGTTAAATGATGTGGCATCTTTAAGTTCAGCAGTGCGAATTAACTGCTCAAATGGAGGAAGTGTGTCTGACAAAGTATCACTGCGAAGCACAACTGCATTTTCAACAACAGATGCAAGCACACGTGGGCTAACAACACTGCCAAACAACAGTACAGTCAGAATAAAAACTTTAAACAAGGTGCTTATATACCTCACTCTCACTCCATGTGTTGATTGAGCTATACTAAAGTATGGAAGGTATATTTATAAATGCCAGTAAATAGCTAAATTCACTCTAGCAAAATAAAAAAAGCCTGATTTCAGGCCTTTTAGTTTATTTATTAATATTGCATTTATTCGTTTTTATCGTCGCTAATTCGACTTGCTACCGCACTACTTTGATCTTTATATTTTGCATCTTTACGAATGTTATACGGATTCTCTGCTGGACCAGACATCGTCTCAAAGCTCATAGCACCAATCTTCATCATCGGTCTGAGCGCTAGCGGCAGTTTGCCTGAGTTGTAAAACTCCAACACAATATTACCAGACCAACCTGGATCAATACGGTGCGCTGTAACATGCACCATTAAACCTAAACGCGCTAGTGATGAGCGGCCATCGAGCCACCCTACTACATCCGCTGGTAAAGTTACTTTCTCGTGCGTAATTGCTAAAGCAAGTTCACCTGGGTGTAAAAAGAATGCTTGCTCTTGATCAAGCACAATTTCATCACTCATTATCGATTCCATTGCTTTATTAAGCTGATCTTTGGGTCCGCTTAAATCAACATATGCGGCTGTGTGATCTTGAAAAACACGAAACTTATTTCCCAAACGTAAATCAACTGTGACGCCTGAAATCATCTCATCGCTTGGACTTGGCTCTATAACAATGCGTTGTTGTGCAATGTATTCTTTAATATGGGTATCTGATAATCTCATTATTTTAATCGTCCGTAATCACAATCTCTAACGGATTATGATGGGTTTGTTGATAATAAAGCTGGCTTGCTATTAAACGTGCTGCACTGGCATAAGTACTACTAATAGCCGCACCGTTGTCATTGGCAATTAACTTGCCTTGTTCTGAATATTCTCGAATATCTATCGCTAGCGGAATGTGGGAAAGTACCGGCACACCGTGACGCTGCGCGAGTTTAACAGCACCGTCTTTACCAAACACATGATTTGACTCGCCACAATGAGTGCATATAAAATGGCTCATATTTTCTATTAGGCCAAGTACAGGTACATTTACCTTATTGAACATGGCAATGCCCTTTTGCGCATCGGCAAGTGCTAAATCTTGTGGAGTAGTCACAATTACGGTGCCGCTTGAGGGCACTTTTTGGCTCATCGTTAGTTGAATATCGCCAGTACCTGGCGGCATGTCGACAATTAGGTAATCAAGCTCGCCCCAGAGAGTTTCGTTAAGCAACTGAGTTAATGCCCCTGATGCCATTGGCCCACGCCATACAGTTGCATCATCACTGGGGACTAAAAAACCTATAGACTGAGCTTTAATTCCATTAGCATCAAATGGGTATAACTGCTTATCGTCTTTAGCTTTAGGTGTTGCGCCTTCAAGACCAAGTAACATGGGTATAGATGGACCATAAATATCCGCATCTAGAATCCCCACCTTAGCCCCTTCTTGCTGTAGAGCACCTGCTAAATTAACTGCCGTTGTAGATTTACCAACGCCACCTTTGCCAGATGCGACTAATACAATGTGTTTTATTTTTTTGAATTTATACTGCGCAGGTAATGCCACCGTTGCACTAATTTCCACAGATTGTTTTAGTTGTTCACTAACAAACGCCGCTAAAGCGTTCATTTCTGAGCGGGCAGCAAACGGTAAAATTAGTTCAATAACAAAAGATTTATCATCTTTACCGTGGATAGATTTAATAAACTGCTCATCAATTCCCACTGCAAATGCAGCACTGCGATAAGCGGCTAAGGCGGCAATTATCGGTTGTTTTTGCACCGATTTAGAAGAGAATAGTTTTGACAGTCCAAACATAGCAATAAAATAGCGTTTCTTTGATGAAAATTGCCTCGGAATTATGTAACATTCAGGGCATTAACACCAGTCAATTAATAAATATCGGCTAGCCTCGTACGCTCGCGTTACAGTTTAGTGATAAAAATTATGATATTCATCCGTTCCTTTACCGGAACCGTCAATTCGGAATGATTATGACACAGCGAAAGATCCTTATAACCAGCGCATTACCTTATGCCAATGGCCCAACTCATTTAGGCCATTTATTGGAATACATTCAAACTGATATTTGGTCACGTTTTCAAAAACTACAAGGTCACGAAACATATTATGTTTGTGCCGACGATGCCCACGGCACGCCAATTATGCTCAATGCGCAAAAACAAGGGATCACGCCGGAAGAAATGGTAAAAAACGTTAGCATAGAGCGCCAACGTGATTTTGCTGATTTTAATATCAAGTTTGATAACTACCACAGCACTCACAGCCAAGAAAACAAAGAGTTTAGCGAATTAATTTATAATCGCTTAAATGTAGCAGGTCACATTAAAAAGCACACTATCTCTCAGTTGTTCGACCCTGAGAAAGGCATTTTCTTACCAGATCGTTTTGTCACAGGCACCTGCCCTACGTGTAAGTCTGAAGATCAAAATGGCGACAGTTGTGATGCTTGTGGTGCGACTTACAGCCCAACTGAGTTAATTAACCCGCGCTCAGTTATGTCAGGTGCTGAGCCTGTATTAAAAGATTCAGAACATTATTTCTTCGACTTACCCGCCTTTGAAGACATGTTAAAAGAGTGGCTACACTCAGGTACAATTCAGCAAGAAATGGCAAACAAACTTGATGAATGGTTTGCTGATGGCCTACAACAATGGGATATTAGTCGCGACGCCCCTTACTTTGGTTTTGAAATACCTGGTGCGCCAGGTAAATACTTTTATGTATGGCTAGATGCACCGATCGGTTATATGGCCAGCTTTAAAAATTTATGTGATACCAAAGGCATTGATTTTGATTCTTTTTGGGCTGAAGGCTCAGATGCAGAGCTTTATCATTTCATTGGTAAAGATATCATCTACTTCCATAGCCTATTTTGGCCTGCAATGCTGGAAGGCGCGAACTTTAGAAAGCCTACAAACGTATTTGCCCACGGTTTTGTTACCGTAAATGGCGCAAAGATGTCTAAATCAAAAGGCACATTTATCAAAGCGCGTACTTATTTAGATAACTTAGATCCTGAGTTTTTACGTTATTACTACGCAGCTAAACTTAACAGCGGCATTACTGATCTTGATTTAAATTTAGAAGATTTTGCTCAACGTGTTAACTCTGACCTAGTTGGTAAAGTAGTAAATATAGCGAGCCGCTGTGCTGGCTTTATTACTAAAAAGTTTGACGGAAAACTAAGCGACACTATTATGCAGCCTGAACTACTTGCAGAGTTCCAAGCCGCCGCTGACGGTATTGCACAGCATTATGAAAACCGCGAATACAGCCGCGCAATTCGTGAAATAATGGCGCTTGCCGACAAAGCAAACCAATTTATCGATACTGCAGCACCATGGGTATTAATTAAAGACGAAGCAAAACAAGAAGAAGCACATCAAGTTTGTTCATTGGGCCTAAACTTATTCCGTGTACTGATGACTTACTTAAAACCTGTACTTCCGGGAATGGCAGCTAACGTTGAAGTTTTCTTAAATGATGAGCTTGCATGGCAAGGTACGCAAACCGCGTTAGTGAATCATGCAATCAATAAATTTAAACCTTTAATGCAACGTGTAGAAATGGATAAAGTGAATAAAATGGTTGAAGAGTCGAAAGAAAGCTTACTCGCTGAGAAGGATAAGATTGACCCTAATAGCCCACTGGCAAAGGAGCCAATTGCAGATGAAATTGAATTCGATGACTTTGCCAAAGTAGACTTGCGTGTAGCTAAGATTGCCAAAGCAGAGCATGTTGAAGGCGCTGATAAACTACTAAAACTAACACTCGATTTAGGTGGTGAAACACGCCAAGTATTTGCCGGTATTAAATCTGCTTATGCACCTGAGGATATCGAAGGTAAACTGACAGTAATGGTAGCAAACCTTAAACCTCGAAAAATGCGTTTTGGTATGTCAGAAGGCATGGTTTTAGCAGCAGGACCTGGTGGAAAAGAAATCTATATTCTAAACCCAGATGACGGCTCTGAGCCTGGCATGCGTGTAATGTAATTCGATGATGTGACTACAGAAAGCCGCTTTTTATAGCGGCTTTTTTATTGCTGTTTTATCGTTTAAGAATTAATTTAATCTAAATTCATTAATAGCGCGTATAAATCAACTAACTATTACAGAGCGACTTACGCTACCAAGGAAAACTCATGTTCTCATTCTTCAAAGCCGATCCATTAAAGCAATTAAACAAAGACTACAAGATAAAGCTAGAGCAAGCGATGCATGCACAAAGAAATGGTGATATTCGACGTTACGCTGAGCTAACACACGAAGCTGAACAAATATTAGAGCAAATAAAAGTACTAGAAACAGCTTAAGTCATCTGTTAATTTTGAGTTTAAGCGTCTTATTATTTTGCTATCAGCGATAATTGGCTACCACAGTAAAGGCCGCAGATTAACCTTTATGTTAGCCACTCTTTTTCCTCACAAATACCAGCAATATGCTTTTCCTCACCTTGTCCGCTTTAGAAGTGTATTCACTATAAACAAAACTGTGTTTAAAAAATCTTCTGTTCAAGTTACGAAATATATCAAACAACCTAATCTTATAAGCACGCCCATAAGTCAATTGTTTAATACAGCAGGCCACTGTGATTGTAAGACAATAAGTCACTCAAAAGAAAACAAAATATAACAAGTCGAATTGAAATCAGACAAAATTGGTTAACAAGTGTTTTTATTAATGTTATTCGATAAATATAATTTATTAATGAATTACTATTTCAAATAGAGTAAATAGTCCATTTACTCTTTAGTAAAATAAAAATCCACCTATTTTTTATCAATAAAAACAAACAAAAGCGTATTTAAATAATTTTTCAAGCATTGGTTAATAGCCTACAAATAAAATTAAACCAACCTATATTACCAATAACCGCAAACAACCTTTCAAATTCACGATATCTGTATTACAATGAAATGGAATTTATAGCTTGATTGTAAATCGAGTTACTAGAAGGCCCAACATAAACGCCTTCTTTAATAGCCTTTACTTAAGTAAATAGCATTAAGCTCATACCCTTAGGTATCACTAATTAGTTGACTAAATACTGAGAACTTAAATATGTCTAAAAAAATTGCACTAATCACTGGCGCTACCGGTGGTATCGGTTTCCAAGTAGCTAAACGCCTTGGTGAAGATGGTTATACAGTGGTACTTAACGGTATCGAAGATGAAGTTGGCGCTAAGCGTGTTGAAGAACTAACAGCTGCGGGCATTGAAGCTGAATATTATGGTTTTGATGTAACGAATGATGAAGCAGTAACTGAAAACGTTACAGCAATTGGTAATAAATATGGCCAAATTGACGTTGTGATCAACAACGCAGGTGGCCTAGGTGGTCGCAGCCCTATTGAAGGTATGACAACTGAGTTTTTCCGCTTCGTAATGGCGCTTAACCTTGACAGCGCATTTTTTGTGTCTCGTGCAGCTATACCATTTATGAAAAAAACAGAAGGTGGTTCAATCATTAACTACACTTCAAATGCAGCATGGAATGCAGGCGGCCCTGGTGCTGGTATCTATGGCACTTCAAAAGCTGCTGTGCATACATTAACACGTGCGCTTGCAAAAGAGCTTGCACCTGCAGGTATCCGTGTAAATGCAGTATCACCAGGTACTATTGACACTCCTTTCCACGCTCAAATTAAAGAAACTAAGCCAGAAGTTTTCGCTTCTTGGAAAGACAGCATCATGCTAGGTCGTCTTGGTCAACCGGAAGATGTTGCTGGTGTAATTTCTTTCTTAGTAAGTAAAGATGCTGCATTTATTACTGCTGAAACCATCCAAATCGGTGGCGGACAAGCATTAGGTATTTAATTCATTCCTTTATCAATGAATAAACAGCACTGATTTAGCCCGTCAATTAGTTGTTTTTATACATTGATATTGGTTGAAAATTAAAAGTCGTTGTAAGCTGAGCTTACAACGACTTTTTCTTATGTCGCGTACTCTAATCTAATTCTATTAAAAAGCGATTTTTACGGGGTAAATAGTAATTATCATAATCTAACGACGCGATAACACGCTTTGCTTTACCAAGTAGTTCAGCTCTGGGGACAAGACCAATCACGCGAGAGTCTGCACTGTGATCCCTGCTATCACCCATTGCTAAGTAAAACCCTTTAGGAATGATGATAGTATCAAATGATTGCATTTTTGAAGCATACTTCGACACGCGTATTTTATGTTTTATACCCAGCAAATCTTCTTCTTTTGTTTCACTCAAACCTAGTTCACCAACGGTTACATAACTGAGCTTTTCACCATTAATTGTTAATTCATTATCTTCAAAGTTAATCGTATCACCTGGTACGCCAATGACTCGTTTAATGAGGCGATTATTTGCAGCTACTGAGTCAAATACAATGATATCCCCCCTGCTTGGCTGCCCCAGTGTTAGCAAGGATATTTTAGTAAATGGTACACGTAGATCATAGGCCATTTTATCGGTAAGTATTCTATCGCCTTCAATGATTGTTGGCTGCATTGATCCCGTTGGTACTTCATACCAATCAGCAACCGCACTTCTGAAAACACTCATCAAACAAATAAAAATAATTAAAGAGCGATTATTATTCCAAATTTTATATAAATATTTCATAGTCTTCGTCCGTTTATTGAGTAACTTATCAATAGACTCGACCTTGTTCATATCTGTTCACTAGAATTTGTAACAAAGAATGAATGTTAAAATTTGAAACAAACAACAATACCAGCCATTCGTACTAGTGATTTTTGTTCTGATTTAAATAATACTTATTGGAAACAACATAATAAAAAACAACAATATGGAAATTGCTCAAGATCTTCCTGCACCATCAAACAAAGCTAAATTTTTCTTAGATTTATTACCGGGTAAAATTATTGACATTCAATTTACCAACCCTTTGTCATTTAGATTTAAGTTGCCATTAATTGGTTATGAAACCGGTAAATACCTTATTTTAAAGTATCCAAAGCAAGCTAAACTCAATGAATATTCAGATATACTCAAAGAAGGCAATGGGGCGATTGTTCGTTATATCGTCGAAGGAGAGCGAGGAGAGTGTGTTGCTTTTGCTACCACAATTTTAGCCATATCAGTGCGACCAGAAAAGTTACTCTACCTCACTTACCCTAAGCAAATTGAGAGTAGGCAGCTCAGAGAAGTTAACCGATTACAAACACATATCCCAGCAAAAATAAGCATCAAGAAAGATCAAGATTTCAACAGCGAAAATTTATTACAAGGCGTTATTATTGATATATCAGCCACAGGTTGTCGCTTTACAGTACATGTTAATTCAGGTTTTTTAGCACTAAAAAAACGCCAAGTTTTTGTTCACTTGCTCTCGCCAATAGACAGCACTGCAGTGATGATTAGTGCGCATGTACGTAATAACCAAATGCAAGGTAACCGGCTTAATGTAGGAATCGAGTTCGCAGAACATGAACGTGACAAAATGCAAGCGCTGCTGGAAGCGTATGCAATAGATATTAATTGACCAATAACTAATTAATAGTAAACAGTTCACATAACAAATTGCATTTTCTGGAGTAAAGTCATTACGCAATTAATTCCCCCGCAGGAAAGTCACTTTATACAGATGCTAAGTTGGTTTGTAAGTGAGAAAGCACTTCGTGAGTGGGCTGGGCCAGATTTTAGATACCCATTTGATTTAGCGTCATTTAAAAATGATTTACAACTCAATAAAAAAGACTCATTTGTTTTGCTCTCAAAGAAGGGTGAATTTTTAGCTTTTGGGCAATTTTACCTGCGCTTGAGAAGGTGCCATCTGGCACGGCTAGTAGTTAACCCAAAATTTAGAGGTAAAGGGTATGCCCCGATTCTTATTGAGCAATTATGTGAAATAGCTCATAAAAAGCTAAAATTAGAAGAATGTTCTTTGTTTGTTTTCGCAGATAATCAAAGCGCCATTAAATCTTATACTCGGTGCGGCTTTGAAGTTGTAAATTACCCTGATAAAATACCATTAACCAATTGTTTATACATGGTGAGAACATAACTCTGAAACACATACCCAGATAAAAAATTAATTACTCTATTTCACTATAAATCAGTTCAATATTAATAATTTTGCTGCGGTTAAGCGTTATTTTGTAGCGCTGATGCCTAACCTGCTCCCTGTTTTGATACACCACAACAACATTCAATTGATACCTGCGTTCAACACTCTGCTTAGAGATTTTACTATTTTCAAGATGGTATAGCTTACCCTCACCTTTTTTCAAATAACGGGTAAAGGGTGCAAGACTAAACCTAAGAGTTTGTTGCAGTGTATCATAACCGGGTAAGAACTCTTTAGCCCCAACTCGCGTTTCACTCGCAAAATGAAACCATTGTGCAGCAAGCTTATTTTGCTGTCGGCGCTTTGAGAATATATTACGAACACTTTCAGGTATTTTTTTAAACCGAGTATATTCAAGCCAAATGAATTGCGTTGCAACTTTATCTTTTGTCACACTGTTACGAAATACAAAGCGCCATTTCGGCCGTCCTTTTACAATAGTCCGCCAAATGACTCGCGTTATGTCTTCTTTAAAAATCTCACGCATGCCATAAATAGCCCCTAAAATAACTATCAATGTGGCTGTTACTTCGGTAAAACTGCTTCGTGCATTCAGCACAACCAGCATTACCAATGCCATTATAACTGCTGTCACACTTCCTTTTACCAATCGCTTTAGGTAGCTGTTCAAATAGCGCGTATGGCGATTTAGTACCACGCCGTGTTCAATAAGGCGCTGTAGTAAACGCATTTTATTGGTGATGCGGTTTGCATCTTTTAACGTTGAGTCTGAATTGTACTGTTGTTCTAACCGATATGCTTGCTCAGCTTTACAAAAGCTCAATAGATCACTGCGCTCTTTAGCGTGATCACTACTTCTAGGGCCTTCATCAAGTAACTTTAAAAAAGACTGCTCGATTTGCCAACTTAAGTAATTATCTGCATTAGTATAAAAAGAAATTAATTTTTCATTATCCGGTGTATAACGGCGAAGTTTTTTTAGTAACCCCTGACTGAGCTCTGACAATTCAACTGCACGTTGATAAAACTCATCTGTATCGTCAATTTTAAGCGCATCTTTAACATCCGTATCGATTGCTAAACGAACTTGATAGCAGTAAAGGTTTAAGTTTTGTCGATAATCTTGCTGTTCACCCTTATTCTTACTGACAAACCGGCTTCTCACTAAGGGTAAGTGAATATTGTTCGCGTTATAAGCTAGATGAGATTTAAAGTGATTATTAAAGTACGCTTCTTCACTGAGGGTTTGTGGATTAATTCCCATTTCATTGGGGATGGAAAAATACAGGTCAATACGCTGCTCAGAGCGTGGGCTAAGCTCAGGCTCAATAATAAAGGATAGGTTTTCATCCTGTTTTAGCAATCAATGCTCCTTCTAAAAATCAACCTTAAGTCTACGTGTGTCCTTAGCATTATTCAATAAAAAAGGCCTAGTAAAAACCAGGCCTTAATAATTCAGCGTTCTTTGCTTTTATTAGAGCTTAACGTTAACACCAGCGAAGAAACGACGGCCAAGTACATCGAATGTGTACGGGTCAGTATTTGAGTCGTTGTTACCTGTGTAGTAAGGAGGCTGCTTGTCAAATAAATTGTTTACACCTGCATTAAACGAAATAGTTTCGTTAAGCATGTAAGAACCACTTAAGTCATGGTACACAACACTTGGTGTTGTAGGTGCATAACATGTGTCTTCCTTACCGATACAAGCAAAACTATCCATACCCGCGATATAACGAGCTTGGTATTGAGCATCCCAATTATCACCAGCTACGTTAAGAGTAAGATTTGATTTAATCTCTGCGTATCCACCATCCCCAGACGTTACAACACCTGCATAATCAACCGGGTCACCAGTAATTTGCTTAACATATTCATCAAGGTAAGTCGTATCTAAACCTGCTTTCCAGTTAAGGCCTGCCGCATCGAAGCTATACGCTAAGTTTAAGTCGTAACCAGAGGTTTTCTCAGCACCAATATTTTGTAACTGGTTGTTGAAGATAATGCGACCAGTACCGTCAATTGAGATACCAGACGATTGACAAAGTGCCGTACCTGCATTAGCTGCATTATTTAAACATTCATCAACAATGTATTGATTATCAACCGTAACGATTGCATTTTCGATTTCAATGTCGTAGTAATCTAATGTCATTGAGAAACCTTCAAACCACTCTGGCTCGTATACGATACCTGCAGTTAGTGTATCAGCTTCTTCTGGTGTTAACTGGTCGTTACCGCCCACTGTTACTTCTGCTTGATCTTGAGCGCCTGGGTAAGTAACGTTCTCGAAAGAAGGTGAGTTACCTGAGTAAAGCTCAGAAACTGTAGGCGCACGGAATGCTGTTGAAACAACACTACGGAACATTAGTTCGTCGTTTGCTTTCCATGTTAAACCAAGTTTCCACGTCTCGTCAGAGCCAAATGTGCTGTAATCAAACGCACGTATTGCAGCGCTTAATTCAACATTTTGAGCAAATGGAGCATCTGCAAGCAATGGAATTGCAAACTCTACGTACGCTTCGTTTACATCAAAACCGCCCGCAGTTGGCTCTACCATTGGGTCATTCGCAAGACCTTGAGCAGTTAGTGAATCGGGTGTGTACCATGCTTTTTCTTGACGACGCTCAACACCCGCGGCAAATGCTGCATAACCTGCAGGTAGTTCAAACATCTCGCCTGATACTGATGCAGCAATAATAAATAATTGGCTACCGCCGTTATTTACTTCTGTGTAAACGTTTTTGCTGAACTCATCTCCTGACCACGCACTTTGATTAAGTGGATTAAAGCTACCTTCAATAATTTGCTCTTGAATAGCCCCCATGTTGTGAAGATTGGACGTCTTATCAACTGAGTCATTCCGTCCAAAGTTTGCAGATACATCCCAAGAGTAATCGCCTACAAAACCTTCTGCGCCTACAACAGCACGAACAGTATCTACAGATTGCTCATAATAACGTGGACCTGTATCACTCATACGACGACCATAAAAGATATCATCGCCATAAGCATAGTTTGCGATTTCAGTGATGTAGTCACCATTTGCATCAAGATCAGCAATGCCATCGCCATCACGGTCAACTTTACTATTATAAGATTGGTCTAATAGTGAATCACCCATTTCTTCAGTATAGTTAAAACCAAACCATACTGGCTGTGCAGCCATTTGCTGCTCTGACCAACGTTTAGTATAGGTAAACTCAGTAAAAAGATTAGTATCATCATTTAATTCATATGTCGCGATACCAGTAAGGTTTAAACGCTCCATTGGCGTATAAAGGTAGCTAGCTGGAGCAAAGTTATAGCGGTCTGCATCAGTAAATGGGTGAAGACCACCTTGACCACTTAAACCATTATCACCAATAGCAAGACCTGATGTAATTGGATTCCCATCAGCATCAACAGACTCACCATCTGAGTTCACATCACCAATAAGACTGTCTTGCCAAATATGACCGCCTTCATTGTAAGGTGAGCCGCCATTGCAATTTAAACCATTCGCACCTTCAGCGATTGGGCAGCTTGAAAAGCCACGATCAGACTGCTTTGCTTTACCACGGTCAGTATACTGCATTCCGATTACAATGTTACCTTTATCGAATGATGTACCAACAGTAAAGTCGATAGAGTTTTCAGACGCATCGCCTTCACCTGTGATTGCAGCATTTACATTCATGTCTAGGCCTTCGAAATCATCTTTTAAAATGATGTTCACAACGCCTGCAACCGCATCAGTACCATACACGGCAGATGCGCCGTCTTTTAGTACTTCTACTGATTTTATCATTGAAACTGGAATCGTATTAAGGTCAACAGAAGATGCTGCACCAGTACCTGACGCAATCATACGGCGACCATTTACAAGCACTAAAGTGCGCGGTGAGCCTAGACCACGTAAATCTATGCGTGCGTTACCACCAGAGCCATTATTGACTGCAGGGTTTGTCATTGCGCCACCAGTGGCAGTCATTTTTTGTAAAACACTATCAATGCTTGTTGCACCCATAGCTTTAATGTCATCAGCACCGATTAAAGTAACTGGGCTTGCGTTTTCCATATCAGAACGCTTAATACGAGAACCCGTTACTTGGATTTTTTCAATAGATTGTGCTGCTTCGTCTGCAGCTATAACACTTGTTGAGAACATAGGAATTGCTGAAATAACAGCTAAACCAATAATTGATTTTTTCATGTGAAACCCTACTTGTTGGAAAAAGTACCTTATTCAGGTAGTGCTCGTTTTTGTTAGAATGACGAGTCAACGGCAGGCAACTTAGGCTGAATTAACTGAATGAAAACTGAATGAAGGCTCGCAATATAATCTATTGTTTTTATTAGGAACTACAAAAGAAACAAACGTTAATTGATGTTTCAGTGTTAACACTATAAAACATATAAAAATCAGTAGAGTAAGAATATCAAATCACATTAAAAACACGAATGAAATCAAACAGCCGGACTTTGTAACCCAATGTAACCAAACACCAAATATACCCAAAACAGAAATTTTCACATATTGATCACACAGTTTTATAGAAACCGTAAAACTCGCAGCTAAAAACTAACCATAATTATTCAGTAAGAATGCGTAAATAATCGAAATCCCAAAGGATGAGTGGCATATAACACTGGATATGACTATATTCATTTCCGTATATTGCAAAATATAGGTGAAAATATGCAAGAAGCTGAGAGTCTATTTTATAGAGTAATCAAGAAAGGAAGGTTGTTTAAAACTAACGCAATCTAAAGTTGGAATCTTAGGTATTGCAGAGATAAGCCACTTGGTTTATAAATAAATGGTTCTCACACTATATAAAAAATATTTTAACGCTTAGGGTGCAGTAATAATAAATGATAACCCAAACAAAGTTATCACTCCTCTAATACCTAACAATAAAAAAATAATTTATGTGCTGTGTATTGCCCTCAGAGTCTTGCAGTTGTAGCCGTAATTTCCACTCCATGTTCTTTTCAGAACAAATACCCACCATGGTTTGGGCTTGGTATATATCCGCTAGCCGCGAAAATGTCACAGGGATATACCCCATATACATAGTGACTCCCTCTAATTTAGCATCAATAATTACACTGTCTTCGGGAATAGATAAATTGATGTTAAAAGGGGTTTCAGGTGATAAGTCTGTTTCAGGAAGCCAAATTTTTGCTTTATTTGAATAATCGCACGGTTCATTTGGTTGGCAACTTGCAGCAACTGGTTGCTCTTCTATACTTACCTCTTGCGGATTGCATGCGGCCAAAGTGAAAAGTGTGGACATAAAGAACATAGCCTGGCTAAAAGTCATGTATTTTCCCTATTAAATAAAAGCAAATAATAATTAGCACTTGCTACAAACACAACGCAGAAGAGTTAAAAAGCAGGTTAATTTCAAAAAGTGTAACAAAAAATAGTCAACTACATGATAAAAATTGATTGATGTCATAATTTTATGCAATTGACCTATCTTTTTTAGGCCAAAAATTTTATCATTTCCCCCGCAAAAAATAGGGTTTCTCGAGTTTGTTTTCTGAAGCAGTCAAGTATTGGTAGTTTTAGATAACACGCTTGTGGAGTAATAGTAGGCCCCGCTTTTTATTAAGTGGGTAATTCATTTCTAAACGCATATATTGCAGCGGAAGCCAGAAAATGAGCCAAACAGTAGCATCACAAACTGAGTACAATTATAAAGTTGTACGCCAATTCGCTATTATGACAGTGATTTGGGGCATCGTTGGCATGAGTATTGGGGTTCTGATTGCTGCCCAATTAGCTTGGCCAGCACTTAACTTTGATACACCATGGTTAACATACTCTCGACTTCGTCCGTTACATACGAACGCAGTTATTTTCGCATTTGGTACAAGTGCACTTTTCGCAACATCTTATTATGTTGTTCAACGTACTTGTCAAACGCGCCTTCTTTCAGACAAATTAGCAGCCTTTACTTTTTGGGGTTGGCAATTAGTTATCGTATTGGCAGTAATTACACTTCCACTAGGTATCACAAGCTCTAAAGAATATGCAGAGCTAGAGTGGCCTATCGATATTTTAATCGCGATTGTATGGGTAACGTATGCAGTGGTATTTATGGGTACTATTGCTAAGCGTAAAGTGTCGCATATCTATGTTGCTAACTGGTTTTATGCTGGTTTTATTATCACTGTTGCAGTATTACACATTGTAAACAGCATGGCGGTACCTGTATCACTCACTAAATCCTATTCAATCTACGCGGGTGCTGTAGATGCAATGGTACAGTGGTGGTATGGTCATAATGCTGTAGGTTTCTTATTAACAGCTGGTTTCTTAGGTATGATGTATTACTTTGTACCAAAGCAAGCTGGTCGCCCTGTTTATTCATACCGTTTATCTGTTGTTCACTTTTGGGCATTAGTGTCTCTTTATATTTGGGCTGGTCCTCATCACTTGCACTACACAGCGCTTCCTGACTGGACACAAAGCTTAGGCATGGTTATGTCAATTATCTTATTCGTTCCTTCTTGGGGTGGTATGATCAACGGTATTATGACGCTATCTGGTGCATGGCATAAACTACGTACTGATCCAGTACTTCGTTTCTTAGTTGTTTCATTGTCTTTCTATGGTATGTCTACTTTTGAAGGCCCAATGATGGCAATTAAATCTGTAAATGCACTTTCTCACTACACTGACTGGACCGTAGGTCACGTTCACTCAGGTGCATTAGGTTGGGTTGCAATGATTTCTATCGGTGCTATCTATCACCTGATCCCTGCACTGTTCTCACAAGGTCGTATGTACAGTGTGAAATTAGTTAACACGCATTTCTGGTTACATACAGTAGGTGTAGTGCTTTACATTGTTGCAATGTGGATTTCAGGTGTAATGCAAGGTCTAATGTGGCGTGCTGTTAATGCTGACGGTACATTAATGTACAGCTTTGTTCAGTCACTACAAGCATCACACCCTTTCTATGTTATGCGCTTCTTAGGCGGTGTATTTATCGTCGCGGGCATGCTAGTTATGGCTTATAACGTTTACCGTACAATTACAGCGAAAAATGACTCGTTGAAATTAGACGCGCAAGCACAGTTAGCATAACGGAGTGAGATGATGAGCAATAATAATTCACAAAATAAACATGAAATAGTCGAAAAAAATATCGGCCTAATGGCTATATTGACTGTTTTTGCTATCAGCTTTGGTGCATTAGTAGAGATTACTCCTCTAATGTTCCAAGACGATACAACTAAACCTGTTGATGGCTTACGTCCACTAAATGCACTTGAAATGGAAGGTCGTGATATCTATGTACGTGAAGGTTGTTACAACTGTCACTCACAAATGATTCGCCCATTCCGTGATGAAGTAGAGCGTTATGGTCACTATTCTGTTGCAGGTGAGTCTGTATGGGATCACCCTTTTCAATGGGGTTCAAAACGTACTGGTCCTGATCTTGCCCGTGTAGGTAAGCGTTACTCAGATGATTGGCATTATGCTCACTTAATGGACCCACGTGCTGTGGTGCCTGAGTCTAATATGCCAGCATTCCCTTGGTTAGATGAGAATCGTGTTGATACGAGTCTAACTCTTAAAAAGCTTAAAATTTTCCGTGATACGTTCGCTATCAACCCACAAAATCCAGCTCACCCTGGCTTAGGTTATGGTAGTGATGAAGAATTAATCGCTGATGTTGCTAAAGTTGATGCAATGAATGACGGTAAAGGGGCAACAGAAATGCAAGCCCTTATCGCTTACTTGCAACAACTTGGCACGCACTTGAAGTAATTATTATGGATTACGGAACATACAGAGGCATTTTAACTCTGGTAATTTTAGTACTATTTATTGTTATTGTTGTGTGGGCTTACAGCAAGCGTAGTAAAAACCGTTTTAGTGACGCTGCTAATGCCATCTTTGAAGATGAGAAAACACATAACGATACAATCTCTAACGAGGAAAAGGGGTCTGAGAAATGACTAGCTTTTGGAGTATATGGGTTATTGTATTAACCCTATCGTGTCTTTTCATTTTGTTTGGTTTGTTAGTTTGGAATTTAAAAAACTACGCAGGCGTTGAAGAAGGTGAAAGCTGTGGCCATGAATTTGATGGCATTGAAGAATTAAACAATCCACTACCAAAATGGTGGACCTATATGTTCTTCGCAACATTCGTATGGTCAGTATATTATTTAGCCGCTTATCCTGGTTTAGGTAATTGGGAAGGTTTAGCTAAATGGACTAGTTCTAACCAAGGCGTGACATCTTTAGCTGAGTCTAAAAAAGCAATTGAAGAAGCCAAAGCTAATGGTGAGTTTGTTAAGCTTGATAAAGAGTATGAAGCTGCAGACGAACGTTTTGGCCCAATCTTTGAAGGTTTTGCTAAACAAGATATTGAAACCTTGGTTAAAGATGAAAAAGCACTTGAGATTGGTCAACGTTTATTCGCTCAAAACTGTTCACAGTGTCATGGCTCTGATGCCCGTGGTGGACAAGGTTTCCCTAACCTAACTGATAAAGACTGGTTATATGGCGGTACACCTGACAAAATTAAAGAAACTCTTTTATATGGTCGTATTGCTGCAATGCCACCATGGGGTGATGCATTAGGTGAACAAGGCGTTAAAGAAATGACTGCACATGTATTAAGCCTTTCGGGTCGTACTGTGAATCAAAAAGACGCTAAAGCTGGTGCTGCTAAGTTTGCTATGTGTGCCGCATGTCACGGTGCTGATGGTAAAGGTTCAGTCGCTCATAACTTGCCATTTGGTGCACCTAACCTTACAGACAATATCTGGTTATATGGTGGTTCTCAACGTGCTGTTGAAGAAACACTTGTTAACGGCCGTGCTGGTGTAATGCCTGCTTGGAAAGATATTTTAGGTGAAGACAAAGTACACTTATTAACAGCCTATGTTTACAGTTTATCGCAAGATAAATAACCATAACGTTAATAAAATGTTTAAACTTTAATCTTTTATATCAATAGATTAATTAAGATCAAAAAAGCTTCCATCTGGAGGCTTTTTTTTAGTCTTTTCATGGCAAATCCTATAAAATGCCCATACCACAAACTAATTAAGTGTTTTTATGAAGCCTACTCCTTGGTATAAAAATTTCTGGCCTTGGTTCCTAATTTTTTTTCCACTAGTTGCCATTATTGGTTGTATTTCATTGTTAATCACAGCAATAGGTAATGGCCCTGACATGGTTGTTGATGACTATTATAAAAAAGGCAAAGCGATCAATTTAGAATTAAGTAAATTTGATAAAGCCAAAGCGTTATACTTACATGGTGATTTAACCGTAGAACACGACAAAGTTAGCTTTAAATTTAATAAAGGTGACACCAGTAATATTCATTCGTTAAAAATGTCTTTTTATCACCGCACAATTGGTGAACATGATTTTAGCGCGCACTTAACACCGAATGCGAACGGCGAATTTACCGCAATCATTGACCCTTACAGCGAAGGCACTTACACCGTATTTATTGAGCCAATCGACGCTAGCTGGAAGCTAAAAGAAAATATTACTTTGCCAAATGAGCAAAGTATTGCGATAAATCCGGAATATAAGTAGTAATTTATCATGTCTAAAAACTGCTTTCATTGCCTTGAAAGTGTACCAACTGGGTTTAATGCTACCGTTGAAATAGACGGTAGCCCTGAACCTATGTGTTGCATTGGCTGTCAGACTGTCGCCGAAACAATTGTTGCTCAAGGCATGACTGATTACTATAAATTCAGAACTGTGCGAGCTGGTAAAGTTGAACAACTCGTTCCTGAGCAGTTAAAGCTTGTTGAAAGTTATGATAACCCTGACATCCAAGAAGAGTTTATTTCTCAAACTAACGATATTAGTGAAGTTTTATTAACCGTTGAAGGCATTACCTGTGCAGCATGTGCATGGCTTATCGAAAAACAACTATTAAATATGCCTGCTGTAAAGCGTGTTGATGTAAATACTTCAACTAACCGCGCCATGATCCAATGGCATAAAGAAGCCCTCCCCCTTAGTGAAATAATTAAATCTCTTCTTGAAATCGGCTACAAAGCATACCCATTTCAAGCCGATATCGAAGCCAGTCAAAAGCAACAAACTGCAAAAGCCTATATTCGCCGTTTAGGTGTAGCTGGCCTTATGACCATGCAAGTGATGATGTTTGCCTTTGCTATGTACTTCGGTATGTTCTCTGGCATGGAAGAAAACTTTGAACAGTATTTTCGCTGGATCAGTTTAATTCTTGCGTCTCCAGTTATTTTATACAGTGCTCTGCCATTTTTAACCAATGCTATAAATGGCCTTAAAGCCAAACAGCTAAACATGGATTTACCTGTTTCCTTAGCCATTTTTGGAGCCTATGGTGCAAGTTGCTATGCAACTATTATGGCAGTGGGCGAGGTTTACTTTGAATCAATTTGTATGTTTACCTTCTTACTTTTATTAGGTAAATATTTAGAATTCAGAGCACGTCTTAAAGCCAGTGAATTCACCGCAAACCTACAAAAGTTGTTACCTTTAACCGCACGTACACTGGATGAGCAAGGTAATGAGCAGATTATCGCGGCTAAAAAACTTAAATTAGATGACCGAGTACTAATAAAGGCAGGCGAAACAATTCCAGCGGATGGTATTGTATCAGCGGGAACCACGAGTGTTGATGAGTCAATGATGACTGGTGAACACCTCCCGGTTAACAAGTACATTGAACATCAAGTGTTTGCAGGCACCGTGAATCACGATGGTGTTATTGAAATTCGCATTAATAAGCTTGGTCAAAATACATTATTGAACCAAATTATAAAGTTACAACACAGCGCCCTTGCGACTCGCCCCAAACTTGTAGAAATTACTGATAAAGTAGCTCAATGGTTTGTGGCATGCTTACTAATATTTGCATCGATTACAGCAGTTGGTTGGTATCAAATTGACCCAGAGCATGCTTTTTGGATAACGATATCTGTTCTTGTAGCCACTTGCCCCTGTGCTCTAAGTTTAGCGATTCCAACTGCGTTAACCTGTGCTGTTGCCACACTCACACGTAAGGGTATTTTAATCAAACAAGCCCATGTGCTTGAAACTTTGCCGCAGTTGACACGCGTTGCGTTTGATAAAACAGGCACTTTGACACAAGGACGCTTTAGTCTCGATGCGGTGGATATACTTGCAAAGAATATCAGTAAAGAAGATATATTAGCGCTGGCTGCCCAGCTGGAAAGTTACTCTGAGCACCCTATCGCTTCAGCGTTTGCTCAGTTTACTCCCCAAAACCGTCACCTCGAAGGTATCAAAGTGCATCCGGGGTTAGGTATTACAGGTACAGATGAAAGCCACCGCTATGCCATTGGTAAAAGTGGGTGGTTTGACTCTAAAAAAACCAATGCCCAAGCAACTTTCTATATTGATGAGCAACCCGTTGCACATTTTTATTTTGTTGATGAAGTAAAACAAAATGCCCATGGCTTAATTGCTTCACTAAAAAATCAAGGCTTGAGCTGTCATATGTTGACAGGTGATGCTTCAAATGCAGGGCAGAAGATAGCCAAAAAGCTAAATCTCGATAGTTTTACAACGGGCTGTTCACCTCAAGATAAACAAAAACAAGTTGAGGCTTGGTCTGCTCAAGGTGAAATCGTCGCTATGGTTGGTGATGGCGTAAACGACAGCCCTGTTTTTAACAGTGCGCATTTATCTATCGCCATGGAGACTGGTGCTGATATTTCCAAAAACACGGCCGATGTGGTATTACTCAACAGTGACTTAGCAGCTATTTCGCACTTGCTTAGCGTATCGAAAAAAACGCGCCGTATTATTAAACAAAATTTAGCCATTTCATTACTTTATAATGGGTCAATTTTACCACTTGCTGCAATGGGCCTAGTTGCTCCGTGGATGGCAGTGATTGGGATGTCTGCCAGTTCAATCATTGTTATAACTAACTCACTGAGGTTATTAAAGTTATGAGTATAATTTATATCTTGATCCCGATTGCTATCTTGTTTGTTATTATCGCCATAGGAGTATTCTTTTGGGCTGTACGAGGTGAGCAATTTTCAGATCTAAACAAACAAGGCCACAGTATCTTGTTTGAAGACGATAAAGAGCAACACAAAAAAAGTAATGATTGATCCCCTTTTTGTTAGTGCATTCATTATGGGGTTAATTGGGAGCGGCCACTGCATTGCTATGTGCGGAGGAATTGCCAGCTCTTTACAATTGGCAACCGATAAAACGCGGCCTTTTGCCTACTCAGTAGCCTATAACTTAGGCCGTGCAGCGAGCTATATGCTAGCAGGGGCACTTGTAGCTGGGATCAGTAGCCATTTTGCAAGCCAAAGCCACTGGTTTTCCCTGCTATTAGCATTTTTAAGCGGTTTGTTCATGCTGCTTGTTGGTTTGTATGTTATGCGCTTAGGAGTGAGTTTACAGTGGCTCGAATCACTTGGTAAAACACTAGTTTGGCGGCACTTAGTTAAGCTAAATCGTTTCATAATGCCAATAAACTCATTACCAAAAGCTGCGGCTTACGGTGCACTTTGGGGCTGGTTACCTTGTGGTTTAGTCTACTCAGCTTTAACATGGGCAATGACTAGCAAAACAACAATAGACGGCGCCTTAGTGATGCTATTTTTTGCGTTAGGTACTTTTCCCGCCATGTTAAGTATTGGTATGGGCGCACAAGTGTTACATAAAATACTCAATCATCCATGGGCCCGTATCGCCATGGGCAGTATACTTATATGGTACGGTATATACTTACTTATTATTGCAACTGACAAATTAGTGCATTAGTCTAACTAAAAATACGCACTTTAATGGATTTAACTGATGGATTTATCTCACAATAAAGCAAAAAGTAACTGCACAATTAGCTGTAATGACTGCAGCATCAGCCAACTATGCTTACCATTTACGCTTAACGGCCAAGAAATGGATAGACTTGACGAAATTATTGAGCGTAAAAAGCCCTTACATAAAGGGGACTATTTATTTGAATCTGGCGCACCATTAAATGCAATTTTTGCTGTACGCTCTGGTTCATTTAAATCTTACACATTATCTGAACAAGGGGATGAACAAATTACCGGCTTTCACTTAGCCGGAGATTTAGTCGGGTTTGATGCAATAAACAAAATGCAACATCAGAGCTTTTCCCAAGCACTTGAAACATCAATGGTTTGCGAAATACCGTTTGATACACTCGATGAGCTCTCAGGTAAGTTACCTAAGCTGCGCCAGCAAATAATGCGCTTAATGAGTAACGAAATAAATTACGATCAAGAAATGCTATTACTCTTAAATAAAAAATCCGCTGAAGAACGCCTAGCCAGCTTTATCTATAACTTATCTAATCGGTTTGGTGAACGGGGGTTTTCTCGTAAAGAATTCAGATTTACTATGACCCGGGGTGAAATCGGTAATTACTTAGGCCTTACCGTTGAAACAATCAGCCGTCTGCTTAGCCGTTTTCAAAAAGCTGATTTGATCAAAGTAGAAGGTAAATTCATTACTATTTTAGATAGTGAAGGTTTACGCGAAGCTGCTGCAATACACACAAAATAAACTTTGATCTAAAACAACTCTTCTTTAGCTACACCTTTAACTACGCAAATAATACGTTACACTGTATATAAAGTAGTTAAAGGAGCAGCTCAATGAATACTATCAAACAAATTCTTGCCGTTATTGATCCCACTGCTGATTCCCAGCATGGTTTATCTCGCTCAATTGATTTAGCTAAAAAGTCTGGCGCTAGCATTACCGCCTTTATGAGTATCTACGACTTCTCATATGAAATGACCACTATGCTTTCATCTGATGAACGCGAGGCTATGCGAAACGCAGTTGTTAAAGACCGTCAAGCCTGGCTTGATGAAATACTCGCGCAATACCCTGAGTTAGAAATTAACAGCCAAGTGGTGTGGCACAATCGCACTTACGAAGCTATTATCGATACAGTCATTAATCAAGGTTTTGATTTAGTTGTCAAAGGCACCCACCAACATGACACTCTTAAATCTGTTATCTTCACACCAACAGATTGGCACTTAATTCGTAAATGCCCTGCCCCAGTATTATTAGTTAAAGAACATGCATGGCCAGCGCAAGGAAATATTTTAGCTGCCGTGAACGCGGTCAGTGAAAACGAGCAACATCTAGCATTAAATAATCGTATTATAAAAGACGCACAATTTTTATGTGAGCTTGCCAATGCTAAATTAAACCTTGTGAATGCCTACCCTGCAACACCGGTTAATATTGCTATAGAAATCCCTGAGTTTAACCCAAGTGTTTACAACGAATCAGTGAAAAAGCATCACTTAGAGTCTACCTATGAATTAGCCGACAAGCATCAAATCGCTCATCAGAACTGTGCGATTGAAGAGGGCTTACCCGAAGACGTGATCCCAGATGTTGCCGCACGTTTAAACAGTGAGCTAGTGGTTATTGGTACTGTTGGCCGCACAGGGTTAAGCGCGGCCTTAGTTGGCAATACCGCAGAGCATGTAATAGACAGCTTAGATTGCGATGTGTTGGCATTAAAGCCTGACGGTTATATCTCTCCATTGGCAAAGTAAATTAGCCAATAAATAAGTTTTGAGCATTGCCATTTTCAGCATATAATACGCCCCTTATTTTTACGTATAGTATCTCAAGGGGCCGTAATGTCGTATTCTGTTCAAGCCAAAGCTCAATTTAACTTCAATAAGTTACAAAAGCGCTTACGCCGCCAAACTGGTCAAGCAGTGATCGACTTCAATATGATTGAAGAAGGCGACCGCATCATGGTGTGTTTATCAGGGGGGAAAGACAGCTATACCCTTTTAGAAATGCTGAAGCACTTGCAGCGTGTTGCGCCGATTAAATTTGATCTTTTTGTTGTCAACCTTGATCAAAAACAGCCCGGATTCCCAGAGCATGTATTGCCTGAGTATCTAGACACTCAAGACGTAGAATATAAAATTGTCGAAGAAGATACCTACAGTATTGTTACCGATATAATCCCTGAAGGTAAAACAACCTGTTCATTATGTTCTCGCCTGCGCCGCGGTATTTTATACCGCACAGCAAAAGAGCTCGGTGCCACTAAAATAGCACTTGGGCATCACCGCGATGACATGATAGAAACCTTATTCTTAAATATGTTCTACGGCGGTAAGTTAAAAAGTATGCCAGCCAAATTAATGAGCGATAACGGCGAGCACATGGTTATTCGCCCACTTGCCTACTGCAAAGAAGCGGATATTGAACAATATGCTATACACCAAGCATACCCGATCATTCCGTGTAATTTATGTGGCTCACAAGAAAACCTACAACGTAAGCACACAAAAGCGATGCTTGCTAAGTGGAATACCGAGCACCCAGGGCGTATAGAAAGTATTTTTACTGCAATGCAAAACGTGGTGCCTTCTCACCTAGCTGACAATGAACTGTTTGATTTTGCCAACTTGCAAACCGGTGATGTAATCGATGGCGGTGATATTGCTCTAGATAAACCTGATATTCCAAAACAGCCTAGCGTAGAGCCTGAACAAGAAACGGCTGATGTGGTCACTATCAACTTAAGTTAATTGCCCCCCCTTATTTATATTAAAAATGCCGCGTTAATCGCGGCATTTTTGATCATAGAACGAAAAGTTAAGGCATATCCATTAATGCTTGGCTTTTTTCATCCAATTTCACTTTATAATTTTCAGCACTTAAGCCTAAAAGTTGAGGTAGCGTGGCAGCGATACAAATTGATGATAGCGTGCCTACAACTATCCCTGTAAATAATGCAATTGAGAACCCTTGAAGTGGTGCCCCAGCTAGCAGCCAAACACTTGCGACAGTAGCAAGTGTCGTACCTGAGGTAATTAACGTTCGCGTTAATGTGCTGCTAATTGCATTATTGATCACTTTATCTACCGCAAGGTTCTGCGCGGTCTCAATACGTAATAGCTCCCTAACCCTATCTCCTACAATAATAGAATCATTAAGGGAATAACCGATTATGGCGAGTAAGCTTGCAAGCACGGTTAAATTAAATTCAAGCTGTAACCAAGCAAAAAGCCCTACAATAATAATAATATCGTGTAACAATGCAACCACAGCCCCCAGTGCTAAACGCCACTCAAACCGCATAGCTAAATACAACATCACCGCAACCATGGCCGCAAACAAAGCTAAGCAACCTTGCTCAAACAATTCATCACCTACTTGCGAGCCTAAATAAGAAGAGGACAAAACATTCACTGAAAAATCCTCGTTCAGCTCAAGTGTATCTAACCAAGGGTTATGCTGCTCACTTTCTCTTAGTTGAAAATGCTGAGCCGACTGCGCAGCTACAGTATAATTCTCTAACCCTGAGGCATCAATTTTACTGCTCAACTGACTTAGTGTCAGTGGCGTACTTGTCGTAAATTCAGTTAAATAACCCCCAGTAAAATCGAGGCCAAAATTAAGCCCTTTGCTGGCAATACCAAATGTTGAAATAAATATTAACACTAGTGAGATTACCAAGCCTGCAAAACGCATTTTGGAGCCACTTTTTAACCAATTATAATTGATTTTCATGCGCTTGCTCCTTGTTTATCAGCCAGTTTTAAGTACAAAGATTGGCTTAATGCTTTTGAAACATAGACGCCTGTAAACACACTAGTAATAAGCCCTAGCGCTAACGTAATAGCGAACCCTTTAATAGGCCCATACCCTATGCTGTATAAAATAATCGCAGTGATCATGGTAGTTATGTTGGCATCGAAAATAGTGCTAAATGCTTGGTTATACCCTTGTTCGATAGCTTGATAAGGCGCTCGCCCTTTACGACGCTCCTCCCTAATACGCTCAAAAATAATCACATTAGTATCGACCGCCATACCTATTGTTAGCACTAAGCCTGCGATTCCTGGCAGTGTTAATACAACACCTGGTAGCAACGACATTAAACCGACAAGTGCGGTTAAGTTTAGCAATAACGCTATATTTGCAATCAAGCCTAAACGGCGATACCACAGCGCCATAAAAACGAGTGTAATTCCCATTCCAAGCATTAAGGCTGCTAAGCCATTGGTTATGTTATCAGCCCCTAAGCTTGGCCCAATGGTTTGTTCTTGAACTATGGTAACTGGCGCGGTTAATGACCCTGCACGTAACAAAAGAGCTAAGTCTTGTGCTGCTTGTGCACTTTGCATATTGGTAATACTAAACCGACTACTCAAATGCTGAATAATATTGGCTACATTGATGACTTCGCTATTTTTTACAATCTCACCCTGCTCATTTTGGTAATACTCAGAGTAGACTGTAGCCATCGGTTTACCTATATTGCGTTTTGAGAACGCTGACATAGCCTCACCACCTTGGCTATCTAAACTTAATTGAACTAATGGTTTTCCCCACTCATCTCGTCCGGATTGAGCATTATTAATATGCTGCCCTGAAAAAATAGCCACCGGATCTAAGTTAATTGTTCCGCCGTCTTTATGCTTAAATGATTTACCTCCCACTTCTTTTAATTGATAAAAATCTAAAGACGCTGTCGCACCAATTATACGCTTTGCTTCTGCTGGGTCTTGCACGCCTGGTAATTCAATACGAATACGTTGCTTGCCTTGACGCTGAGTGACTGCTTCGGTAATTCCTAGCTCTTCAATACGGCCTCTGAGCGTTGTGAGTGTTTGGCTCATCACTTCTTTTGTAAATGAGCTGACTCCGCTCTCGCTAAAGCTAAATGCCATTGATGTCATATTCCCTTGATTATGACTCGTTGCTTGCAAACGCTCAAAACGTGCTAAAACTTCATCCTTAACGCTTTCTAAGTCAGAGAGGGATTTATCTAAAGCATGAAGTTCAAATCCAGCGTCATTTTTTTGCACTCTGACTCCTCGAGCTTTTTGTTCCCGAATAATGGTTTTGGTTTGCTCAAATGCACTATCAAGCTGCTCTTGCTGTGCTTTATCTAGATCAACGTCTAAAACAAAGAGCACACCGCCATTTAAATCTAACCCTAGTTTGATAGGAGCAAGCCCAAGTCCTTGGACCCACGAGGGACTTGTTTGATGAGTCACAACCTTAGTTTCAAGTGAAGTAAATTCGGCTTTTAATACCTGTTGTGCTGCCGCACTTTTACTAGGCGTGTTAAGTAAGATATTTAACGAGCCGCCATTCAATTGTGGCTCATCAATAGATTGCGCAACTTGAAAACCATGCTGATTAAGAAACGCGATAACATCTTTTTGCTTGTCTACTTGCACTGCAATTTGACTATCTTGCATTTGGATATGCAGCCAAGATTTAGCGGGGTATAAATTAGGTAACGCACTGATAGCTAATAGCATCAGTGCCATAAACATTGCCACATAGCTAATTTTAAGCCGTTGCCACAACGGTTTTTTCGAACTTTTTTTAAACATAACTTTCCTTTAAACCAACGCATAGCATTGGTTTATGCCTATTAGGCACATTAATTTTTTAATTGGTTTAGGTTTATAAATTAATGTAGGAATTAACTATGGTAAGTGTTTCTTGCTCGATAAATCAGATTAGCGTCTTTCCAACCACTTAAACGTGATTTTCTCCCCTCATAAGCCGTATACCATGGTTGCTTTATTGGCGGCTCTAAAGGTTGTAAAAACAGTTCTTTGCCAAGGGTTGGAGTAAAAAATTCAAAGATAGGGGCATAATTAGGCTCAACTTGAACCTGATGTAAAAATAAAGATGAATTACTAACAACTAAACGAAAGTAAGCTGGCTCAAAACCAGAGGGATTTTGCTCATGGGAAACATGTTTAACTAATTCAGTCTTATCAAATAATTGTATTTTTATGCTGTGTTCACTATTCAAATCTATAAGGGACTCATGAGCAGTAAAAGATTGACCCCAATTTGCTTTATCTGCTCCCGCAGCATTGCTTTGTGCACTAAAAAATGCAACAACAAATAACAACACAGAAAAAATTAGCCGAAAGCGAATCATTTTATAATCTATTAATATCAGTAAGCAGATATATGGGGGCAATTTGAAATAATTCAATGATTAATTAAACCGCAATATAAAATTTCAATGGCAACATCTTCATCATGTAACTCCCGTCTTTCAAAATGAAAAGACTCAAGTGGTGTATTTTCTTTATGTGCGGCCTATTCAATCATTTTCATATTCTTACATCCTGTATTTAACTCAGTGTTAAGAATTTATTATACCCAAGGGTATGGCTGAATTATTTGAGTATAGCTGTCATTAAAGTTTATACTCGGCTTTACTATCAGACTTAATAACGTATTAATTAATCAGGAAAAATATGCGCGGCGCCGGCCAAAAAGAAGTAACGAAACATCAAGACGCGATGAATCTCAGCCAAAGTATTAAAACACTTTGGCCCTATTTAATGGCATTTAAAGGTCGTGTCGTTTTAGCTTTACTGGCACTTGTAGGCGCAAAAGGTGCCACACTTTTAATGCCTTGGGCGTTAAAAGAAATCATTGATACAGTCGACGGTAACTTACATGCCGTATTGATAGTGCCTATAGCCTTATTAGTACTGTATGGTGGGCTTCGCTTTGCTGGCGTGTTTTTAGGTGAAGTGCGAGATGCCCTATTCGGACGTGTCACAGAACATGCCATGCGTCACATTGGTCTAAAAGTGTTTAAGCATCTACATGCTCTTGAACTGGGTTTTCATTTAGATAGACAAACCGGTGGCATTAGCCGTGATATTGAGCGTGGTACTAAAGGCCTCAGTTTTTTAATGCGTTTCTTAATGTTTAACATCGTGCCAACATTACTAGAAATAGTGATTGTTGCGGTTATATTTGCGACATTATTTTCACCTTGGTTTGCGCTTGTGACTTTGCTCGCAGTAATTGTTTATATTACCTTTACTGTTAGTGTCACTCAATGGCGTAACCGATTCATCCGCGAAGCTAACCAAGCCGATAACAACAGTAATAGTCGCGCAGTAGATAGCCTACTTAATTATGAAACCGTGAAATACTTTAATAATGAACAATTTGAAGAAAGTAATTACGATACTTTTTTAGCTACCTGGGAGCATGCCAGGCTTAAAAACAGATTGTCTCTATTAGCACTCAATTCAGGCCAAGCATTAATCATAGCAGGTGCCATTACCGCATTAATGTGGCTTGGCGCAGCAGATGTTGTATCTGGGCAACTGACTATTGGTGAACTGGTTATGATTAACGCCTACATGATTCAGTTATTTTTACCGCTCAACTTTTTAGGCTTTGTGTATAGGGAAATTCGCCGCGCTCTTACCGACTTAGAAAACATGCTCGGGCTTCTTACTCGAAAACCAACCATAATAGATAAAGTAGGTGCTAAACCGCTATTACTAACTAAAGGAGAGATAAGCTTTAACGCTGTAGAATTCTACTACCATACTAATCGCCCTATCATTAATAATTTAAGTTTTAAAATAGCTGCTAACAGTAAAGTTGCCATTGTAGGCGCAAGTGGTGCAGGTAAAAGTACATTAGCACGCTTATTTTATCGTTTTTACGATACAACTGCAGGCACTATAACCATTGACGGACAAGCAATTAACGAAGTAACACTACATAGTTTACGCCAAGCCATCGCCATCGTGCCGCAAGACACCGTATTGTTTAATACCAGCATACGCGAAAACATTGCCTACGGGCGACCTGCGGCCACTGATGAAGAGATTGATACAGCCATTACCATGGCACATTTAACTGATTTTATTAACAGCTTAGAAAAAGGCGATCAAACCTTAGTAGGTGAGCGCGGATTAAAAGTATCTGGCGGCGAAAAACAGCGCATAGCAATTGCCCGGGCTATCTTAAAAAAATCCCCTATTTTAATTTTTGACGAAGCAACTTCAGCACTTGACTCTCATTCTGAGCAAGCTATTTTGAGCGCAATGCAAGAAGTTGCTAGCAGTCATACAAGTATTGTTATTGCTCATCGATTATCAACCATTACTGATGCTGATAATATAATTGTGCTTAAACACGGTCGATTAGTTGAGCAGGGTACTCATCAAGTATTGCTTGAAAAACAAGGAGAGTATGCACATATGTGGCAGTTACAACAAACCAAATCCACAAACTAGCTCAACTTATCGAGCTGTTAAGGGATTCAACTCAAATAATTTGTTTTGTACACCATTCTCAATAACAATTGTTCATTAAAACTAAATAAAAAATAATAAAGGCAATTTAATGAAAAAAACACTTGTTGCAGCAGCAATCGCAGCCCTATTCTTAGCAGGCTGCTCAAAGCCTGAAACAACCGAAGTTGAAACACAAACAGCTAAAACAGCCGAAGCAACGACAACAACCGAACAAAAAGCAGAGCTTGGTAGTTTTGGTGTTGATCTTACAGCGCGTAATGATGCAGTGAAACCTGGCGACGACTTTTTTATGTACGCCAGTGGTACATGGTATGACAACTACGAAATGCCAGCAGACAAAACTCGCTATGGCGCGTTTTCAGGATTAGCAGAGCGCAGCGAAGAGCGTGTTAAAGAAATCATTGAAGAAATCGCAGCACGTGATGATTTAAATGCAGAAGAGCAACTCATTGCAGATTTTTACAATGCCTATATGGATACACAAACGCTCAATAAATTGGGTTTAGCTCCTATAAAACCGCTGCTTGATAACATTAAGGCCGTTTCATCGATTGATGATTTAACTACGTTATTTGGGCAAGCGTGGCTATCGGGTGTAAACTCCCCAATTGGCGGTGGTATGTGGTTCAACCGTCTAGACCCTAATAAGTATGAAATGTCATTAGGCGCCGGTGGCTTAGGTTTACCTGACCGCTCCTATTATCTTGAAGATTCTGAGCGTTTTGTAAAAACACGCGCAGCCTATGTTGCACATATCAGTGAAATGCTAACATTGGCAGGCGTTGATAACAGTGAAGAACGTGCAAAATCAGTCTTAGCGCTTGAGACAAAAATTGCACAAGGTCATTGGCCGCGTGAAAAACGCCGTAATCGCGATCTTACATTAAATCAAATAAAACGTGACGAACTCAGCACAACCTACCCCGATTTTGATTGGGATCTTTATTTTGCGCAAACGGGCTATAAAGTACCGCAGCTTAATGTTTCTCAACCAGAACCTGTTAAAGCCATGATTGAGCTAATCAATCAAGAAGATTTAGCTGTATGGAAAGACTACTTAACTTATCACGCACTGAGCGGTAACGCGTCACTATTATCAGAAGAAGTCTTTAATACCAACTTTGATTTTTATGGTAAAGAGTTAAACGGTCAACAGCAGCCTCGTCCTCGCTGGAAACGTGCTATTAACCAAATGTCAGGAACCACATCGTTAGGTTTTGCGATTGGTAAAGTGTATGTTGAACGTTACTTCCCTGAGTCATCCAAACAACAAATGTCTGAGCTAGTTGAAAACTTACGCACCGCCCTCGGTGAACGTATTGATAACCTCGATTGGATGGGCGAAGAAACCAAAGTAAATGCGCATGCTAAATTAGCCGCATTTGTACCAAAAATTGGTTACCCAGATATATGGCAGTCATATAATGGTTTAACAATTAGTAAAACTGATTTGATGGAAAATGTTAAAAACACCCGTAAATTTTTTAGAGCTGATAGCGTTGCCAAAGAGCTTGAAAAAACCGATCGTAATCGCTGGGGAATGACACCACAACGCGTTAACGCTTATTACAATAGCTCATTTAATGAGATTGTATTTCCTGCTGCTATTTTACAACCGCCATTTTTTGATCCAAATGCCGATTCAGCGGTTAACTATGGCGGCATAGGTGCTGTTATTGGTCATGAAATGGGGCATGGCTTTGACGATCAAGGCTCTAAATCAGATGCCAATGGTGTTCAACGTAACTGGTGGACTGACGCCGACCGTGCAGCATTTGATGCTAAAGCCGATCAGCTTGCAGCCCAGTACAGCCAGTACGAGCCAATCCCAGGTAATTTCGTAAATGGTCGTAACAGCTTAGGTGAAAACATTGGTGACGTGGGCGGCTTAGCAATGGCTTACCATGCATATAAATTAAGCTTAAATGGTAAGGAAGCCCCTGTGATTGATGGCTTAACGGGCGATCAACGTTTCTTTCTAGCTTGGGCGCAAGTATGGAAAGAAAAACGCACAGAGCAAAGTATGCTAAATCAACTGCGTGGTGGCACGCACGCACCAGGTCGCTTCAGAGCACAAGCCCCGCGTAATCATGATGCTTGGTACAAAGCATTTGATGTAAAACCTGGTGATGAACTTTACTTACCTGAGGAAGAGCGTGTACGTATTTGGTAACTTATACCCGTGAATAAAAAATCATAAACCGTAAAATAACCCGCATTCGCGGGTTATTTTATTCGTACAGCCCTAAAGCGGGCTCATTATCACTGCTCGCACTTTAATCTTCGAATACTTACTAGCCCTACCCGAAATTTACCTTTAGAATACGGCATTACAAAATTTATACTTTTAAAAATCATTTAAGGCGAAACGCAGATGGGAAGAGCTTACCAAAACAAAAAAGATTCAATGGCTAAAACTGCGGGTGCTAAAACAAAAGTTTACTCAAAGTACGGAAAAGAAATTTATATTTGCGCTAAAAATGGTGGCGTTGATCCAGATGGCAACTTAGCACTTCGTCGTTTAATAGAACGCGCAAAGAAAGACCAAGTGCCTGCCCATGTTATTGAGCGAGCTATCGACAAAGCCAAGGGTGGCGGCGGTGAAGATTACGCTGCAACCCGCTATGAAGGTTATGGCCCAGGTAACTGCATGATTATTGTTGATTGTTTAACTGACAACAACAAGCGTACTTTTGCCGATGTACGTGTATGTTTTACTAAAGCCAACGCTAAAATTGGCGCACAAAATTCGGTATCTCACTTATTTGATCACCTAGCAATTTTTGTGTTTGATGGCGATGATGACGAAACAGTTCTTGAAGCACTAATGATGGCAGATGTTGATGTTACTGACGTAGAAGTTGAAGCTGGTAAAGTAACAGTATTTGCTCCTCACACTGAGTACAACAACACCCGTACAGCGCTTGAAGAAATGGGCATCACTGAGTTTGACGAAGATTTAATTGCGTTTGTACCACAAGTTGAAGCCCCTATCGAGGGTGAAGACGTAGAATTGATGGAGCGCTTTTTAGCTATGCTTGAAGATTGTGACGATGTACAAAACGTGTACCACAACGCACAGTTTTAATTGCATTCATTAAAACTTAAAAAGAGGCCAACTTAGTTTGGCCTTTTTAATTTTTAAACATAATAAACGGAATTGTATTTTGAATACCCTTGAACAGCTTCGCAGTGGTCAATTAGTTGGGGCAAAACGCTTACAATTAGTTGAGCAGCTAGACACATTCCCAAAAGAGATTTTTACGCTTGCAGACACCCTTGAAGTACTTGACCTCTCTAATAATAACCTCAAAGATTTACCCGATGAATTTGCCTGCTTAACAAAGCTAAAACGAGTGTTTTTGTCGTTTAATCAGTTTAAGCATATTCCTGCAGTATTAGCCAAGTGCCCAGCCCTTATTATGATTGCGTTTAAAGGGAATCAGGTTAGTGAATTTGCCGAGCATAGCTTACCGGTTACAACTCAATGGCTAATTTTAACCGATAATCAGATTGAGCAATTACCAGCGTCATTTGGTGAGTTAACACAGCTGCGTAAATTGGCACTGGCGGGCAATAAATTAACAAGCTTGCCGCAGAGTATGAAAAACTGCCAAGCACTAGAGCTTGTGCGTTTATCAGCAAATAAACTGACTCAACTAGATGATTGGCTGTTTGAACTTCCCAAGCTAACTTGGCTTGCCTTTGCTGGAAACGAGTTTAATAAATCGCAATCGTTACACAATGCTGACTTAATGCAAGCCGAACTCAACGAGTTTACGCTTCTAAAACAAATTGGTGAGGGTGCATCGGGCATAATTCATTTAGCTGATTGGCAACAACAAAGCGTGGCATTAAAGTTATTTAAAGGGGCAATAACCAGTGATGGCTACCCTCTCGATGAAGTAAACTGCTGTTTACAAGCCGGCGTTCACGCTAATCTTATCAAGGTGCTTGCGTATATTGATAACCCACAGCAATTAGGCCTTGTTATGGAGCTTATAAGCCAAGATTATCAAAACCTTGGTTTACCACCCACACTTGAAACCTGTACTCGCGACACCTTTACAGAGTACACGCAATTTAGTGCTGCTGCCATTTCACACATAGCGAAACAAATGGTCAGTACCTTAGCCCATTTACATGCTAATAAAATAAGCCATGGTGATGTCTATGCCCATAATATTATGATAAACGATGATTACAACGTATTGTTTGGTGATTTTGGTGCAGCGACTGATCTAAACTCACTCACTGACTATCAACGCCTGCAAATGCAGATGATAGAAGTAAGGGCAATTGGCTGCTTAATTGATGACTTACTCATTGTTTGTAACGAGGATTCACAAAAATCCGCTCAGCTTAATCTCATTGCGCAGCAATGTATGAGCATAGAAATAGCAAAGCGCCCAAATCTTTCAACCCTCAGTGCTCAATTATAAAAATGAGAACGCAAAAAAGCCGCGATTTACGCGGCTTTGGTGGATAAAGCTAAACTTTTATAAAGTCAATTATAAGTACTGACCTAATGCTTTAACTTGGTCTAACATGCGGTTTGAAAAACCCCACTCGTTATCATACCAAGCCATTACTTTAACTAATTTACCTTCGGCTTTAGTTTGCGTTGAATCAAAAATTGATGACGCTGGGTTATGATTAAAATCAATAGAAACAAGCGGAAGCTCGTTGTACTCTAGGATTTCTTTCATCGAACCTTCAGAAGCGGCTTTCATTACTTCATTGATTTCAGCAGCTGTTGTTTCGCGCTTAGTGATAAACGTGAAATCAACCAATGATACGTTAATTGTTGGAACACGTACCGACATACCATCAAGTTTACCCGCAAGTTCAGGTAATACTAAGCCAACTGCTTTTGCTGCACCTGTTTTAGTTGGGATCATAGACTGAGTCGCACTACGTGCACGGTATAAATCAGGGTGATAAACATCTGATAGGTTTTGGTCATTCGTGTAAGCATGGATTGTTGTCATGCTACCTTGCTCAATACCTACAGTGTCGTTAATAGCTTTTGCAATTGGCGCTAAACAGTTAGTCGTACAAGATGCGTTTGAGATGATGTTGCTATCAGCATTAATTACGTCGCTGTTAACACCATGAACAACTGTTGCGTCTAAATCAGTACCAGGAGCAGAAACAATTACTTTTTTCGCGCCGGCAGTAATGTGCTTAGCTGCGTCATCACGCTTAGTGAAAAAGCCTGTACATTCTAAAACGATATCTACGTTTAGCTCTTTCCATGGTAAATTTGCTGGATCGCGCTCTTGAGTCAGGGTAATTACGTCATCGCCAATAAGCATTGTATTATCAGCAAGCGTTACTTTTTGAGAGAATTGACCATGCACTGAGTCAAATTGAGTAAGGTGTGCGTTTACGTTCGCTGGTGCTAAGTCATTAATTGCAACGATTTTAATATCGTTATTTTGAGCTGACTCATAAAGTGCACGTAATACATTGCGACCAATTCGGCCATAGCCATTAATTGCTACATTAATCATTTTAAAATTCCCCTTAAATTATTTAACTTCACTTGCTTGGCGAGCAAGCGCTTCAATGGCTTGCCAGTCTTTGTTTTCAATAAGTTGTTTATCCAGCATCCAGGTGCCACCTACACAAATCACGTTGTTCAGTGCCAAGTAATTTGGTGCCGTCGCTAAACTAATGCCACCTGTTGGGCAGAAGGTAACCTGTGGCAATGGTGCGCCAATAGATTTAAGCATGGCAGTGCCGCCCGCAGCTTCAGCTGGGAAGAACTTTAAAAACTTAAAACCATGGCTCGCCAGTTTCATCACTTCACTAGGCGTTGCTGCGCCCGGTAAAAATGGGATATCACTGTCTTTAGCTAATGCTAAAAGCTCGTCATTTACACCTGGGCTGACCATAAAGTCAGCACCTGCAGCAACAGATGCATCAAAGCTTGCTTTATCAACCACAGTACCTGTGCCTACATAGGCTTGTGGTACTTCTGCTTTCATCAATTTAACTGCTTCTGCGGCAATTGGTGTACGCAGTGTAATTTCCAATGCTTTTAGGCCGCCGTTATAAAGTGCTCTAGCAAGCGGTGCAGCATCTTCAAGTTTGTCTATCACCACAACTGGCACAACCGGTGCCGATGATAGGATTTTTTCTATGCTCATTGTATGTCCTCATTACCCTGTGAATGGCTAATTATTATTCTATTCCAAACGCACTAGCGCCTAAATCTGCGCTACTTACAATGTTTCTGAATCCTTCAAACAACTCACGTCCAGTACCAAATGTTAAGGCAGCAGGACTAAGCTGTAGTTCACGCTGTGCAAGTTCATCCTCACTCACGTGAAGTTTTAAAATACCTGCCGGTGCATCGAGTGTGACTACATCACCCTCATGAATTTTTGCGATAATGCCCCCTTCAACCGCTTCAGGTGCCAAATGGATTGCCGCAGGTACTTTGCCTGATGCACCTGACATACGACCATCGGTTACAATTGCAACTTTAAAACCTTGATCCTGAAGTGTTGCCATAACAGGTGTGAGCTTATGAAGCTCCGGCATGCCTTTCGCTTTAGGGCCTTGTTCTTTTAATACAGCGATAAAGTCTTGATTTAATTCGCCACGAGAATAAGCTTCTTGCAGCGCACCTTGCGAGCTAAATACTTTAGCAGGTGCAGTTACCACTTGATGCTCTATTGCTACAGCAGATACTTTAATAACCGCTTTGCCCAAATTACCCGTTAATAGCTGTAAGCCACCTTGCTTGCTAAATGGGTTATCAATAGGACGAAGTACTTCTTCATCAAGTGATTTTTCAGGGCAAGGAACCCATTTAACTTTGCTCGGACCAGAGCTGTCGGTCATGATCAAGTTATTATCAGTGTCTAATCGAGGCTCTTGGGTATACGCTTCTAGGCCTTCGCCTACAATCGTCTTAACATCATTGTGTAAGAATCCAGCGCCAACTAGCTGCTTCATTAAAAAGCCCATACCACCTGCTGCTTGGAAGTGATTTACATCAGCAGAACCATTTGGGTAGATACGAGTTAACAGAGGCACCACTTCAGATAAGTCTGACATGTCTTTCCATGTAAGCTGGACACCCGCGGCTTTTGCAATGGCGACTAAGTGGATTGCATGGTTAGTAGAGCCACCCGTAGATAATAAACCAACTAAGCCATTGATAATGGTTTTTTCAGTTACCACATCAGCAAGAGTATTAGCATCTTTACTTTGGATTAACTGTTTAAGCATAGTCTCAACTGCATTACCAGTTAAGCCATCACGTAACTCTGTGTAAGGGTTAATGAATGAGCTACCTGGAAGGTGTAACCCCATTATTTCCATTAACATTTGGTTTGAGTTGGCAGTCCCGTAAAAAGTACAAGTACCGGCACTGTGATATGACGCACTTTCAGCTTCTAATAGTTCATCACGACTCACTAGGCCTTGTGCAAACTTTTGACGTACACGGGCTTTTTCTTTATTAGGAATACCTGATTGCATTGGCCCTGCTGGTAAGAAATACACAGGTAAATGACCGAAAGATAATGCGCCAATTAAAAGGCCTGGGACAATTTTGTCACACACACCTAAACAAAACACACCGTCAAATACATCGTGCGACAGTGATACCGCTGTAGACATCGCAATAACGTCACGAGAAAAAAGCGATAACTCCATGCCATCACGACCCTGTGTCACACCATCACACATAGCGGGTACACCACCGGCTACTTGCGCTGTGGCATCATATTTAGTCGCAATGTCTTTAATTAGATCTGGAAAATCTTTATACGGTACATGCGCAGAAAGCATGTCGTTATATGAATTGATAATAGCCAAATTTGGCTGCTCGTCTGCTTTTAAGCGAGCTTTGTCATCGCTGCTACATGCAGCCATAACATGGGCAATATTTCCGCAACCTAGACCTGAACGAACTCTTGTTTGTTTTTTTGCGTGATTAATACGTTCTAAATAGGCTTGGCGGGTTGTTTTACTGCGTTCGATGACGCGTTCGGTGACTTCTTGAATACGAGGATGCAACATAAAATTCGACTCATCTCTATGGTTAGAGGATAAAGGCTCAGTGGCAACAACATACTCCACGAATGTAATTGCACTGAGCATCTTTGATTTACCCGTTCAAAGGTATACGTTGTCAGGTTGTCTCTCACAATCAACCTGACACCGGTGTCACTGTATTAACGCATGACTGTGACACCGGTGTCAACCTTATCACTTAAATTTAGTATAATTATTTTAAATGACCAAATAATGAACACCTAAAATTTAAAATAAAGCTAGCTTCTCGGCTTTAATCCATGCAAATACATCTTATTATCATTTAGTTGGGGTTATTTAAAGGGAGGGTATAAGCAAAAAGTGATGCTGAGCAAAAACACCCAAGTGCAGATTATTCAGCACTCAGGTAAGCTATTAAATGATTTAATAAGATTAGCGAAGCGCTAACAGTTATTTGATTTGCGCAGTAGACTCACGAGTGATTAAACGTGCTTCTAATGTTACTTGGTAAGGTTGTTCTTGTGGCTCACCTATGTGCTCTATTAATTTAGTCACTGCTTGTTTTGTCATGTCTTCAACTGGCTGAGCTATCGTTGTTAAGCCAGGCCAAATGTGCCTTGCGATTGGTGCATTATCAAAGCCCGCAATCGAAATATCATCAGGTACCTTTAGCTGGCGCTGAGTAGCGAGTTTAAGTACCGCTGCAGCCATGTAATCATTCGATGCAAATACTGCTGTTGGTCTAGGCGTTAAATCTAATATGCTACGTGCACTATCAACACCTGAATGATAACTAAAGTTACCTTCTTCAACTAAACGCTCGTTGAATTCAATACCATGAGTATTAAGCGCTCTTAAATACCCATTAAAACGCTGCTCAGTTGCACTGTGATCTGGATGACCTTTAATAAATGCGATTGACTTGTGGCCCAAACGAATTAAATGCTCTGTAATTTCAAATGCGCCCTGCTCATCATTACTGCGCACAGATATTGACTCATCATCAAGTACTGCTGATGCAACCCGAGCATACGGTATTTTTTTAGCTTTGAGGAAATCAACCAACACTTTGAAGTCTGAAAATGGCGGGGTAAGTACCAAGCCATCGAGGCGTGAAGTTTGAATCAAATGCTCAATGTTGCTGATCAAGGCATCGCCACGCAAATCACACGGGTGAATCAACAAGTTATAATTATTTTCTTGGCAGGCAGCTAAAGCACCGGTTTGCACACGCGTGATATAACTTTTACTAGGATTATCGTAAATACAACCAATAATAAAACTTCGGTTCTGCGCTAAACCCCGGGCAATTGGATTGGGCGTGTAATCAAGTTCTTTAAATACTTTTAGAACTTTTTCACGAGTCGCATCACTGACGTTAGGTTCGTTGTTTAGAACCCGTGACACCGTCTTTTTAGACACGCCAGCATAACTTGCAACACTATTTATAGTAACTTTTTTCATCCAAACTTCCCAATGACACCCTTATAAAGCGGTGTTTTATGCCTGCTCATTAACATGCAAACAAGCTGCTGCCCCAATAAGCGGAATATTATCCTGAATAACCAAGGTTACAGGTATCTGGCCAACATACTGAGACATAATCCCTTTTGCCGTGAAGCGCTCAACAAAACGACTCGCTAATAAGCGAGCTTGCATGCGAGGTAAAATACCGCCACCAATAAATACACCACCTAACGCACCAAAAGTAAGTGCCAAATCCCCTGCTACACTACCGATCCAATCACAAAATTGGTTCAAGGTTGCATCGCACACAGTACACTCACCGCTGTTTGCTAACTCACTGATTTGTGCTGCTGTTAAGTTTTTTGCTTCAACACCCTTAACGGCTGCCATAGCTTGATACAAGTGGCTAATACCAGGGCCTGAAAATACAGTTTCTACTGATACATGTGGTAGTTGCTTACGTAGTTCATTAATAAGCTGTGAGTCGAGTTCATTAACTGCGGCGAGGCTAATATGGCCGGCTTCACAGCTAAGAACGGCACTGCCTTGACTACTTCTCACTAAACTTGCTGCGCCAAAACCAGTACCAGGGCCCATAACGGCTATAGTTGCATCTACATCAGCTTGTCCAGCTTTAACAGTAATATTCTGTTGTAAATCCAAGTAAGGTGCCGCATAAGCGAATGCTGCAAAGTCATTAATAACTTCAAGTTGTGCAAAATTAAATTCGGTTTTAACGTGATCAACACTAAAATGCCAACCTAAGTTTGTCAGGTGTACTTGCCCTGCTTTTATAGGGCCTGCAACAGCAAGGCATGCGCGAGTAGGTTTAATATGGCTTACTCGCGATAGATAATGTGCAAGTGCGGCTTCTAAAGAAGCAAAGTCTGCGCTTGGAAATGTGATATTATGCTCAATTACAAATTGGTTCAGCTCAGGCTTGAACGCCGTAATCATAGCAAAGCGAGCATTAGTGCCGCCAATATCGGCGACTAAAATGGGGGCGAATTCTGTATTTAGGTTGCAACTGTTCATGTTTTCTCTTTTGTCTAAGCGGTTTATTAAATAGCTATAACCAAGCTTATTATTATAGTTTCAACGGCTTTGCCATCGCTAAGAGATAAACTTTGAGCTATCACCTCAAAGTAGCTATCCTAGTAAAAAATGCTGCCCATAAATGGGCAGCCAATACGTTTTGACAACAAAATGATAAAACACCAACATTATGACACCGGTGTCAGGTTCGAATCAATATAAATATTCAAATCCTGATAAATTGCTTGAAAAAATTAACAAATCAACGAAAATGGTACGAAGTGTTAGCAGTTTGCTTACGTCGTCTCTTACTAGGTTGTGTATATGAAAGGTAAAGCTACATCATTTGATATTGCCCACTACGCAGGGGTTTCACAATCTACTGTATCGCGCGCATTACGTAATAGTCCGTTAGTGAATGAAGAAACGCGTAAACGTGTTTTTGACGTAGCCAAACAGTTAAATTACAAAGTAGATAAAAATGCCAGTAATTTGCGTACACAACAAAGTAGTACTCTCGCTTTGTTACTGTTTGAAGACCCGACTGCTGATGACTCGCAAATAAACCCATTCTTTCTCGCCATGCTTGGCAGTATTACACGTGCATGCGCTAGCGAAGGCTATGATTTACTGGTTTCATTCCAATCCACTAGCGCAGACTGGCAAGCCGATTATGAAGATAGCCATCGCGCTGATGGCATCATATTATTAGGTTACGGTGATTATGTAGATTACCAGGCCAAGTTCAGAAGCCTAATAGAGCAAAATACAAAATTTGTTTGTTGGGGAGCCAGTGTTGATAACCGCCCAGACTTAACGGTTAGCTGTGATAATTACGGAGGCGGAAGACTTGCGGCTGAGCATCTGTTAAAAAGCAATCGCAAAGATTGCGCATTTATTGGTGATGCATCAGAACACAGCCCTGAATTTTTTGCCCGATATCAAGGTTTCAAAGACGAGTTTAACCGCAACGGTGTAAGCTTAAGCGAACGTAAGATGGCCAACGCTATTTCTACTGAAGAGTCTGGCTACCACGCCACGCGTTCGTTAATTGCTAATAATATTGCGTTTAACTCGTTGTTTGCAGCAAGTGATTTAATTGCGATAGGTGCTATTAGAGCACTGAAAGAAGCCGGTATAAAAGTACCCAGTGATGTGCATGTAGTTGGGTTTGATAACATTGCAGTAGCCAGTTTCACAAACCCCCCACTGACTACGGTACAACAGGACACAACCCTTGCAGGTCAAATGCTGGTAAATAATTTACTCAAGCTGATACGCGGTGATGAGGTTGAAAACACTTTACTACCACCACGATTGATCATTCGCGGTTCAAGTGTTTAATCATCAGGTGTGATTGCCTCTACTAAGGTGTTAAATTTACTTTGTAATGCCACTGTATTTACGTTTTTTTCAAGTTGAATATTGTACGATGCCTGTGGTGTTAACCATGAAAGCTGCGTAGACGCGTTACCTGTCTTATCTTGCAATACATAAAGTATAGCGGGACTGCCTTTTACCTGATAATTTATCGCATCAGCGTCCATTACCGCCCCTGAGCTTTCATCAAATGCTTGAACTTCAATTACCACAACTTCGTAGTCGGGATGGGTAACTATATAGGTGAGGTGATCCCACCCTTTACCTGCAATAAAATTCCCCCCCAAGTTTTTACTTTTCACTGTAAACTCTTTGCTTATTAGAGATTCCAGATTATCGATATCTGCAGCAAAATTATTGACTAAATAGCTTTGATCATAATCTGATTGCTCAGCCAATATTAAAGGTTTTAATTTTCTTGAGAAAGTCTCGCTGTACTGTGCAAAACCTTCTATCCAAGTAGTTAAATCAATAACCTTGTCAGGCTCTACTAAGGCAAAACCATTAACTTGAGTTTGCTTTGCCAGTTCAACATAGCTAGATCCGTTAAAAATATCAGGGACCCTTTCTGGCTGATTTGAAAAAGAAAACACTTGTGGCCCTTGCGAGGGTTTATTTTCCTCTAGAAACGGGTTTGAATTTAAATTCACCTCTGCACTAAATGCATTAATTGATATTAACGATATAAACGCTAAACTTGTCATTAAAAAGTTGGGGGTTTCCATATCACTTTTCTCTATATATAGAACACTCCCTAAAGTACCTTTATTGATACAGCAAAGCCAGTTAAATAGTACTTCTTTTTTAGGGCGTGTTGACCTTTGTGGATTGAAATTTGTTCAATCTAGGGGCGATTTAATCGCGGCGCGAGGTTTGTAACCTAGCGGGCTAAGTAAAAACCGAGCAAAGCTTCCGCGTCCTGCTCACGCCCCTTACCTACAATCCATGTAGGCAACAAAGAGTTAATCGCCCCTAGGAAGACCCCATGGCAGCGCATGTTTGGTATTTATACTACGTTATCGCCTATTTATGGGGAACAACCACACTACATAGGCTCTGCCTTGCCTAAATACCAAACATACTGCTGCAAAATCAATCGCGAAAGGTCAACACGCCTTAATACTCTGACTTTTAAATTCAAAAAATACAGTATCGACTCTACCGACAACAAAAGTGGCCAAAATAACGTCAGTAAATAGGGAATGAATATTCACAATACCGTATTAACAACATCCGCTGGTTTATCTTTACTTTTTATAATTACTTTATTTTGATTATCACCACCGTACTTGACCCTGTTGTAACTGTTTTGTGGAAACATCAGAAATAAACATAGTTTATTTATTTTCCATATTAAGTAAGTTGAATGAGACTTTTCCAACTATTCAGCATTGATAAAGCACAACTATATTATTATTTTTAACTAGTTAATTAGCATTGTCTTGCTATAGACAAACTAATACATAATACTTAACCGATTAATACAGTTAAACACAGAGCAACTTCAAATGCTGCATTTACCTACAGTAATAGGCATCTCACTACTTTTAAATATTTTAATAAGTTGTTTCTTTTTATCTGTATATTATTATAAAAGGCAGCGCTGCTACTTATACTTTTCACTTGCATGCGCTACCTTTGCTGGTGCACAAGTGCTAGCCTGCCTAAGATTAGTTATTGACCAACCTTTTATAACGCATTATTTAGCTGATTTATTTATAATTGCGAGCCCCCTTTTAGCAATTATTGGCTTGCAAATAGTGTCACATAAAACAAAAGCAGCCCTACCATATTTTATTGTATTAGCTACAAGTGCTCTACTGCTATTGCCTTTATACGATCTTAGCGGTGGGCAATTATTAACGACTATCATCATCGCCACCCTATTTTTGCATGCCGCAACAATAGTTTATAAAATACATACCAATGCCCACATACAACAAAAAATTCTACTTGCTTGCTTTTGTATTCACAGTTTAATTATGTTTATTCAGGCTGCACTTTTAGCAGTACCGATAATAAGTGCCACTGTTTATGATTTTACCCAGCCATTACAAGTCATCCTAATTAATCACTTAATACTGGCAACCGCTACCGCCGTGGTGATGCCATTCGTGCTATTTGCAGATTTAGAAGCTAAATTACAACGTTTAGTTAATCGCGATGCACTCACCAACTTGCTAAACCGCAGGGGCTTCTTTATCAACGGTGATAAAATAAGCAAAGAATTAAAATCCCATAAACACGCATTATCAGTTGTAATGATAGACATAGATCACTTTAAAAAAGTGAATGATCAATATGGTCATAGTACCGGTGATATGGCAATAAAGTGGATTGCTCAGCATATTTTAAACCAACTTAATGACAATGATATCGCTGCACGCATCGGTGGTGAAGAGTTTGCTATTTTGTTACCTGAGCAAACCCTCAATCAAGCAAAACGCACTACACAAAATATTTGTTTAGCCATAAGAGAAAACACCTTAAAATATAAAGGCAATACACTTAACCTTTCAGTTAGTGCCGGAGTAAGTTGTTGTGACACCCACTCATGCTCAATTAAGCGCCTATTAGAGTTTGCAGATAAACGTTTGTACATTGCGAAATCTCAAGGGCGTGACCAAGTCGTAAGCACTGACCAAAATCAATTCCTACCAAATGAAAATATAGCAGCACAAATAAGATGACTTAACTGAGTTTCAAATCATTTCACGACACTGTTTTTCATATAATATTTAATTAAAGAAAAATATTGTCATTTATTAAATACTGCCAACCCGCTTATTTTGCATAGCTTTTTTTATATTGTTAATTATTAAATACATTTTAAAAACATTTTATTAATCACAACAGTTGACGATACGGGAAAAATCCACTAGCCTTTCTGGAAGCGCTTCCAACAAATAGATCCACAACTTTCTGGAAGCGCTTCCACACACAGTAATATCGCTTAATTTTATTTTGCGGTTAATAATAATGATAAAAGTACGAGGGAAACCTAATGTCGAATCATATTTTGAAGAAAACAAAGTTGGCTACTAGCCTATCTTTAGTTTTAAGTGCATCAACTGCATTGCCGATCTTAGCCGCTGAAGTTGAGCCACTAGATGATGTAGAAGTCATTCAAGTAACGGGGTTTAAAGGAAGTATTAAAGAGTCAACACAACTCAAGCGTTATTCATCGGGTGTGGTTGATGCTATTTCTTCTGAGGACATTGGTAAGTTCCCTGATACTAATTTAGCCGAATCACTGCAACGCATTACTGGTGTTTCAATAGACCGTAGTAACGGTGAAGGCTCCAAAGTAACTGTGCGTGGTTTTGGCCCAGATTATAATATGGTGACCTTGAATGGCCGTACAATGCCTGCAGCTTCTTTACCAGCCGGCGGTGGTACACCAAATTCACGTGCATATGACTTTGCTAACCTTGCATCTGAAAGTGTTAAATCTGTTGAAGTTTATAAAACAGGTAAAGCACAAATTGCGTCTGGCGGTATTGGCGCCACTATCAATATAAACACCGCCCGCCCGCTTGATAACCCAGGCCTTGTTGCCAATATTGGTGTAAAAGCCCAACATGATACTACAAACCGCGTAGGTGATGATATCACCCCTGAAATCTCAGGTATTTTTAGCTGGACGGATGAAGATGCTCAATTTGGCGCATCCCTTACCGCCAGTATGCAACAACGTGATAGCTCAGGCACCGGCGCATTTGTAAACGAATGGCGTACCACTGAGTATGACGGCACTATCCCTCAAGCTGCCGATGACATAATTGTCGAAAACGCACCTGCCATGGGCCAGTACTATTCGATGCCATCCGATTTACGCTACACAATTGCCGATCGCGAACGTACACGTACGAATGCACAGCTAACATTACAATACAGCCCGATTGACTCATTTACAGCCACCCTTGATTACACTTACTCGCAACAAGAGTTGTTTGAAGCCCGCGCTGAGCAATCAATTTGGATGGATAACTATAAAACTCATTTAACTTTTGATGACAATGACGTAAAAACACCGATTTATTACCGCGAAGAACGTCGTGACTTGTCAACCCGTGACCTAGGTTTAGCACTACAAGAACAAAACCAAGTAAACGAAAATAATTCGATCGGTTTAAACATTGAATATTTTTTTAATGATCAACTGAGCTTTATGCTTGATGTCCATAGCTCAAAAGCCACTAGCAAACCTGATGCCGAATACGGTAGTTGGGTAAATGCAGGTTTAGGAGCCAATGTAGTCGCTGCTCAAGAAGTTGATTTTAGCCGTGATTTACCATCAATGATCATTGATTTTGATGACTGTAGCCGCACCAATTTAAACTGCACAAATACACTGGAACAATCTGATGTAGGAACCTCTATTTTAGATTCAAACTTTGCTAGTCAAGAGTCTACTGTTGATGAATTTCGTTTACACGGTAGCTATGAAATGGATAACGGCAGTATCGACTTCGGTGTAGAAGCTCGCTCAATGGAGAGCCACTCACTGCAATCACTTACTCGTAATACCATGGGTAACTGGGGCATTGAAAATCCAGGTGAGCTGCCTGAAGGTTATTTAGATCCAACCAATTTCCTAGCTGAGTTTGATGACTACAATACGGATGGCTCATTTAATCAAGGTTTTACAGGTAGTGCATCTGAAGTTGGCTACTGGGCGGCTGAACAATACGGTTTTAATTTTGCAGCCGATGGCGCGTTTGCAACCAATCGCACCATAGAAGAAGACATTAAAGCGGCATTTGTACAATATAACTACACCAATGAAATTGGCAATATGCCATTTAATCTAGTTATTGGTGCACGCTATGAGACAACCGATATAACCTCAACAGCGAACATAGATTTACCCGATGCCGTAGCATGGGAAGGAAATAACGACTTTAATGTACGCTACGGAACAAACAAAGAAGATTACTCATTAAGCTCAAGTTACAATCACTTTTTACCTAGTTTAGATTTTGATATCAATGTACTTGATGATGTAACATTACGTGCATCTTATAGCACCACAATCGCCCGCCCTACCTATGATAGTTTAAGTTCAGCGGCTACCGTTGGCGTACCTACCGGACCCACAATTATTCCTGGAACAACCAATGCACCTGCTGCAACGGGTAATCCTGGGCTTGTACCACTTGAATCTGATAACTTTGATGTATCAGCTGAATGGTATTTTACTGATGTTAGTTATATCTCATTAGGTTACTTTAACAAAAAAGTAGATAACTTTATTGGTTTATCACCAATGACACAAAACTATTATGGTCTTCGCGATGTATCGGCAGGGCCTCGTGCCGAAGCAGCGAGAGCTGAACTAGAAGCACAAGGTTTAGCGTTAACAGATTCAAATTTATTCCAAATGGTCGCTGCGATGGAAAATGGCGTTGCTTTTGACTCGATGAGCTACGAAGAATTTGAAGCCGCTTATGATGTATTGCCAAACAGTGACGACCCACTGATGGACTTTACAGCACAAGTACCCACCAATAATAAAGACGCTAAAATTGATGGATATGAATTTGCTGTTCAACACTTCTTTGGTGATACTGGCTTTGGTTTACAAGCAAACTACACAATCGTAAACGGTGATATCGACTTTGACGTTGCCGCCGATCCGACCACCACTCAGTTTGCATTAGTAGGTTTAAGTGATACAGCTAACTTTATCGCCATGTATGAAAATGATAAGTTTCAAGCGCGTATTGCCTATAACTGGCGTGATAAATTCTTAAACAGTGCTGCAAGATACGTTAATGAGCCAAGTTTTACTGAAGAGTATTATCAAATTGATTTTAATGTTGCCTATAATTACAGTGAACAGATGTCGTTCTTTATTGAAGGTATTAATATAACTGAGCAAAATATGCGTCAACATGGCCGCTATGAAGCTCAATTATGGAACCTTGAACAAAACGGCGCTCGCTATAATATCGGTATGCGCTACAACTTTTAATTAATAGTGATAAACGCTATATATTAATAAAGCATTATTAAGCCGCTACTGTGTTAGCGGCTTTTTACATTTAAGAATAAAAGCGCTCAATTTATGAATAAAACAATACAACATATTGTGGTGTTAGGTGGCGGTTCAGCAGGCTGGCTAAGTGCAGGGTTACTTGCCGCTGAGCACCCAGATAAAAAAATCACATTAATTGAATCAGCTAACATCGCTATTTCAGGTGTTGGTGAAGGTACTTGGCCATCTATGCGCAATACCTTAAAGCGGATTGGCATTAAAGAAGTCGACTTTTTACGTCACTGTGATGCATCGTTTAAGCAAGGCTCTAAATTTATTAACTGGCGTAATTTAACGGCGGGTGAAAACTACTACCACCCCTTTATGACGCCCTCAGGCTATTTAGACACTGACTTACACGCCTATTGGCAGCAACATGCTGCAAGCCAAAAGTATGCAGATGCTATTAATATGCAAAGCTTTGTTTGCCAAGCCGCTTTAGCCCCAAAACAGCTCAATACCCCCGAGTACGCAGCAGTAACTAACTACGGCTACCACCTAGATGCAGGAAAGTTTGCCACATTTCTAAACCAGCATTGTGTCAGTAATCTTGGTGTTAAGCATATTATTGATGATGTAACCTATGTGCACAATGACCTTGATGGCTATATTCAATACTTACAAACATCTCATCATGGCAACCTATGTGCTGACTTATTTATTGATTGCTCAGGGAGTCATGCTCATTTGATTAGCGAGCACTACAACACGCCACTGATAACTCAAGATCATATATTATTTAATAACCGTGCTATTGCAACGCATCTTCCTTATACAGAGCAACAACAAGATATCGCCTCAGCGACCTTATCAACAGCGCAGCAATTTGGTTGGATATGGGATATAGGCTTACCCAGTCGCCGTGGCATTGGCTATACCTATAGCAGCCAGTATTGTGATGAACAAACCGCAATCGACACTTTACAGCAGTATGCAGCGCAATCTATAGGTCATGACGCTGCAGCTCAATTGCAAACCCGCACTTTGCACTTTACCCCAGGCTATCGAGCACAGTTTTGGGTTAAAAACTGCCTTGCGATTGGTATGTCACAAGGGTTTATTGAACCCCTTGAAGCATCGGCACTTGCTATGGTGGAGCTGTCACTGAACATGTTAAGTGAACAAATGCCACAGAGCCGTGAACATATGGCATTATTAGCAACACGCTTTAATAGCCGCTTTAACTATCGATGGCAGCGTGTAATCGACTTTTTAAAATTACACTATGTATTAAGCGAACGAAATGACAGCCAATACTGGAAAGATATTAAAACACCTCGTAGTACACCTGCGCGCTTAAAAGAGTTGCTGAATTTGTGGCAATATCAAGCGCCAAGTCGGTTTGATTTAATTGAAAACGAGGAAGTTTTTCCTTCTGCCAGTTACCAATACGTACTTTATGGCATGGGGTTTCAAACACAAACAGCTAACAGCAACAACGCATTTAACAATCCTGCAGTTGGGCAGTATTTTTATCAGCACAACCGTGAAAAAATCGCTAAATATTTGCATGGTTTACCCTCAAACCGCGCTCTATTAAATCAATTATTAAGTAACAAGGCTGACACATGACACACAATAAACAAATAAAAAATGTGGTGATCGCAGGCGGCGGAACCGCCGGCTGGATGGCAGGCGCAGCATTGTGCAAACTATTGGGTAAAAATATAACCGTAACGCTAATTGAATCAGATGAGATTGCCACTGTCGGTGTTGGCGAAGCCACAATACCGCCTATACGCACATTTCATAAGTTATTAGGGATCAATGAGCAGGCCTTCATGAAAGCCACCCAAGCGAGTTTTAAACTGGGGATCAGTTTTGAAAGCTGGGGCCAAAAAGAAACCGATTATATCCACTCATTTGGTATGACAGGTAAAGAATGTTGGGCCGGTGAATTCCATCATTTTTGGCTCCATAGTTTATCACTTGGCTTAGAATCTGAGTTTGGCCAATACTGCTATGAACTCCAAGCGGCTAAACAAGGTAAATTTGCCTTCAACCCGAGAAACCCAATTAATTATGCCTTTCACATGGATGCCAGTCGCTATGCATTATTTTTGCGTGAATTCTCTGAAAATTTAGGTATAAAGCGCCGAGAAGGTAAAATAACTCAGGTTAATAAATCTGCCGATACAGGTTATATAAACAGTTTAACCCTTGAAGATGGCAACACTGTTACCGGAGATTTCTTTATTGATTGTACCGGCTTTAGAGGGTTATTGATCGAGCAAGCGCTACATACCGGTTACGAAGACTGGTCTCATTTACTACCGTGTGACAGTGCAATTGCCGTGCAAACTAAAGCCATAAGTGACGATATTCTTCCTTACACGCGGGCTATTGCCCACGACGCGGGATGGCAATGGCAAATCCCTTTACAACAACGTGTCGGCAATGGTCTAGTGTATTGCAGCCGCTATCTCGCCGATGCTGATGCCAAGCAATTATTGCTAAATAATATCCAAGGTGAAACCTTAACTGAGCCCAGGGTTATAAAATTCAAAACTGGCCGCCGACGTAAAGGTTGGAATAAAAACTGCCTCGCGCTTGGTTTGGCGAGTGGCTTTGTTGAACCTCTTGAGTCCACCAGTATTCATTTAATTATGTCTGGCATTATTCGTTTTATGCGGTTATTTCCATTTAATGGCATTACAGAGCAAGCCATAAATGAATACAACAAGCAGCTTAAAAGTGAGATCGAAAATATTCGCGATTTCATCGTGCTGCACTATAAAGTCACTGAACGTACTGACAGTGAATTTTGGCAACACTGCCAGAGTATGGAAGTGCCAGACACTCTTGCCCATAAAATTAGCTTATTTAAACAAACTGGTCGGGTATTTTTAGATGATGGTGATATTTTCAGAGTCGATTCGTGGGTGCAAGTTATGTTGGGGCAAGGGATAATGCCAAAACAACATCATTTGATTGCAAGTTTAATGAGTGACGATGAATTAACCCGCTTTTTAAATAGCATTAAACAACAAATCAGCCAACGAGTATCACAACTTCCCTCACACCAAGCCTTTTTGCAACAATATTGCCCTGCTGAATAACCGCTAAAAAAGCCCTTTAATTGCTTAAAGGGCTTTGGACAACACAACAAAATATAAACCAACTAACGTATTAACTGAGTTGGTATACTTAGCATTTAATTACCTGGGCAGGTCATCATGGCATCTGTAGCGCTGTGGGGCACATAATTAACATTCGCGATGGAAATAGCCGCATCACCGTCTGTTTGTAAAGAGAAAGGGCTCGTTACTCTGGCAAAATCAAGTCCTTTTTCGGCAAAACAATTTAGGTCAATAGTGAGAGTTTGCCAGCTGTTTAGCTCTACACTTTGCAGTTGATTACTAATATCAACACGCGCGCCGCAGCCATGCTCACAGGTCATGGCAATATAAAACGCAGAACTTGGTAACTGGCTGATTTTGTATTCAAAACTTAGCGCTGAGTTGGCCTCAACATAAGCGACCTTATCTTCCGTAAAGTTACTGTTGATTTCAGCTGTCGCTAAACCTGAACCTGTAAATACAAATGACATCGCATCTTCTTGAATATCTTTATCTTCTGTTCGGTATTCAACCCCAGCAAACTTCACACTATTACTTGTCACTTGCTGTTGTTGGTCAGCTGATCTTATAAATAATCGCCATGGATTAATCAATGCACCATTAAAAATGGCTAGGGGTGCTAAATTATCAATACTCACACCTGAGTCTTCATTTAAGTCATCAGCCAACGTATTGCCATCACCATAACTTAAACCAAAGCCATACGGCAGTAAGGGTGAATAGTCATCATCGCCTCTATTGACTGTCGTTTGCAGCGGTGTATTTGGCCATGAAAACGATAACTTACCTTTAAAATCATGCTGTATACCACCTTCAGCGTTTGTAAGCAGCACATCAGCAATACCTTCTCCTTGCGTACCAGGCAGCCAAGCCGCAACAAAGGCATCTGATGCATTTAATTCAGCATTAACCCACATTGGGCGGCCAGATATAAATACTGACACAACAGGGACACCTTGTGATTTAAGTTGCTTTAATAACGCCAATGACTTTTTATTATTGCGTTCAAATTCTAGGTTGTCTCTATCGCCATGCCCTTCTGCATAAGGCTCTTCGCCAAAGACAACAATTGCCACGTCTGGTTTTTTATCGTATTCACCTTCCGCACTTAGTGTTGCCGTACCACCAGCAGCAGTTATTTGCGCCTCTAAGCCAGCGTAAATTGATGTCGCACCGGGAAAATCCGCATTTTCATTATTGGTGCCTTGCCACGTAATACTCCAACCACCTGACTGTTTACCAATATTGTCTGCGCCATCACCCGCCACCAACACATGTGAATTGGCAGAAAGCGGTAAAATATTGTTTTTATTTTTCAGTAATACCAATGATTCTCGTACTGCTTGGCGAGCAATATCACGGTGCGCTTGCGCACCAATCAACTGCGTTTTACCCGAAAATTGACGTTTCGCGGGACTTGGTTTTTCAAATAAACCCGCTCTTAGCTTGACTCTTAAAATACGAGAAACGGCATCATCAATACGACTCATGGCTATCTCACCCGATTTAACCTGTGCAATTGTATTTTCGTACAAAGGTTTCCAAGCACCTGTTGGCACCATAAAGATATCAAGCCCAGCATTCACCGCTTGCGGGCAGCTTTCATTGCTACAACCTGCCACTTGTCCATGACCGTTCCAGTCACCTACAACAAAGCCATCAAAGCCCATTTTTGTTTTCAGTACATCGGTGAGCAGGTATTTATTACCGTGATTTTTCTTGCCGTGCCAGCTATTAAACGATGCCATCACCGATTGACTACCAGCGCTCAAACCACCAACATAGCCTTGCGCATGGATATCAAATAACACCTTTTCAGAGTCAATATTATTACCCTGATCATCGCCAGCCACAGTGCCGCCATCACCTAAAAAGTGTTTTACTGTACTCACAACGCGACTATCACTTAAAAAGTCGCGATCAGCATGACCTTGTAAACCATTTACGATAGCTGCAGCATACTCACGAACAATTTCAGGATCTTCAGAATACCCTTCATAGGTGCGGCCCCACCTGTCATCACGGACCACAGCAACAGTTGGCGCAAACACCCAATCAATGCCTGTTACCATTACTTCAATAGCGGTTGCTGCGGCAATTTTTTCAATTAGCTCAGGATTATTTGCAGCACCTAATCCTATATTGTGAGGGAACAACGTGGCACCAATAACATTATTATGCCCGTGTACGGCATCAGTGCCCCACATCGTAGGGATCGCGCTACCATCTAACGAATCATCCACCGATGCTTGATACATTGCCTCAGCAAGGGCTATCCAATCTTGTGGCGTTGCGTGTTTATTCGCATTAGGAAACGATCCCCCGCCATTCAAATATGATCCAAAGCCATATTTACGCATATCTTCCACGCTAATATCACGGATTTCAGGTTGAATCATTTGTGCTACTTTTTGTTCAAGTGTCATCGATTCAAGGTAATGTTTGATTTTCGCTTCAAGTTTAGGGTCTTGCTTGACTGAATACTCAAGCTTGGGCCATATCTCTAGGTTATTCGTGGGCGCTTCAACCTGCTGTGAAGATTGAGTCGTCTCGGTTTGTTTATCAATATCATCTTTTGCGCAGCCTGTAAGAATCGCCAAGCTTGTTAATAAGCTAAGCGCAGTTAACTTAGTTGTGTGTAAGTGTTTTATCATTTTTGTCTCTACCCTATGTCACTTGTTGTTTATAAAACGCGGGCTGACCCATATATTCACCCCAGTGTGGTTTTACTCTTAGCATTTCAGCAAGTATTTATTGTTATCTAAATTTAACTATTGACCTGCCAAGAAATAGTCACTAACCTGAATATGGAAGCGCTTCCCTAAATCACATTAAATACCATAGCAGAGCATTAATCAAATTAATTATGGAAGCGCTTTCACATAATGACAAATTTGAATTAAAGAAATACGTTTATCGACCGTATCAGCAAGCAGAGGTTTTCTATTAATGAAACAACTATCATTACCCGCTAACTCACCGCTTCTTAGCAAAGAGTTTACTTTTGGTGTTGCCACAGCATCATTTCAAATTGAGGGCGGTGCAGACGACCGACTTCCATGCATTTGGGATACCTTTTGCGCAACACCAGGTAAAATTGCCGATAATTCCGACGGGCTAATTGCTTGCGATCACTATAATAATTGGCCTAATGACATCGCATTAATCGACTCATTAGGCGTAGATGCCTATCGTCTATCAATATCTTGGCCTAGGGTAATGACAGCGGATGGTCATTTAAATCCAGTAGGTGTTAAATTTTATACCGATATTTTAGATGAGCTTAAACGTAGAAACATTAAAGCATTTGTTACGCTCTACCATTGGGATTTACCACAATACCTAGAAGATGATGGAGGGTGGTTAAATCGCAACACAGCTTATGAATATGCAAAATACGCCGATTTAATCAGTACAGCCTTTGGCGAGCGTGTTCACTCATACGCAACATTAAACGAACCTTTTTGTAGCTCATACTTAGGTTACGAAATAGGTGTACATGCCCCCGGTATTGTGGGACGTGAATATGGCCGCAAAGCGGCGCATCACCTATTACTAGGCCATGGTTTAGCGATGCAAGTACTGACCAAAAATTGTCCTAACGCCTTAAATGGCATCGTGCTTAATTTTACTCCTTGCTACCCTGTGAGTCAGTCTGATGCGGATTTACAAGCCACAGCCTTTGCTGATGATTACATAAACCAATGGTATATGCGCCCTGTGATGGAAGGTAAATACCCTGAAATAATCAATCAACTCCCTCCTGAGCAGCGCCCTGACATTCAGCCAGGAGATATGGAAATTATCGCTCAGCCTTTAGATTATTTAGGGGTTAATTTTTATACCCGTTTGCATTACCAAGCAAGCGACACTGATTTTTATCATGAGCTACCCCATCAAGGCCCATTAACTGATATCGGTTGGGAAATTTACCCGCAAGCATTAACTGACTTACTAGTCTCATTAAATGAAAAATACACCTTGCCGCCTATTTATATTACCGAGAATGGTGCAGCCATGGCTGACACGATACAAAACGGTGAGGTAAACGATGCAGATCGGATAAATTACTATCAAGACCATCTCAATGCACTGCATAATGCAACTGAGCAAGGTGTGGTTGTCGACGGTTATTTTGCCTGGAGCTTAATGGATAATTTTGAATGGGCTGAAGGCTACTTAAAACGTTTTGGTATTGTTTACGTTGATTATCAAACTCAACAACGTACAGTAAAAGCCAGTGGTCTTGCGTATAGTAAATTAATTACTAGCAGATAACCCCTTTTATAAGCGGCCTGAATTTTTCACAAACTAGGCCGCCAATTTAAACAACAATAAGAAACACACACAGTGAATAAAATCCCTTTATATGAAAAAATAGGCTATGCCATGGGCGATGCCGGCGCTAACTTAGTCTGGCGTGGTGCACTTGCCTATCTTGCCGTATTTTATACCGACACCTTTGGTATCTCAGCCGCCGCCGCTGCCATGTTATTTTTGGTAGTAAGACTCTCTGATGGTGTTACCGACATAATTATGGGTATGATTGCTGATCGCACCCACACCCGCTTTGGTAAGTTTAGACCATGGATTTTATGGTCAGCCCCATTTTTAGGCTTGTTTATGGTGCTGTGCTTTACCACACCAGACTTTAGTGAAACAAATAAGCTTATTTATGCCTACGTCACGTATATTGGTCTAACGCTAGCCTATACTGTAAGCAATGTGCCCTACTCAGCCTTAATGGGGGTCATGACTCCTGATGATACTGAGCGAACTAAGCTCTCGAGCTTCCGCTTTGCTGGTGCTTTTGCCGGTGGCTTGTTAGTAATGGGATTTTTACCTGAGTTAGTTGCTTATTTTGGGGCTGGCGATAATGCCAAAGGCTATCAGTTTACCATGTATTTATTCGCCGCACTGCTCATTGCCCTCATGGTAATCACCTTTGTCTCAACCAAAGAGCGAGTGATCCCCCACTCATCAAACGAGGGCAGTTTGAAAACAGAGTTAAAAGATCTGACTAAAAACCTCCCCTTTATTATTTTACCCCTGCTTGCAACCACACTGTTTTTTTATTATCGCGATATATACAGTGGGTTATTCTTCACGGGTGTGATGGCCGCAATGACTTATGTTATAAAAAAATTGCTCAATAAAGATCAGTCAAGCTTAACTGGCACACAACAAGACATGGTTGACTTACTCACCAATAAACCTTGGTTAATTTTACTCGGTATTGGCTTTTTAACCATGATGTTCAACGGTATCAAATACGGTGTGATTGCCTATTACTTTAAGTACCAAGTGGCGGATGAACTTATGGCGGGGCAATATTTTGTCGCCTTATTAGTGGTGTCTATTTTTGGTGCACTTGCTACAGGTAAGCTTGCTGAACTGATTGGTAAGCGTAATTTGTTTATTATTTCGCTGGTATTAAGTGGGTTGTTAACAACCGCATTTTATTGGGTGCCCAGTGATAATATTGTTGCAATATTTACCTTTGGTTGTGCCGCGGAGTTTTTTGCAGCCATGATGCCGACTCTCTTTTTTAGCATGCTAGGTGATTCTGCCGATTACTCAGAATGGAAACACCACCGCCGTGCTACTGGCCTAATTTATTCAGCAGGCACATTTGTACAAAAAACCGGTGGTGGTTTTGCCGGCGCATTAGTGCTTGTTGTGTTAGCAGGTTATGGCTATAGCGGAATGGATGAGTCAACTATCAGCCAATCATTACCAGGTATGCAATTATTAATGAGCTGGATACCTGCTGCATTTGCATTTTTAGGGGCTGCCTTGATGTTAATTTATCCGCTTACCTCAGTAATGACACAAAAAATTACAGAAGACTTGGCAATTAGGCGCGGTAATGTGTAAATTACGGGACACGCACAATACTGCTTTATAAAAGTATTTTACATAACAACGCATTAAAGTTAGGAAAACAATGGCGACAATTTATCAGGTATCAGAGCTTGCAGGCGTATCCCTGTCCACTGTGTCCAGAGTTCTGAACAATAATGACTATGTTAGTAAAAAAACCAAGAAAAAAGTAATGGAAGCAATGCAAGAGCTTGGTTATCAACCAAGCTCTATTGCCCGTTCACTTGCTTCAAGTCGAACCAGCAGCGTTGGCATTTTAGTCTCAGAGCTTGACGGTCCCTTTTTCGGTCAGATGATGTCAGCAATTGAAGAACAACTTCGGGCTGCAGGTAAGCACGTCATTATTACGCCAGGGCACAGTGACGAAAGCAAAGAAAAAAGTGGTTTTGAGTTTTTAATTAGTCGTAATTGTGACGCCATTATTGCCCATGTTGAAGCGGTATCAAACGAGTATTTAATTGGGCTTAGTAAAGGTAAAACCCCAATCTACTTAATGAGTCGTTACGTCGAAGAAATCAAGGATAACTGCATCAGTTTAGACAATGAAATGGGTGGTTACCTTGCGACTAAAACAATGATCACTAAAGGTCATACTAACATTGCCTATATTGCTGGACCACAATTTAAACCCGATGCATCAGACCGTTTTAAAGGCCATAAGCGAGCACTCGCTGAGTTTGATTTAACTTTTAACGAAAACTTATTTTACATCGGTGATTTTAAAGAAACCGGTGGTAATGATGGTTTAAAACACTTTATTGATAATAAAGCCACATTTACTGCTTTAGTCTGTGCTAATGATGAAATGGCCTCTGGTGCAATGAAGTATGCTCGCGAACACGGGTTTAATCTCCCTAGAGACTTAGCCATTATGGGTTACGATAACGTGATATTCACCAATTACTTATACCCAACATTAACCACTATCAACAACCCAGTGCCAGAGATGGGGAAAATGGCTGCTAATTTAGTATTGAAAGATATATACAAGCACACAGGAATAACAATAAATCACGTGTTCCAACCTAATTTAATACTTAGAGATTCAACACCAAGCATTAAATAGTAATAAATTAATTGAGTTTAAGTTCATTTAACTCATTGCACACCCAACGAGCATCAAGGTATTGCTCTAAGTGATTTTGCGCAAATTGTAAAAAACTACGTGCTGCATGAGATATATGACGGTCAGTACGCACAACAAAATACCAATGGCTCGCAAGCTGCGTCTCTTTTACTTTTAGAACTTTAAAGCCATGCTCCCCTTGCGGCAGAACGTGACGAGAAAGCACCCCAACTCCCATCCCTGACGAAACCGCAACACGTATTGCTTCATTACTGGCCATTTGAACACTGTTGCTGAGCACGAACCCTCTCGTTTGCAACTCACTTTCAAATAACATACGGGTTGCTGATCCTGGTTCACGTAATAAGAAACGGTACCTCGTAAGTTGACCTAAACTAATATCTGTAGCATTTACTAAGGGGTGATCAAAAGGCACAATAAACTCAAGCGGGTTTTGTAAAAACCGTGCCGCTTGAGCATGTTCAAGTGATGGTGGGTGGCTGAATACATAAATATCATCTTCCCCTCGTTCAAATCGAGCAAGCACTTCAGCTCTATTACCAATCTCTAGTGGCAATTCAACGTGAGGATGCAAGTTACTATAAGGGCCCAGTAGTTTGGGCAAAATATATTGTGCCGTATTTACCATGGCGATTTTACAGCGCCCTCGTTCACCGCCTCGAAGCTCAGTTAAAAAATCTTTATAATCATCAAACTGACCAAAAACTTGCTGACACGTTTTAAACAGTTCAAGGCCGGCCTCGGTTACGACTAACTTTTGTTGCTGCATAAGAACTAATGGTTCACCAACTGCTTCTTGCAACCGTTTCATTTGTAGTGACACCGTAGGCTGAGTTAAGTGCAGACTGCGAGCGGTTTCACTAATAGAGCCCGTTTTTACTACACTCATAAATACTTCTAGCAGCCGAAAAGAAATATGTCTTAAATCCATCGCTATCTAAACACCTCTAGTATTAATTAACCCATAGATAATAACCTATAACTAATTACCAATCATTTTATTATTTACAATGCATGATTTTATCTACAATAGCGAAACTTTAAATTAAAAGGGGAAAGGTGTGCCTGATATTGTTGTAATGTTTTTTGTTTTGGGTTTAGTTGCGGGGGTTTTACGTTCTGATCTCGTTATTCCAAAAGCAACTTACGAGACCTTAAGTTTACTATTAATGCTGACCATCGGCTTAAAAGGCGGCATGGTATTACACGGTAATTTAAGCTGGCAGTTGCTACCAGAAATGGGCTCAGTAATGTTGTTGGGAGCACTTATTCCGCTGATGCTCTACCCCGTTTTAAAATACCTTGTTAGACTTTCTGTCGCTAATAGCGCAAGTATTGCAGCCCATTACGGCTCGGTCAGCGCGGGGACATTTGCGGTAGCACTGGCCTATGCAGAATCATCACAGCTAGTGGTTGGTGCCGAAGTAACGCTTTATTTAGTAATGCTGGAGTTGCCTGCCATTATTGTCGGCCTATTGCTATACCGACGACTTGATAAAGAAAACAGCGGAGCACACACGCTGCCATTAAAAGCTCTCTGGCATGAGACTCTTACCAATAAAAGCATTATCCTTTTAGTGGGAGGCGTGATCATCGGCATGCTGTACGGCACGCAGCAAGGTAGCCAAGTTACCAGCCTACTAACCAGCAGCTTTAAGGTTGTGTTGGCATTATTTTTATTAGAAATGGGCTTAACAGCAGCCAAAACATTGCGCCCTATTCCATGGCACCACTGGCGTGTTGCTTTATTCGCGTTAATTTCACCACTGTTTTTAGGTGTCATCGGTGTAGCAGTTGGAACAATGTTAAATCTTGAGCTAGGCTCTGTGGTTGTATTAGCAAGTTTAGTGGCGAGTGCCTCCTATATTGCAGCCCCTGCGGCTATCAAAGCCGCGATCCCTAAAGCAGACATCGGCCTTGCTATGCTTAGCTCTTTAGGAGTCACCTTTGCCTTTAACGTCACCATCGGAATTGGCCTGTATCACCAACTAGCAGTAGCAATGCAATAAAATATATTCTAAACGCAAAAAAACCACGTTAGCGATAACTAGCGTGGCTTTAAAATATGCTTTAGATTGTGTTAATCAATAAATACTTATAAAGATAAGTCTTCTTTAGCAAGCGTTAGGTTATGAGACACTAACGTGTTATTTGAAATCTGTGTTGCTTCATATAAATCTGCCAAACCCGCTGTATCATTTTTTGACTTGATACGTGATATACCACGGTTGCTTAAAGCGAATGATGTCAGCTCGCGTACTTTGAGTTTACGCCCTTTTGTCACTTTTAATAACTCAATTGCTTTTGTGCAAATGGCTTCAGCTTCTGCATAGTTTTTTGATTTAACATTTAATGCACAACCATTGAAAGACTCTTCTAATTGCTGCGGCGCTGTTGCCTGTTCAATAACCATTAACTTATAGTCACTGCCGCCAGCCATAGCCGCTGCTGAGCAAGTTAATAATGAGCCAAGTGCGATGGTTTTGATTAGTGTAAGTTTCACGATTATATTCCTATTAAGTTACGTCGTCTTTGTTGCCGACAACTGAACTTTAAGCGCTTCTAACAATTTCAACAAACGATAAAAACAAACCCAATGAGTGAAAAAATTTAACTCATAGACTTTAGTCTCGTACTACCACGAGCAATTAAACTTCGGGCAATAGAGTTAGTTATTTTTATTGCAAAACACTATGAACGAGCCCATAACTCCTAAATTTTTTAATATTATTAGTTCACTGATATAAAAACTTTAGAATAAAAGTTCATAATCACTTTTAAAAATTCCTACGCTAACTAACACTCTTAACCAAACCATTTAATTAACAAAAAAAACAATTTAGATACATATTGACCTATAAGAGAAACGCATGTAGTTTGGTATTTGACCACAAGGTCATAATATACAAACAAAAGGATATTAATATGAAAAACACTAAACCTTTCGCTTTTGCAGCTGCTAATAAAAATACAGTGAAACAAGATAAGAAATGGAAAGCGACAGATAAGGCAGCTACTGCAGGTTGTTCAGGGCCTTGGGCTCGAGGTGATACTCGCTGGGCTCGTGATAATGGTATTTGGTGCTAATAAGTTAGTATCAAAAAAAGACAATCAGATGTTTGTAGTTGATTGTCTTTTTAGCATTAATCTTTGTATGAGATCGTTATTAATCACTATTTACGTCCTAATCATTAAAGTGTTCAGCTGTACTTAATAATAGTTTTAAAGTATTGGGTATATAATTATTTTACATGGAGGGAAAATGAAAACTGTACTTATTATAAGTTATTGTGAAGATTACCATGTAGAGAAAGCCATACAATTTCTCAAACAAAAAAAAGCAAATTATTTTTTTTTAACATTAAATGAATTTCCCAAAAATTATAGCTTTAACCAATCAATCAATTGTAACTCTGCATCCGCCACCTTAGAAAATAATCTAACAAAACAAAAAATTGAATTAAGTGAAATTGGTGCTGTCTGGTTAAGAAAATCCGCAAATTTTTCATATTTATCAACTGATATGGAAAAAGAGACCAACACATTCGCAAATGATGAAACTGAACATGCTTTGTTTAGTGCTTTATACACGCTAGATTGCTTTTGGATGAGCCACCCAAAATCTTTGCGCGCTGCAATGTGGAAAGGTGAGCAATTAAAAAGAGCTACAGAGCTTGGTTTAAATATACCAGATACATTAATCAGCAATGATCCTTGTGAAATCAGAGCTTTTTATATGAGACATAAAAAAATAGTTTTTAAAGTTATGTCTGATCCCGTAATTCACAGCGATACAGGACAAAGTGTAGGGGTAGCTACTACATTGATTGACAGCGATATGTTAGAAAATACTGAAGCATTGCGTTTAATTCCAAACCAATTTCAAGCTTATATTGAGAAAGCATATGAACTGCGAATAACTATTATTGGTAAAAAAGTATTCGCTGCAAAAATAGACTCTCAAGTACACCCTGAAACAAAAATTGACTGTAGAAATTTAAATGTTCGCGTTCCAATGTCTGTTTATAAATTACCAAAAGAATTAGAAGATGCATGTTTAAAATTGATGAAAAGTTATAACCTCAACTATTCTGCACTTGATTTTATTGTGACACCAAAAGGCGAATATGTTTTTTTAGAGAACAATCCATGTGGTCAATTTCACTATATTGAAGAGAACGTACCTGAATTAAAAATGATTGAAGCATTAACGAATACATTATTGAGCGCATGTATATGAATGAATCGACTTTTAATGAAAATATTAATGAAATAACAATCCCTGCTATAAATAAACTACAGAAGGAACTAAACAGCCACCCTGTGATAATCATTGCAGCTTCACACCTTGATATGGCTATTCTAAGCGAGCTTTATAATCATTTAAATAGCATTGGCTATCAAAGCACAATTAACATCGTAGTTTATACTCGAGGAGGCGATATAAATGCAGGAAGGAGAATAGCACTACTAATAAGTGATTACTGTGATCATTTCAATATTATTGCACCTCATTATTGCCAATCATCTGGAACATTGTTGGCCTTAGGTGCAAATACTATTTATTACTCTCCATTATCTATATTTTCAGCGATTGATCCTCATTTGCATGGAGGTCAAGAAGATGGCTGCTCGGCGCTATCCAGTGCCGATATAAAATTATTCAGCAAAATGTCGAAGGAATGGTTTGACGCAGAGATATCACCCGAAAGTAACATGCTAGGGATGCTCTGTGAGCATATTTTCCCGCCTACATTAACCGCTTTTTATCGGACAGTCCTTGAAGTTAAAGAAATAGCCCAGGAACTATTAATGCTCGAAGATAAGCATTCAAACACTTCACAAAATAATATCATAGAAGCGTTAATGTTTAGTTTTCACAGTCACGATTACGCTGTAACTGGTAAACAGCTTGAAGCATTAACACTGCCATGTATCAATAACAATGAAATTAATGCTATTACTTGGCCAGTAATAGAAGCCTTTATAGGTCTTATTGGTGGTGGAAACCGTGCAGATATAGAGTCGCCTTGGTGTGACACTGTGATTGTAAGCTCACAGCGTGTTGCCAGTCGTTGGAAAGACACCTCTGGATTAAACCCGAAATGGCAAGTTAATAGCTAAGGGAGCCCCCATGTTTTTGATAAGTATATTCTGTGCAATGCTTTTAATAACAACTTTCACCTATGCAGGCATAAAAAAACTAACTATTTTTAAGGAGTTTGCAGCTTCATTAGAGCTTACTTTCAAAGTCCCTAACACAATATCTAAAGTAGTTGCTTCAATTATTGTTACTGTTGAACTCGCTATTTTTCCAATATTGCTCCTAGCAGATGACCTACCTTCCATTTATATTATTTTGAATATTGTTATGTTTTTATTTGTTTGTATTCCGGCTTATTCACTATTTTCAGGTAAGAAAATCCAATGTTCGTGTTTTGGAGAACAAAATACTCTCGGGTGGCAAGACTTATTCAGAAATATTATTTTACTGGTTGCGAGTTTAGTTTTATCCATATGGCATGCTGAATTAAAATTAGAACTATATAACGCCAGTTTAATGTTCCTTGCAGTAGCTACAATGGCAATACTTATAAATATTAGACCTATTTATTCATTTATTTTAGCGAAGTAACTAAATGCATATTAATACTATTTGGCAAGTAATTATTACTGGGCTGGCTTTTTTCACTTTATTGAGCCTAATTTTAAACATTATCATCATAAAAAAATTAATGGATGCAAAAAACCAACTCAGTGCACCTACGTTTAATCTCAGTACATTCCCAATTACTTCAGCTATTTCACTTTGGGATCACTCCTCTTTAGAAACCAAGATAGAAACCCCAAGTGCGCTTATATTCCTCGCTACAAACTGCCCTAAATGTAAAAGTAAGATTAAAAAAATTGAAAAACTGATTTCAATTGCACATGAACAAGGTGTCGCAGTAAAAATAGTAATTCACAATAAAATGATCAATATTGACAAGTTTTTTAATAACTCCTCACTAATTAAGGATATATGGCAACTAAATTTCGAAGATTATAAAGCCATTAACCCGCAGGAAATATCACCGGCATACTTATTTGTAAACGAACAACGTGAAGTTGAAGGGCAAGGAATGGTTGATGATGAAAATTGGCATTATTTTGAACAACAACTACTAGGAAATGAAAGTTGAGATATTCATCAGAGCACATGCAACGATTAGGCTTATTGTTTGCTTTCAAATATGATGTATGTATTGCAATAATTATTATGTTAATCACGGCTGCGGCTCAGCTAATGCTACCAAAAATAGTAAATTATTATGTAGATGGCAACGCTCCGCCGTCATTATTTGATATATTTCACTTATTAGTTCTAATCGCGATAATTCTTTTTTCTATCGTCAGTGCCGTTCGTTTTTATTTATTTGAAAAGTTAGGTATTAAAGTAATAACCCAGCTGAGACTAAAATTACATAAAAATTTACTTATTAAAACAGCCAGTTATTATGATAAAAACAATATTGCTGAACTTGCTGGTAGGATTCAATCTGACACTCAAACACTCAAAGATGTATTAACAACGAGTGCAGCTTTAGCTCTACGTTCTGCGATAGTTGCTACTGGTTGCATTATAATGATGTTTACTTTATCAACAATGTTATCCCTAATTCTATTATTTAGTATTCCAATCTTTATTTTGGCTACTAAAATACTTAGCAAAAAGGTGGAAGCCTTATCAGAGTCTGAACAAAACGCATTAGCCAAAACAAATAAGGTTGCATTTGATAACTTAAATTGTCACACACTGATTAAACTTTATAATTGGTTTAAATCCAGTCAAAAAAGATATAGTAATACCAATTCGCACTATGCATCGTGTGCAAAAAAAACAGCATCAGCTATCGCTATATTTCAAGGTTTTTTTAACTTTTTAATCTTCAGTAGCCTCATTTTAATGCTTATTCTTGGTAGTCACCTTATCCAGCAAAAAGCGATCACTATTGGCGAGTTAGCCTCTTACGTTTTATATCTAGGTATGACATTCACCAGCTTAAATATGCTTGCAGGGTTTTGGGCTGAATGGATGCACTCTTTAGGAGCAACCCGTTACTTGTTTGATCTTCTCAAAAGTAAAGATGATATTGAACCTCAATACCCCATAGAAAAAGTAACGTTTGGTGATATTCACTTCGAAGATATCAGTTTTCATTATCCTGACCACGAAACGCAACTCATTTTTGATGAACTCAATCTACATATCAAACATGGGCAAACAACTATAATTTCTGGTCCATCCGGAAAAGGAAAATCAACACTCGCAAAACTATTATTAGGCTATTATTTACCAACTGATGGAAAGATCCGTATTGGCAATCTATATCTAACTAGCCAGAATATAAATAGCTATAGAAACTCCATTGCATATGTTGAACAAGATCCTATTTTATTTTCGTCCTCAATCCTAGAAAACCTCATTCCTGATTGTGGTTCAACGCCCACCGAATTGCAGATGGAAAAAGTAATCTCGGCTTGTAAAAAAGCAAATGCGCATAGTTTTATTTCACAGCTACCGCAAGGTTATAACACTAAAATAGGTGATCGAGGCAGCTTACTATCTGGAGGTCAAAAGCAGCGTATTGCTATCGCTAGGGCTTTTTTGCAAGAACCGGAGCTAGTGATTTTAGATGAATTCACTAGTGCCCTAGATAAAGAGAACCAACTTAGTATAGAACAAGCACTAAAAAATCTACTTATAGAAAAAACTGTAATCATTATTTCGCATAAACGATCGCAGATAAATGAAGGAGAAAATTTAATTCAGCTATGATAATTTGCTAGCAAAATTATGTTTCTGAGCTACAGCTCGGCCTTGCTGCTTACTTACTTCAGCTAACAGCACTTTGCTGTATTTTGGCGATTGTTTATTTACTGCCTGTTTTTATAGGCACAACCGTTGAATAGTCCTTCTATTGCTATGACAAAATTGCCTACTCAATAAGCATTATTTATCCGTAATTAATTACTAAATTAACTAAAAAAGCCCTTAACGGCGGGTTGAATTAAGGGCTTGGGAACTAAGTTTAACGTTATAGGCTTTAGACGATACCGTGAAGTTCCTTCCAATTTCCAGGGTGCACTACATAACCAAATAGTGCATAGCCACCGTAAACCAATTCTGTTCCTTCGGGTATCCAAAGCATTTGACCCGGATATACATGATGGGTTTTGCCATCTGCAGTGAGCTCAAAACAACCTTCAATAACAAAAATAACCTCATCGTAGAGCACAGTCCATGCAACCTCTGCGCCCTCCCATTTAGCAAATCCGACACCAATATTAGGTGATATTTCAGTGCTCAGCGCTCGCGCGACATAAGCCATACCAGGGTTATCACCACGTACATTGAAATTAAGTAGTTTGCTGTCAACTAATTTTACTTGTTTCATATTTCACTCCTGCTTTGCCATTTCGCCAGCTTGATCCGGCTTTTTACCCCTAAACCTAAGAATGGTTCTGGTGGATTTAAGCTCGGTATGCCGGTTACTTTTTGTATATCACTCAACGCATTTGACGTTGCGCCGACGACGTAATCAGCCAGTAAACTACCTGATACTGTTCCCCAAGCGACACCCACACCGTTATCACAAGCACTGGCGTAGACCCCATCATCAAGTTCGCCAAAGAAATTGGTGAAATTTCGTGAAATAGCATAGCTCCCTCCCCACGTATGAGTGAAAGGTACATGAGCTAATTGGGGATACCTAGCTAGAAAGACTTTGCGATGTTCGCTCTGAATGTCTGCACGCACTTTATCGTTAATGCTGTTGCCATATTTCGTAACGTGCTTATAGGTATTGCGAATTAAAATGCGTCGATCAGCGGTCATTCTCAAAGTTGTGCCAGCATGGTCAGCAGGTGTGAGCCCCCAATCAAGCGTCCCGCTGTAGTGGTGCATTTCATGATCGGTTAATGGTCGGGTCCAGCTCGCAAAGGTCATCACGGGTAATAGCCGGTTCTTTAAAAAACCAAACTCGCGGGTGAAAATACTGGTGCCTAATAACAGCTTTGCTGTTTTAATACTGCCATTTTCTCCGTGTAACTGCCAAGCTCCCTGCTCTTTTGTTAAACGTTGGATAGGCGAATTTTCAAGTACTTCAACATTGCTTGGTAGACTCGCTGCAAGCCCACAAGCCAACGCAGCAGGTTGAACTAAATAACCACCGGGGGTATAAATAGCACGGCTGTAGTAATCTGTGCCCAGTACTTTAGCTAGTTGATTACTATCAACATGTTCAAATGGCTCCCCTAAGTCTGTCATTAAATGTTCAAAGTGGTCTAAATAAGCTTCACCACGAGGCCCCACCGCGCCTTGGTATTTGCCGGCTGCGGACCATTGACAATCAATATTGTGTTTATCAATTAAAGATGACAGCTGCTTAATTGCAGCACGATTTAACGACAATAGCCTTTGTTTATGGGCAGGATCTGGGTGCTCTAATGAAAATTTATGCGGCAAATCGATTACAAATCCAGAATTGCGCCCTGATGCGCCTTGGCCAACTTGTTGCGCATCAATTAGAACAATACGAGAATTGGGTTCAAGTTCAGCCAAACGTCTTGCCATTGCAAGTCCTGCGAACCCAGCCCCTAAAACAACATAATCGGCACTTTGAGCGCCCTTTAAGCTCGGCTTTTCAACTTGAGGTGTTAGCGCGTGATACCAGCCGCAAGTATTATCATCATGTGGTAGATTAATCATTTGCTACTCCGTTACAACATGTGTTGGTAAATCAATCTGTCCAAGCCAATAATTGCGTGTCGATTGCACCTGTTTACCCAATAAAGCAAAACCTAATACTTTACCCTCTGCACAGTTAAACACGGCAGTAAACTCTTCTTCTTGCTGCTTAATATGCCATTGTCCTTGTGCTTGCGCTGCAACGGGGTAAATTGATAAAGGCATGATAGGTGTTTTCACTAACACAGGTGACGCGACAAACTCAGCTTTTTCAAATTTACCTAATAAGCTATTAACCAACGCTGGGAGCATTTGATTAATTGGTGCTATATAAGGTTGCCAACCTTGTGATGTTTGAGCACAATCTCCTAAAGAAAAAATAGCTTCATCGCTGGTTTGGCCATAATCATTCACAATTATGCCTCGCTCAACATCAAGTCCTGCTTGCTCTGCTAAGTATGTGTTGGGCTTTAAACCAACCGCAGACAGTACAATATCAACTTCGAGTTCTTCGCCAGTGCTTAGTTTAACGATTGAGCCCGAATCATTATTTGGCCCTATATGGCTAATACTGTTTTGAAGAAACCATTGAACACCTAACTCTGACATTTTTTCTTGTAAAGCTTCACCTAAAACACGTGGGATCAAACGTGACATAGGCCATTGACCTAACCCAATGACAGAAACTTGGTAGCCACTAGCTATTAAATCATTAGCAAACTCACAACCAATTAAACCATCCCCTAAAATTGCAACGCGTTTTTTTTGACCAAGGTGGCGTGTAAATCGATCATGATCCATCAAGTCATTGACGCTAAATACGTGACTGCAATCACCTGAAATAGGTACTTCGATGGCTGTTGCCCCAGTAGCGATCACTAAACGCCCGTACTGGTATGTGCCAATACTTGTCAAGAGGGTTTTCGTTTCACGGTTTATGTGTTCAACACGCGTAAAAGGATAAACACGAATATTGAGTCTACTTTCCCAATCAAGGGCCATTTCGATTTGTAAGTCTGCTGTTTTCTTAGCTTGTGCAAATGAGTTAGACAACGCAGGCTTACTGTATAAAGCACCATCATCAGCTGTAAATACTGTAATATCGACTGTTTTTGATTGTCTACGTAATGCAGCTGCAACTTGATAACCACTGTGTCCACTGCCAACAATAACGATAGGTGCGCTCAGTGGTGCTATATCGTCAGGTTGAGCCGCAATAGCTTGGGCTGATACAAGCGTATTTTCATCGTCGCTTAACTCCATCATTTCAAAATCAGCTTTACCAACAAGGCAATCAGGGCATACCCAATCCTCAGGTACATCTTCCCAGCGAGTGCCTGGTAAAATTCCATCTGCAGGCCAGCCTTCAGCTTCATCGTAGATCAGACCACAAATAATACAAAGCCACTTTTTCATTTTTCTAATCCTACTGATTGAGCTAAAAATGACCTACTCACTGTATATAAATGTAAGCATACAGGTCATTTTAAGCTAATATAATTACCCTAAAGCTATAAACGAACGGCTATATTGCGTGTTTGTACATAGCTATAAATTGCTTCTTGGCCTTTTTCTCGGCCAAAACCAGACAAGCCAACGCCACCAAATGGTGTTTCAATCCCTCCAGCAAACCATTCATTAATAAAGACCTGTCCACCACGTAGCTGTTGCGCAATTTGCAGAGTCGGATTCAACCTTTCACCAAATACACCGGCAACTAAACCAAATTCAGTGCCATTTGCAATGGCAACAGCGTGTTGTTCATCTTCAAAAGGCATCACAACTAACACAGGGCCAAACACCTCTTGTTGAGCAATCGACATATCAGCTGTCGCTTCAATCACCGTTGGGGCGACGAAATAGCCGGGTAAATCAGGTGCAAAACCACCTGTGAGTATATTTGCACCTTCTTCCTTTGCTTGTTCAATCATTGCTAATACACTGGTTTGTTGTTCTTTAGAAACCACGGGCGTTAAATCAACTTGGTGTTCACCTGAGCCAATCACTAAGCTTTGTGCCATTGCAACCACAGCATCTTTTATTTCTTGATACCGTGATTGATGGATTAAAAGACGTGACATAGCTGAGCAAACTTGCCCTGCGTTAAAGAAAATTCCAGCGCGCACACTGTTAATAACCTTATGTATGTCTGCATCATCGAGAGCTATAGCTGCGGACTTCCCGCCTAACTCCATGACTGAAGGAGTAGCTCGTGCAGCGGCATCTTTTAATATTCGCTGACCGGTAGGAACTGAGCCTGTAAAAACAATCTGATTTACATCTTTATGCGAAACTAAGTGGCTGCCGACAGTGGAGCCTTTACCACACAGTAAGTTAATAGCCCCTTTAGGAAAGCCTGCTTTTTGCAGCGCTTTTATTAAGTACACCATACCAATAGGAGATATTTCGGGTGACTTAATTACCACGGCATTTCCTGCTGCCAATGCCGGAGCTAAAGAACGTGCACAAATTGATACGGGGAAATTCCATGGAACAATTTGTACCGACACGCCCATTGGCACGTATTGTGTAAAATCAATATAGTTTTTACCTAAAGGGATAGATGTGCCTTCAAGTTTGTCCGCCATACCACCGTAATATTCAAAATAACGAGCTGCTTCTAAAAACTCATCTTTTGCATCAATAAGTGATTTGCCATTTTCACGGCAAAGAACTAAAGCTCCTTCATCCGCTATATCTCTAATTGCTTTTGCAGCATTGAGCATCCATGTAGTGCGAATGGCTGGGCGCACCTGCGAAAGCTCACCGCCTTGCACGCATAGGCTTGCAGCTTGCATTGCATTATCTGCATCTTTTATCGTGGCACTTGCTATTGTTGCATATGTCATGGCCGATGAAGGGTTCATCACAGTAAGTTGCTGCTCAGAATCGACCCACTGACCATTGATATAATTTAAATAATGCTTCATTTAAGCCTCCGATACTGATTTAACTTGCTGCGCTAACCAAATTTGGAAAAAGTGAGTTGGCGTATCCATTTCAGGTGAAAATGCACCGCCACCGAATCCCGGTGAATAACGACCTTGCTGCATCCCCTCAACAGCCCCGATATCTTCTCCAAACACAACTCGCCAAGATTCAAGTGTTGCAGTACGACACGCAGCATATTCATCTTTAATTGCTTCATCTGTGATATAAAATATGCGTAGCCGCTCAATTGTTTTGTCAGTGCTAATTGGGTCAATCATCATGGCAAATGCATGATCGGCTTGAATGCCAATTAATACATTTGGAAACAACGCAATGTATTCGGCATGGCGCAGTTTATCTTCTGGCCAGCTAGGAAATTTAGGAAGATGTGTACCTGCAGTATCGGATAAATTATATTTATAGCTTCCTTGACCAGAAAAACGTTCATCAAACATAATATTGTAATGATCTTCTAGCTTCGAATAAGTGTTCAATGCTGGGTGAACCCAAGGTAAGTGATAGGCTTCACAAAAGTTCTCTATGGTTAGCTTCCAGTTACTTTTAACTTCAATTTCGAGGTGACCGCCCATATTTGCTCTGCGTAACAAACTAAGCCCATCATCGCCTAAAAATTCATGCCAACGCTTTTGAAGAGGCGCAATGTGTTGCTCAAAACTTGGCGCATCAGCAGATAAATTGACGAATACCATATCCATCCATATAGCTGAACGCAGTGGTTTTAAGCCGTGTTGCTCACATTTAAAGCGATCGTCCTTATGTTTGCCTATACCTCCCACATGAGGTGTGCCTTTTAGACTGCCATTTAAATCATATGTCCAAGAGTGATAAGGGCAGCGGATCATGCCCTGAACTTCACCCGCTTCGTGTACTAACTTCATTCCACGGTGGCTACATACATTATGAAATACTTGCACATCACCTTGGCGGTTTTTCATCATCAATAAGGGCAAGTCCATAAAATCAATAGGTAAAACATACCCATTTTTTATTAAATCAGATGCAAAACCGACACACACCCAAGTGTTACTAAAGACGTGGTCACGCTCAAATTTAAAATATTCTGGATTTGTATAAGCTTCATTAGGCATACCCGTTGCTTCATGGATAGGGTTTAGTACTTGGTCAATTTGTTGAATAGGAATAATTGTTTGTTTTGCAATGCTCATTGTTGTATCTCCAAGTGTGGAAGTGACGGTACATACAATTGCAGAAACACCATGGCTTTCTTTAAATGTTAGATACAACCCAACTTCAAATAAGCCTATTCAGCGCAACTACATTTTGTTATCAATTGAGTTGATTTTGATTAACAAAAACGCACTAAACAAACGATTAATTAGCCTCCTATCTATGAGTTTTTATCATGCGTTGTCATTTTATTCATTTTTGAAGCTCACAGTGCTAAGCGCTCACATAACCAAAACTCATGAACCAATGAGAATTAATCATTTGTAAAATACTGGTTAATTTTTTAGTTTCTTAAAACTTATTCAACAACAAGAAAAACAACATCGGGGCACACACATGAAAAAATCCGTCATTCGAGCTAAGTCGGGGGTCCTCAAAGGACTAAATCCCACGGTGACGATAGCGTCAAAAGTTATACTCATTGCGTTTATATTATTTATTGTGATACTTGCAAATAAAGCGGGGCAATATTTCGAAACTTTATCTACCTTTCTACTTTACAATATGAAGTGGTTTTCTATCGGCTTAGTCACTTTAGTCGTTGGATTTTTAGCTTACCTTATGGTTAGCCGTTATGGTCATATTAGGTTAAGTGAAAATGATGACGATAAACCCGAGTTCAGTTTTTGGGCATGGATTGCCATGTTATTTTCAGGGGGAATGGGTATAGGGTTAGTTTTTTGGTCAGTCGCTGAGCCAATGTGGCACTATGCCTCTAATCCATTTACTAAGGGACTAACTGATGAGGCGGCTTCAATGTCTATGCAGCTCACCTTTTACCATTGGGGACTCCACCCATGGTCGTTATTTGTCATTGTTGCACTGGCACTTTCTTACTTTTCGTACCGTAAAGGCTTACCTTTTACATTTAGATCGATTTTATATCCTATTGTTGGCGAGCGTATTTACGGACCTATTGGCCATATTGCAGATATTATTACTGTTGCCGTAACTGCATTTGGTATTGCCCAAACATTAAGTTTAGGTGTTATTCAGATCAACTCAGGATTAGAGCAAACTTTTGGTATTGAGGTGAGCTTAATGACCCAATCAATATTAATTGTTACTTTGTGTACAATTGCTGTTGGATCTGTGTTGTCAGGGGTTGGCCGTGGTATTCGGCTTTTATCTCAATGGAATATGTTACTGTCACTTTTATTAGTACTAATTGTTCTAGCAATAGGTCCTACCCGGTATGTTCTTAATATTTTTATGGAAAGTACTGGTAACTATATGCAAAACCTAGTCAGTATGGGCCTATGGACCGACACTCAAAGTGATTCAGGTTGGCAAAGCTCTTGGACTGCTTTTTATTGGCCTTGGTGGATGACGTGGGCACCTTTTGTAGGGATGTTTATAGCGCGTATTTCCCGCGGGCGCACGATCAGAGAGCTCATTGGAGGTGCACTTGTTGCTCCAACAGTCATTGCCTTTATCTGGCTATCTGTTTTTGGTGGAAGTGCACTTAAAATGGAACAAAATGAGCGAGTTGCTCACCAACAACAAACCGTAATAGCAGACTCAGAAGCTCAAATAGACACTGTCGAATTTACTGGCGGTCAAATATTAAATGCAACGAAGAAAGATAGTACGCGTGCATTATTCACTTTATTTGATAACTTAGATGGTGCGATCCTTGGTAAGTTATTAAGCGTACTTGCTTGCATTTTACTTGCAACTTACTTTATTACATCGGCTGATTCAGGAACTTTAATTTTATGTATCCTAGATGCAGCTGGCGATACTGAACCACCAAAATCAATTCGTATTTTATGGGGTATTGTTATCGCGCTAATTGCATGGGTTTTAATATACGCGGGTGGCCTACAGGCGATTAAATATGCCTCTATTATCATTGGCTTCCCTATTTCCATTTTTATATTAATGATGGGAGTCACACTTTTTTACAGTATACGTCGTGAGCCAAAACCTTGGGCTATGCTGCCACAGCATGTTCATCCCTGTAAAGAGCAGCTAGATGGGCCTGTTGAGCATTTAAACCCCACTCATAAAACAGAGTAACTTTAATTTTAATTTTAATTCGTTATAAAAAAGCTCCCGCAGTATACGGGAGCTTTCTCGTATCATAAAATCAAATTAAGCCTGTATCACCAACCTCTATGGGTAATTGTGTTAGTAACCATTCCCTGAACAATTTAACACTTGCAGGCACACGCCCACCATTATTAGGCTCAAGCATTGAAAACTTAGAGTTTGTTGCCAGCACGTGTTCTGTTGGACGTATTAATACCCCACTTTGTAAATATTCATCAACAAGTGATCCCCATGCCAAAGCAATGCCTTGACCATTAATGCACGCCTGCAACAGCATAGGGTAATTATTTATATTGACTCGATTTTTTGGTTCAATAAAATCAAGATCTACGCCTGTAAACCATTCCTCCCAATTCACCCAACCCATTTGCATTTCATCTAAGTTTAAAATAGTTTTTGAAAATATCTCGCTTGCTGCTGTTGGGTTGCCAATTTTACTTAAATATCCAGGGCTACAGACAGGAAATACTTCCTCACTAAATAAGGGGGTAACATTTACATCTAGAGGAGGCGTGCGACAATAAAAAAGACCTATATCAGATTCTAACTTTGTTAAATCAACGATATTGTCAGAAGCAAGAATTCGTAAATCTATATCATCATGTAAATTTTGAAACTCCGCAACTTTGGGCAATAACCATAATGAAGCCATAGCATTAGTGGTTGCAACCGTTATTTTTTTATCTCCTTGCCACTTTTTAACCTGACCGGTTATGTCTGCTATGTCTAACAATGAACGGTTTACTGTTTGATAGTATTGTAAGCCTGCCGGGGTTAGGTGAATGCTTCGGCTTGCTCTTGTGAACAAAGTCTTACCTAAATAATCCTCTAATTGGCGAATCTGTCGACTAATCGCCCCCTGCGTAACATTTAGCTCTTGTGCTGCTAAAGTAAAACTAAGGTGGCGAGCTGACGCTTCAAATGCAACCAAACTATTTAACGGCGGTAACGGGTTTATTTTCATTGTGCTTCCTACTTACAACTATTTAAGGACATGGAAGGTGCGGGTGGGTCATAATTAGAATAGATGCACAGGTGTGCAATACCTCAATTTAAAGTATCAATTAGTCATACAGAGTGCAAATTGTATTAACGATATATTTACACTCTTACTCCCAAACCACCCACATTTTGAGATGGCTTGGGTATAGTTACTTTCCTTAGAAGTAGTAGCCAATATTAATGTTGAAGCGTTGTTCTACATCATCACTATCACCGGCAATAGAGCCTCCAACAAAAGGCTGATTCTTCGCATTTACAAAATCAAAGTAAGTAAAAAGTCCACCAGCTGCGACTGAAAATCCTGTCACATTCATCCAAGTATCTTCACTATTATCTGACTTGTCATAAATAATTCCATAGTCATTATAAAATTGTACCCCTGTAACAGGCCCCCAATCCACAGCTAAATTATAGGCAATATTAGCATTCGATGTTGTTGCTTTCGCTGCAATACTATCGTAAAAAGAGTAGGCACCAACGGCCATGCGATTTGCATTTTCAATATCATAATCGTACTCACCGTGCTGAATCTGAAAATTCCAAGGACCAATATGACTATTTAAGTGTAACGCCCAAGATTGATAGTCACCAGCTCGATCATTACCATCATGAAGGCCTCCACTTAAAGCTGAAAATCCAATTTCTGTTTTACCATTTTCATGTTCAACGTGATAACCATAACGCATTGACAAAGTGTTATACTCTGCTATCTCGTCGATTGGCTCAGCATACACACCTTCATCAAGGGTTCTAAAACCAACCACATCATAGGAGTAGCGATCGCTGCGATTATCAACATAGCCATCTATTCCTCCCTGTTCATCATTTTTAAAAAAGCCAATATCAAGTTGCCAGTTATCCGCTACTTTACGCTTTAGAACGACTCCTAAATCATGATCATCCTCTAAACCGATATAATAATTGGTACTAAAAAAATAACTATGTGAATTATAGGGCCAATTGCCAAATGGTACTTTGGTAATGCCCGCTTGTATTTGCCATTGAGAACTAAAGTCATATGCAGCATAGGCATATTTAATTGCCGTCATATAGTCAAAAAAGCGAATTTCAGCATTGAGCTCTACATCACCTACCTCTCCTGAAAAGTTAAGTCTAAAAATATCAAAGTCAAAATCTCCCCCCCTGTCTTTTGTGCCATCATCATAGGAGATGTAACTATAATTAGTCCTTACAGCACCGCCTATTTTTATACCTTCTGGCTTTGGGGCTTCAGTGCTATTTTGCTTTTCAACACTTTCTACATGTTTACTTTGCATTGTTACTTTTGATAGCTTTTTTTGTAATAACTCAATTTGCTCATTTAAGTCAGCTAGTTGCTGGTCAACTGTATCGAGAGCTGTGGTAGCTTGCGCTTGGTGCGTAAAGAAAAACACAGCACTCGCCAATACCGACGGTTTTATAAAAGTCATGAATACCCTTGTTGTTAATGTTGATATAGTGCATGGCCGGGTGTACAAAGCACAAATAATTGAAGCTAAAAGCAACAACAACCCTATTTATCGGCCATTAGCACCAACAGATATTGCTTAACAAATTAGTAACAAACAAACGACTTTTTCGAAGGGTGGCGATGAGGAAATGTAATAGATGTGAATAGCTAAAAATAGAAATAGAAAAGAAAGGTAGAGATCTTACAATCGATAATAAAATCAAAAACATTAAAGCCACGTTAGAGTTAACTAACGTGGCTTTTTTAAGCGTATTTATAGCTTGGGTAAAACCTTATAAAGAAAGGTCTTCTTTAGCACGCGTTAGGTTATGAGACACTAACGTGTTATCAGAGATTTGTGTCGCTTCGTATAAATCAGCTAAACCTGCTGTATCGTTTTTAGCCATGATACGAGATACACCACGGTTGCTTAGTGCAAACGATGTTAATTGACGTACTTTAAATTTTGGCCCTTCGCTTTCTTTTAAAAGTGCGATAGCTTTTGTACAGATTGATTCCGCTTGTTCGTAATTTTTAGACTGAACATTTGAAACACAGCTGTTAAATGACTCTTCAAGTTGCTGCGGTGCAGTTTCATGTTGAATAACCATTAACTTATAGTCACTTCCACCAGCCATAGCAGCTGCCGAGCAAGTTAATAATGAGCCAAGTGCAATGGTTTTGATTAGTGTAAGTTTCATGATTATATTCCTATTAAGTTACGCCGTCATTGTTGCCGACAGATGAACTTTAGAGCTTTTGCTCAAACGGGACAAACGATAAAAACAAACCCGATAGATGAAGAAATTTAACCTATAGACTTTAGTCTAATACCAAGTGGTGAGTTCTTGATATGACTTGCTAAATAGGTGATCTTTTAGTGTTAAATAATCGGTAAAACAGCCCATTTAGCCGATAATAAATCCGTTTTATTATTCTTTATTTTTTTAAGGTATTTAATGTAAAAATGATATTTATAAATATGGCCTGTATAAACAACCTCGGATTTGTGCCGATTATGAAACCGCACTAACAATAATTTGTTAGGTAATTAACTCATCAGCTAATTTTTCTATCGATCTTGTGATTTCATCCATACTAATCGCGCCAAAGCCAAACCTGATATGGGTAGGTGTTTTTTGCTCTGCAGCAAAAAAAGTATTTAATGTTGAATCACTATTGTTGAAATCAGCTATATTTTTACCTGTCACTAACTTGGATATATCAACCCATATTGCCAGCCCGCCTGTCGGTAATAAAAATGTCACTTTTCCTTTAAACAACCTAGTAAACTCTTTTGCTGTATGGTCTCTTCGTGCTTTGTACTCTCGCCTGACCTTTCTGATGTGTCGTTTGACTTCACCTGAATCCATTAAATCTGCAATAACATGCTCAGTAATAGTGTTCCCCTGCCTATCAATTAAAACAATTTCCTGAGCGGCTCTTTCTATAAACCGAGTATCAGCAACAATATAACCAAGTCGTAACCCTGGTGCGAACACCTTTGACATTGAGCCAATATGCACTACATTTTCAGAATTAGGTAAGCTCGCAAGTGGCGGGATAGGGTTAGCTTCATAATGAAACTCATGATCATAATCATCTTCGATCACAGAGAATTGGTATCTCTTGGACAACTCCAGTAAGGCTAGCCGCCGCTGCATTGGCAAACAGACTGTTGTTGGGTATTGATGATGAGGGGTTACATATATACCTGATACTTCATTAGTGCTAAGTATTTCACGTAAGTGATCAATATCAAGGCCCTGCTCATCTAGCCGACATTTTATAATTTTAAAACCATTAGCCTCAAATGCAGCATGCGCAGGCAAATAACTCAACTCTTCCATAATTATGGCGCCTTTTTTAGCATCTAATATTCGTGATGCTAAATAAATCCCCATTTGGCTGCCTCTTACGATGCATATATCTTGATTGGAGCAATTTATAAAACGGTCGCTAAAAAGCATTTTTTGTATTGAGTTACGAAGTTCAATAGCACCGCGAGGATCGCCATACCCAAGCCTGGCTTGCCGACTCAAATTAACACAAACACGCCTATAAGTTCTCGCAAGTAACTCATAGGGGATCAAACGCGCATCCGGCGTACCATCATTTGTTATCGAAACACAATCTGCTAATGCAACGGCATCAAGGTACAGGTTTTCAGCTAACTCAGATGAGGGCTTAGTTTTAATTGTATTATTGATCAAACTTGAATCTGAAGCAGATAAGCCTTGCTCCGGCATGATTTCAGATACAAACGTACCGCTTCGCAGTTTGCTTTTCAACCAACCTTGAGCTTCAAGCTCTTCATAGACTTGCTGTACAGTTTTTCGATTTATCCCCAACTGCTTCGCAAGGGAACGAGTTCCGGGCAACATAACGCCAGCTGCCAGCCTCCCGTTTTTGATGTCCGCTGTTATGCAATTCAATAACTTAGAATGCAGTGTCTTTGCGGGGCTATCTTCAAACGAGAATTGAATATCCCAAGGTCTTAACATAACCACCCCACAACTGGACCCCTTAACTTTATATTTCTGGCTCTTATTTTCAATCCAGACTATCGCTATCTTGTTGTCATTGTCAAAACATAAATGAGAGAACTCAGATGAAGACACTAAACACAACAAAAGAAACCTTGATGCAAGATGCACAAAATCAAATGCAAAGGCTTATTGACCAAGAACAGTTATCTCAGCGTGAAAAACTGGCGCTAACTTGCAGAATTTTATTCGATAAAGGGCATGATTCAGGGCTTGCAGGACAAATAACAAGCCGCACTGATGCTAAAAACACTTTTTTAACACAGCAGTTTGGACTAGGGTTTGACGAAGTTTCAGCTAATAATTTGATTGAAGTCGATCAAGATTTAGAGCCGTTAAACGGTGAAGGCATGGCTAATCCAGCAAACCGTTTTCACACCTGGATTTATAACGAGCACCCGCAAGTAAATTGTATTATTCACACACACCCGACGCATATTGCCGCACTGTCTATGCTAGAAGTTCCTTTAATCATATCTCAAATGGATACCTGTGGTTTATACAATGACTGCTCATTTGTAGCCAATTGGCCTGGAGTGCCGGTAGGAAATGAAGAAGGCATGCTTATTTCTCAAGCACTGGGAAATAACAGAGCTGTATTTCTAGCTCACCATGGGCAGCTTGTTATAGGCAAAACGATTGAAGAAGCATGCAACCTGGCAATTTTAATTGAACGAGCAGCGAAGTTGCAATTATTAGCAATGGCTGCAGGCGAAATAAAGCCGCTCCCCCATGACTTGGCACAAGAAGCACATGACTGGGTATCAACCGATAAACGAAACAAAATTAACTTTGCCTACTATGCAAGACAGGCATTAAAAAACCACAAAGACTGTATTTAGGAGTATTAAAATGAAATTAGCAGGCATCATAGGTTACCCAATCACACCATTTAACGCTAACGGTGAAGGCGTTGATTTATCCAAGCTAGAAATGGTCATTGATACATTAATAGCATCAGAGGTAAATGCGATTGCAGCTCTGGGAAGCGCAGGGGAAGCCGCCTATTTAAGTGAAAAAGAATGGCAAGACGTTGCAAGTCATACTGTAAAGCATGTGCAAGGTAGAGTGCCTGTCGTGATTGGTATTGCTGAGTTAACGACAGAGCAAGCCGTTAAACGTGCTAAGTATGCACACCAAATTGGAGCTGATGTAATTATGCTCTCGCCTTTTTCATATTATAAATTGGTTGAAGCAGAAATTTATTCACATTATCAAAGCGTATCAGATGCAACCCCTCTACCTATCATGGTCTACAATAATCCTGCAACATGTGGTGTTGATATGTCGCCCCAATTTATGCTCAAGATGATTGCTAATATAAAAAATGCCAGCATGATCAAAGAAAGTACGGGTGATATTCAACGTATGCATAAAATTTATAAACTTTCAGGGGCAATGGTGCCATTTTTCAATGGCTGTAATCATATGGCACTAGAAGCACTAAATGCAGGTGCAAGTGGTTGGTGTACTGCTGCGCCATGCTTAATTGCAGATAAGCCAAAGCAACTTTTTGATGCTGTTCAAAAGGGTGATCAAAATAAAGCTCGCGAGCTGTTTTATCAGCAATATAATTTTTTAGAATTTATAGTTAAAGCAGGTTTAGCAGCTGCAATTAAATCTGGCTTCGACTTACAAGGCAATAAAGTGGGCCCTCCTAGAAAACCATTACTACCTTTAGCAATGCTAGAACAAGAGCAGTTAAAAGATATGCTGGCAACATTAGGCCATATTTAAAGAAGTGAAATAAAAAAGGCGCTCATTATAACGAGCGCCTTTATTTAATTACCTATCGGTTAACCGATGAAATAACCCTACATACCGATTGTTTAGTTACCTAAAACGAATACGTTGTCAGTATCATTCAAATCAAGTACACCGATACAGCTATTATTTTCATCAGTTACCATCATTCGATCACCCGCGGACCAAAAAGTCTCAGTATAAACTTCACCCTCAGCTAAGGTTGCATAGGCATTACTAAGTGCAGGCTCACCTGTAGTATTATTAATCCAGTACAGTTTTACAGAACCACTCATGGTATTTACAACTTGAAGATTTGGTGCGTTATTCGATGTTCTCTCATAGGGCACTGCGAGATCACAACTTTGCATCACTGCTGTTGCTTCTGGAATTTCAGCCGGTGGGGCTTCATCCAATGCATCAACAACCATTTCTTCAGTGACGTTAAACGTGTTATTTTCATCATTCAATAACGCAACACCTAAACAGTTATCAGCACCATCGGTTAACATGATACGGTGACCAATATTCCAATCATCCGAGACATAACTCTCATCTTGGCCTAACGTTACATAAGGATTACCGCCTTTGTCGCCCGTATTTCTGTTAAGCCAATAAACTTTAACAAGTTTCTCTGTTGGGTTTGTAATACTCAAATCAAGCGCAGGTTTACTTGAATTATAGTATGTTTCACCCAAGCTACATGTACCAAGCGTCCCTTTTTCAGGCCAATGAGGTAGATAAGGTTCTGTCACCGTCACCAATGCTTGCTGTTCTGGTGTAGCGACTGTACAGTCATCTCCAGCGCAGGCACTAAAGTAAAGATCTACAACATCTGCGCCAACAAAGTCAGAAGCCACTGCAATATAATATTTACCAGACTCAGGCATGCTTATTGTGCAGTTTTCTGTATTGGTACCTTCTGTTATTGAAGTACAAGTGAACTCAGTATCAAGTGCAGGATGAAGAGCAGCCCCTTTTTTCACCCACAAGTCTACGCTAGCAGACCCTCCCTGAGTTGCAAAAGTAATTGAAGGTAACCCTGCAGGAACATCGACAGAAAACAACCACCCTCCTCGGCCATTGATTTGCTTGTAGTCACCAAGAGTAAGAACCTCAACACTTTCTTTATATTGATCAACTAAGGTTGTTGATAACCACGTTGTAAACTCAGCTTGATTGTCTGTTGCTATATTGTCCAATAACAGTTCAAAGTCTTCCCATTCACCGGCACGCATATGAACAAGCATTTGATAAACCAATTCAGGGTGATTTTCTATTAGAAACGCAACAGCTAACTGTCCCCATGAATATGCATCCGCGTTACCAGCAAAAATATCAGCCAATGAAGCAGCTTCACCATCATGAGCAGTCGATACGCGGGTGTAATATAACTCGTTAAATGTACCAAGGTATTCAGCAAGTCCTTCCGTCCACCAATTTACACTACTTTTATAAGCACCTTCTTTATTATAACGCCCATCTAATGCATGCACATATTCATGAGCTAGAGAACGAATCACTGAACGTCCTTCAGTCCATTCAAGAGCATCAAAGGTCCAAATATCAGAGCTATGCCACCACTGAGTAGGTGAAGTCTCAAAGTAAATGCCGCTGGTGTTATTTGTATTAACAAGATGCTCTGCCCAAGCTGCATGATTAGAAAGGCTAGAGAAAATATGAATATTCGTGATCTCATTTAAATCATCTGGTACCGCTTGTTGAAACTCAGGCGTAAGCCCTGAGTGCAGCGTTTCATCGAATAACCTTTTTGTCTGGGTGATCACTGTACATGCTTCTTCAAGCTCAGCATTTGACATTGATTGCGCACGGATCCTTACAGGCTCTTCACACATCATATTCGCGCTAAATAAACCCGTAGTGGCGAACATAGACGCATTAACTGCATCACCGCCTTCATAAGCATCCATATAAATATGGTATCTACCTGCCATAGGTTTATCAATAATGCATGTTTCGTTATTGTTGCTACCTTTATATGATACGCAATCAAAAACGCCCTCAGCTCCTGCACTTGCTTCACTCTCGTATTTAACATACAAGTCTGGATCACCAAGATCTTTGTTTTCTACCCCTGAAAATAAGCTTACAACTAAAGTTTCTGACTCTTGTGCTAAGTCAACATAAAATGATTGGCCCTCACCTCCCACAGTATTGATATTGGTTTTAACCACATCAAGTGCTAAAGCTGGCTCTAGCGCACTGGTGTAATCAACCTCAGGTTCAGTTGGTTCAACTTCAGGGTCGCTTGGCTCAACTTCAGGGTCACTTGGTTCAACCTCTGGGTCACTTGGTTCAACCTCTGGGTCGCTTGGTTCAACTTCAGGATCAGTTGTTTCAACCTCTGGGTCCGGATCAGCTGGCGTTGTTGTAACTGGTGGGGTTGGCTCAGGTAAGGAGTTTGTGGAATCATCACTGCCACCACAGCCAGAAAGTGCACACAATATCGCACTGGTTAAAGTCAATTTTTTAAAAAACATTTGGGTTTCCTTTTATTATTTTATTTAATATTCGATTTAACTGCTGATGGCGATAATATTTCATGGATAAGGCAACAACTTTAATTAACCAGCTTAGATATATTTATATATAATTCAGTTGGTTAACTAAATACTGTATGCGTTCCCCTTAAATCAGCTATACATAAGTTGTTGCTCACCATAAATATTCGTGCCGTTCTTAATACCCAATTGTTGAGTTTCGCGCTTACACTAAAACCCAATAAACACTGATACCAAGTTCAACAAAGTATTTGTAGCACATTTGTTTGCATAATGTAAATTGTATACAGTATATTTATTTATAAATAATTTACACTTTTGATAGTCATTAATTTGGTTAGGCAGTCGTCATAAAGGGAGTTCTTACACAGCTCATGATGTCAGAACATAAAATAATATTATTTACTTTATGTTGCACTTTTATCAATAAATACAGAACTTTAATATTTGAGCAAAGCGAGCGCTTCATTCAATAAGTGGATAAAACTGATAGGATTTTTGTTAAAAAAGCAAAAAACCACGTCGTAGTAACTAACGTGGTTTTTAAAAATGCTTTAGATTGTATTAATCAATAAATACTTATAAAGATAAGTCTTCTTTAGCAAGCGTTAGGTTATGAGACACTAACGTGTTATTTGAAATCTGTGTTGCTTCATATAAATCTGCCAAACCCGCTGTATCATTTTTTGCCTTGATACGTGATATACCACGGTTGCTTAAAGCGAATGATGTCAGCTCGCGTACCTTGAGTTTACGCCCTTTTGTCACTTTTAATAACTCAATTGCTTTTGTGCAAATCGCTTCAGCTTCTGCATAGTTTTTTGACTTAACATTTAATGCACAACCATTGAACGACTCTTCTAGTTGCTGTGGCGCTGTTGCCTGCTCAATAACCATTAACTTATAGTCACTGCCGCCAGCCATAGCCGCTGCTGAGCAAGTTAATAATGAGCCAAGTGCGATGGTTTTGATTAGTGTAAGTTTCATGATTATATTCCTATTAAGTTACGTCGTCTTTGTTGCCGACAACATAACTTTAAGCGCTTCTAACAATTTCAACAAACGATAAAAACAAACCCAATAGATGAAGAAAATTAACCTATAGACTTAAGTCTAATACCGAGTAATTGCTTATAACTATCAAATGATAATCAAAGGTAACTTTAATGTTGCTTAACCACTGCAACACCCTACTTTCACTAACTGCTCATCGATTAAAACAAGGCTACAGCTCAGCAAAATAATTATTACACTGCCTATTCATCTATAAAAACATTATTGCCACTGGTAAAACTTAATCAGTTTGAGAGTAGCTATAATTAACCTACAAACTGCCCCGCCCATATGCCATAATCTAAATAATTCATAAATTTAGTAACTTGGCGGTATTTCAACCGTTGCAAGCTAACTTAAAGGTTTTTTTAATGGCTTATCAAGAGCAAAAATGTTACTTATCGCCTTCTGAGTGTGAGACTAAATTCCATGAAGGTGATTTGATTTTTGTAGACCCAGAGGCCGAATGCATCCACGGTTCATACGTAGTAGCCCGCCTAGATGACGACAACCAAGCCACGTTTAAACAGCTCATTATCGAAGGTGGCCACAAATTCCTAAAAGCCGCCAACCCCAACTGGCCTGATCAACTAATACCAATAAACGGCAACTGTACATTGGTCGGTAAAGTTATATTTACAGGCAAGTCACTTTAAAAAATAAGGGAATGATATGAATATAGAAGACATGGAATTAAATGAGTTCCTATCAAGAAACAACATCTCTGAAGAAGAATTTACTGAATGCGCACTTGACTGGAAGCTAATACAATCAATTGGCGCTGATCATCAATCTAAAATCGATGACCTTGAAGATTTAGCTGAATCATACGCAAAAACAATCCAACGTTTTGCTAAAGTTCATTCTGTGCGCTGGAGAATTAAAGATCCCGAACATTTGATGGAAAAAATTGTACGAAAAGCCACCAAAGGCTCAGGCTCTTATAATAAAAAATATATAAATATATCTGTAAGTAACTACTCTACAAAAATTACGGACTTAATTGGTATACGCGCCCTACACTTGTTTAAACAAGATTGCGTTGAAATAATCAATTCACTTGAAGAAAGATGGAAAAAATCTGAAAAAATAACTGCATATATCCGCGAAGGCGATAGTAAAGAAGATTACAAAGACCGAGTTGCTTGGGTAGTCAAAGAACATAAAGCTGGCTATCGCTCAATACACTTCGTTTTTTCTACATCACCTCATAAATCAAAAGTATTTACTGAAGTACAAGTACGAACTATTTTTGAGGAGGGTTGGAGTGAAATTGACCACAAGATCAGATATCCAAATTTTTCAAATAACCAAGATATTGCTGCTTTTTTAAATATCTTTAATCGATTGGCAGGTAGTGCTGACGAGATGGGCTCTTTCGTTAAAGCTTTGAGTACAATGATCCAGCAAAATAAAAATGAAGTTGAGCGGTTAGAAAGCGAGAATCAAGAGCATAAAAAGAAAATAAATGCTTTATTAGAAGAACTGAAAAACAAAAAATCAACAGATGATATTTCTAATTTAGTGACTAATTTACAAAGAGAAATTATGAATTATGATTCCATAACACAAGTAGCAACACAATTACAAAATCCGGCTATCTATAATGCGATTGAACACTTTTCTAATACAACAAGAATTACAGATGGACTAACTAGCGCCCTTGTTAATTCCTATAGTGAATTAGTAAATAAGAAGTAAAATAAAAATAACAAATATAAGGAAATACCATGAACGTCACTGTCCCTAAAGTATTTATTTCATATTCCCATGACACCCAAACTCATAAGAAATGGGTGTTAGAATTAGCACAGCGTTTACGTAATTCAGGAGTAGATGCAATTTTAGATCAATTTCGTGTAGGCCTTGGTGATGACCTAGGCGGATTCATGGAAAGAAGCGTCGCTGAGTCTGACCGTATTATAATGGTATGTACTGACAACTATGTAACTAAAGCTAACAGTGGCTTAGGTGGGGTTGGATATGAAAAAATGATTATGACTGCGGAATATATGACTAATATCGATAGCAATAAAGTCATTCCTCTGATTCGTCAGAACGGCACTCATAACGTACCTATATTCCTACAAACCCGTTTGCATATCAATTTTTCTCGTGAAGATGAATATGAATTACAATTTGACAACCTTTTACGTGAAATTCATCAAGCTCCTTTATTTAAAGAACCACCTGTTGGTAATAACCCATTTGAATCAGTAATCGAGAAACCTGCAGAAAGTGTAACAGACAAGAAAATGGAGCTGCTAAAAGAGATGGTAAATTTTTATAATAAAGGAACAACCCATTTATACTTTGATGATCTTCATCGTTTGCTTGGTTGCTCAAAAATATTTGCTGAAATCTACATAGCTGATTTATTAGAAAATGAATTTATTCAAAGTGTGCACCATTACGCAATAGGTGCTGGCATCGAAGCTTACCATTTAACTAATAAAGCGAAGTTACATGCAATTGAGCAGGGGTGGGTTACAGAATAGAATATAAAGCCCGCACTTTGCGGGCTTTATAAGACACGTTTTAAGTTTTATTGACTGTTATATAACTTAAACTATCGCATTTAATGTATTGCTTCCCCTTTTGAGAAGTGTATTTAGTGCCTAGTGCTAATACATTTGTTCCTGCTAATGACTCTTCATCCTCAAGCTTGAATCGCTCAAAAAAAGTCTTCACGTCCTCTTTAGCTATAAATATACTCACAGAGTCAGGGCCTCCTGAATTTAGCCAAAGATTACCGCTCATAAATTTTGCATCTGTTATAGCGCCCCAGTAACCATGAAACTTACCATCATGTTTGTCTCTAATGTATGGAAACTTCACAAAAAAGTCTTTAATCTTAGTTTTCTCATGGCCACTAAGTTCAATCAGTTGCTCTGAATTTCTATACTCAGATGAGCGAAGCAAATTTCTTAGTAGAGTACTCAATCGACGATGTGAATTAGCATTTGGTCTATTCCCTTTACCTGTATGCCTACCTTTACCGGCTGTATTCGTATCGTCGCCGCCAGGCTTAATATCGACATTATCAGGAACTGAGCCACCAAAATTTAGATCAATCTCGATTATATTTCCAGGGTTATGAATAATGTCTTCATCACCGCCTTCACCTTCGCTCTTTCCTGCCTCAGGTGCAGATAGTTCACACCCCTCTTTGTGAGGCGTTGCGCCAAAACATGCTGCTTGGCCGCTTTTTGATTCTTTTCGAAAAAAAGCATCAGCCTTACATTCTGTACAAATTAGATTTCTTCTTTTTTCTGTTAACTCATCTTCAGGTAACTTTGCAAAATTTACTGCTGTATATGTCTTTCCGTTGATGGTGCAATTAGCAATATCCATAAATATTATACCTCTTTACTTTTATTAGATTAAAAAGCCCACAATCGTGGGCTTGTATGTGCAGACCTACTGGTTACTATGCTCGGACTAAGAATGCCCAAGCTTGATAACCATACTCGTGAGCGTCTAACTGTTTTTCTGATTTACCGCGTACTTTGCGGTAGCGACAGAAAATCCACTTAAACCCTTTCGGAGCAGGCTTGTTACCTAACTTTTTTAGTTTCACTCATACAACACCTCCTTACTGAGATAAATTGTTTCCTTGAGTTTTTGGTATTATGGTGCTAAATTCACCATTGACTTAATACGAAAACGCAAGGTCTCGATGCTACTCAGTACATCAAGCTTTTTGTTTTAAGACTCTAATTGAGTTGGCGCTCACTTAGAGTCTACCCTACCTAAAAAATTTACTTTGGTAGGTTGCTGCTTCTAAAGATACACCACACAGGTCTGCAATTTCTTGCGGTGTTTTCCCTATCAACAAATCTTTTTTTGTATATGGCATTAGTATTTCACCACCAAAACAATTGGCCTGCCATTCGCTATCTTCGAACGGTCTTAGCTCTTCATTAGTTCTGGCTAAAGTAACTTCTAAGTTTGAGTGTAATATATAATGCCCCAATTCATGTGCGGCAGTCATTCTATCGCGTCCACAACCATCCAGCGCTCGCTCGTAAACATCTTCTCTTAGCATTATTGTTTTTTGTTCTGGTATAGTAAGTCCATGATTACTCTGCATTACTGATTTTGGAAGAACTTCAAAATTAAACTCATTATCAAGTTTAGGTAATGTAAATTCCAACATTTCAATAATGGGTAAGTATAGTGAACTACTACCCTTCTTTTTTTCTAATGTTAAACGCACAATCGAAGCAGCTTCACGAATAGCATGCCTAGATTCAGGTGGTACTTTGATAGAATAACCGCTCAAATCACATTCCTTATTTCTCTAATAGTCGTTTTAAATTTTCATAATCTTCATTGTTTAAGTCATCAAAATTTCTTGCAAATAGAAGTGCTGCTTCTCTTGCGGTTTGATTTTTACCTTGTAAATTAACCTCTACGGAAGTTTGCGACAGCTCTGCATTCTTACGTAGCTCTTTTTCCATTTCAGTATTCGGCTTTAGACAATTAATAATCTGCTCTAATATGTCATTTGTAACAGGCCTTTTACCTGTTTCTATTGCCGAAATATAAGATGAAGTTTTACCTAGCGATTCAGCTAAATTTTTTAACGATACCTCTAGGTCAATCCTCAGTTTCCGTACTGATTTTCCAAAAGGACTTAACATATTTATTCTCCCAACACTTGCCGTGGTAATGAGTGAAATTCACCCAACATGAAGATAGTAACTTAACCAAGAAATTAAATCAACTAAAAATTGTTGATTTAATTTCTTGGTTAAGATGAACGGGATGTCTTCTTCAAGTTACAAGATTTTTTAGGTTTCATTTTGGCGCTTAGCTTTAATACAGTAAAACTATAAACATAATTTAACTGTGCATCTATACAGGCTCAGGCTATCTTTGAATAAATTAATAAACCTAATTTAATACTATACTTACTAAAAACGTTTTTTTTGGTCCAAAGTTCAATGAGCCTACTGCTAATTTAAATAAGATCTTGCTAAGTAACTCAACTTTTATAGGCCGAGCTAGTGGGTACAGTATGGAAGGTGTCTGAATTTTTGATGGCAACTTACTTATTATCAAGAGAGCTATAAAGGTAAAGCAAAACGATGTGATAGTTGCCTGCTTAAACAACCTATTTATATGCAAGATTGCTGAATTAAAGAACAAGCGCCTGCTTTCAGCAAGCCCAGAATACTAACCGGTTAGGATAACTGAATTTGATCAATATAATGTTGAAGGTGTTGTTGCTCAACCCATCAGAATGCATAGAACAACGAGTTTTCTGGGGTGATTTTAATCATATAAGTAACAAGAAATCATCACCTCTGAAAATAACTTCCACCCTTTCTAACTTTTTCAGCTCACCAGCATCTAAATTTAATAGAGTAGCCTCAACTTCAAATACAGCTTTTTGATCTTGTGTATCAACGCTAATCACTTTTACTCTAGCTGAAGTTGGCGAGTTAGCGGCTCTCATTAAAGTCTCTTCATTGATATCAGCAAACACAGCAAAGTTAGTATTATTTTTTGATTCAGAAAAAAGTTCAGTCCCTGTTTTAATATACTTTTTTTTAATCGCAAATGAGTAGTGGTTTTGTGGGTTTTCTCCAAATGAAACTACGACTGATTTTTCAGGTCCTTGGATGAAGTTAAATGCGGTTACTTCTGTATATTTGTGTGTTTCTTCATCTGAGCAACCTGATAAAAGTAATACTAACCCTGTTGCTACAATCAATATTTTGGTATTCATCCTAGCTACCTTACTTGTCCCTAATTTATTTAATATAGTAAAAATAAGCGTTAATTCAATTAATTTAAATTTTTAGGTACTCACAAATTTCTAAAAGCTGCATGACTGAAACCAAATTCAATCTTTTATCAATTCAAATGATCCCATGGGATTCCATATTCATCTACGATGGGAGCTGGTCCGAAAAATGACAGGATACCTTCCTCCCAAAAACGAACAATCATATTACCATTAGGATCAAAACAATCTGTAATCGGTATGCCTAACTCGTCAAATACTGATTCTACTATAAAATATGCATCTCTAGGGTCTCCCGGAAACCATTCAGACACACCCCCGTCATGAAATTCGACTCGGTTACCCAGCATATTATGAAGTTTTTTCTCTAAATCACGCGCCTTTCCGACAGAGTTTGGAACAAAATACGCCACTTGGAAACCTATACCAGGGTCACCTGTTCTTAGGTGCTTCATTCGTTTTATTGGGTCATTCCGCGTATATCCAATTTTAAAGCGATCATAATCTGATGATGTCATAAGAACATAAATCCATTCACCGTCCATTTTTTCTCCTAAAAATCAAGTAAGTTTTACTAATTTTAAAATACATTATATAAATATTTAATAATACTATTATTTTTGCAGCTCTATTGTGATTGCGTTATCTATTAGCTGGCAATATAATTCGTACCCTTCGCCCTGTTCTTTTATCCAGTCGTGTTTGTTGTATACGGCCATTACTCCGCGCATTGTATGACCTAGCATTTTTTCGGTTACGTGCGGTGCAACGCCATTTTCACTAAGCAGTGTTGATATTGATCGACGGGAATCGTGTGGTAGAAACTTAGGCGTTTTGTATTTTTCAAATAGGTGATCCCACATTCGACAGCAATAGCGGTTAATGCTGTGGGTGGTCATTGGTTTGTTTGGTTTACTGCCCGGTATTAAATACCCGCTGCGACCATATACCATGGCAAGGGTGTCTAAGATGCTTTTCATTTTGGTTGATATTGGCCGGCGGATGGCTTTATTTGTTTTTGAGTTTTCAGGCGGTACTGTCCAAGTATTATTTTCAAAATCAAAATGCTCCCACTTTGCTAAACGAACCTCTGATTGCCGCGCACCGGTTATATATATTAGTTGCAAACAAGCTTTGGTTGCTGGGGTCGCTTTTGATCTCTCAATTTGTGTCCATAGTTTTGCAATTTCGTCAAAGCGCATGACTCGCTGGCCTACCGATGATTGCTCACCTACATCATTTACTTTTAGTGTTAGTACTGGGTTAAATGGTTTTACATCACCGCGCTTTTCAGCCCAGCCAATTATGGATTTTATGCGCACTAATATTGTGCCCGCTGTTTTTGCACTACCCTGCGCTTTTACTTCATCAAAATATTTTATCCAATCTTTGATGGTCATTAAATCAAGTGGCTTGGCTTCATCATTTAAAAGTGGCAAAACCCATTTGCTGACTTGATGTGTATAAAGTATTTGTGTTTTTTCTTTTAGGTCTGGTACTTTTTTTTCAACCCAATCGGCTGCAACCTTTGCCATTGTAGGTAAACCTTTGCCTTCGTTGCGCATAAGTTTTAGCTCTATGCGTGGGTCTTTACCTTGGCTGAGCCAGTTTTGAAAATGGGGTATATAATCTTGTGCTTGTTTAATGGTTAAACCAGGATAACGGCCAAGCGAGATAATGGCTTGTTTACCATCAACACGACAACGGTATTGCCATGTAATTGTGCCTTTAGCTGATACCCTTACACTTAAACTATCTCTGTGCGATAATACGCAAGGTGTTTGATTTTTATCTAGCAGCTTTCTTAATTTGGTGTCGTTGATCGCCATTTAATTTTTTATACACAGTTAGCAAAAAATTTATACACGACACTATACACACAATGCGCAGATTGCAACATACTCGAAAATACAAGAACAAATGAAAGCGCAGTAAAAACCCGCATAAGTAAAGGGCTAAGAGACAGAATGAGCGAACCAACATATTACGAAAACCAACCTACAATATACTGGCACGATTACGAAACTTGGGGGGCCAGCCCGCAAAAGGATAAGCCGAGCCAGTTTGCAGGTATTCGTACCGATCTTGATCTAAATATTATTGGTGAGCCACTGATTGAATATTGCAAACCAGTGGCTGATTACTTACCGCACCCTGAAGCATGTTTAATCACAGGGATTACTCCACAAGTGGCAATGCAAAAAGGCTTAGTTGAAGCTGACTTTATAGCAAAAATTCATGCCGAATTTAGTGTGTCCAATACCTGTGTGGCTGGGTATAACAGTATTCGCTTTGATGATGAAGTAAGCCGTTATAGCTTTTATCGTAACTTTTACGACCCTTATGAGCGTGAATACAAAAACAGTAACAGTCGCTGGGATATTATTGATTTAGTTCGTGCGTGTTATGCCCTTCGCCCTGAAGGCATAGAGTGGCCGCTTAAAGAAGATGGCAGCCCAAGCTTTAAATTAGAACATTTAACCGTTGCTAACGGCATTGAACACGCCGCCGCCCATGATGCACTAAGTGATGTAACCGCAACTATTGCCCTAGCAAAACTAATAAAAGAAAAGCAGCCAAAACTGTATAACTTCTTTTTTAGTTTACGTGGTAAAAAAGCGCTCGCTGAACTTGTTGATGTGTTTAACATGACGCCGCTAGTGCATACCTCATCACGTATTCCTGCAACGCAAGGTTGCACCAGTTGGATTGCGCCGATGAGTTTTCACCCTACAAATAAAAATGCAGTGGTATGCTTTAATTTAACTGAAGATCCACAAGTATTAATTGATTTATCGGTAGAAGACCTTCGCACTCGCCTTTATACAAAGCGCAGTGAGCTTGGAGAAGATGAGCTGCCTGTTGGTTTAAAACTGGTACATTTAAATAAATGCCCTATTTTGGCACCCGCTAAAACGTTATTACCTGAAAACGCCGCGCGCTTGGGTATTGACCGTGAGCAGTGTTTAAAAAATCTTGCCGTGCTAAAAGCAAACTCCAGCCTTCGCGACAAAGTCACTGAGGTATTTAACGACAGCCCTGATTACGGCAAAACCACTAACACTGATTACATGCTCTATGATGGTTTTACCAGCAACGCAGATAAAGCCAAGTTTGCTATTATTCGTGATGCCAGCCCTGAACAATTAGCAGGTATGCAACTTGATTTTGAAGATAAGAAGTTTGATAACTTATTATTTAAATACCGTGCCCGCAATTGGCCACAATCACTTAGTCAAGATGAGCTCGATCAATGGCGTCAGTATTGCCAAAACAAACTCATGCATGGTGAAGATCAACCATCGATCAGCGCGCAAGATTTTATGATCACGCTTGAAAATCTTGCCCATGAACATGACGATAATGAAAAGAATTTAACTATTTTAAAGGCGCTGTATAACTACGCGCAGAGTATGTAGTTTCCCTATTGCTTATAAACAAACAGCGCTAGTTTGCAAAACTAGCGACGAGATTTAAGGCCGCGATTAGTCGCGGCTTTTTACTTAAAATTCAAACTCTAGGGCAAGACGAAAACTGTGATCTTTACCTGGTTGGCTAAGCTCGGTGACAAACCCTGCTTCCCACTTGAGTTGTCGCTTCGCCGAAAATCGATGCAGGCCAATAAAACCGGGGCCAATCCCCAAGAAGTCTTCTCCGGCGTATAGCTCTAAAGCAGGCTGAAACTCAGAGCGAAAACGATAGCGATACTGTGCGCGAAACTCAGTTTCCCATTCGTTTTTAATATCACCGCCCCATTCATACACTAAAAATGCATTTATAGTGAGGCTAGTACGCCCAAACTCTTTTTCCCATAAAAAGCCCGTTGTGGCTTCATAACTGTCTTTGCCTTCTTGCATTTCAAGTTCAAATAAAGCGCCCCAGTCAGCCCAAAAGCGCCCTTGTTCAACCAACTGCCAACGCAGTTCTAGCTCGTAGGCTGAAAAGCCAAAGTTACCGTTATCATCGCGCTCTCCAACCGCATAGCCTTCCAAACTCATGGTGTCGTTAAATGAGCCACCTAAGCCAACTCGTTGGGCTAAAATATTGCCTTTATCGGTTTGATGAGAGATCAAACGCCATTCAAATTCGCGTTCAAATGGTAAAACGTAAGGGTGGTAAACTTTATCTACGACTATTCCATCGGCTCGCACATTAAACGATGTTATAAACAAAAGTGAAGTTAAGCACCACGCGAGAATAAATCTCATGATTGCTCCCTTTGAGAAAATTGCCGATTAAATGCCATACTGGTGCCAATAAAGACTAAAACCGCTACTAGATACAACCATAATGCAGTTTTGCTTGGCGTTGCTTCATAGCCCACTAAGGCCTTTAGTACACGACCTAACTCCGAGTTTTCGACTAGCACTGCACGCCAATCAAAGTAATTGGAGGTAATATTGATCAAATCAATTTGGCTGGCTAAATCTAATGCGATAAGTAGTTTTGCCGAGGCATTAAAAGCCAAAAATAATATCAGTGGATATACACCAAACCGTGCTTTAACACTGTGCAGTAAAAATAATAGCAATACACCAAAACTACCGCAGATCCCTATTCCCAGAGATGTCCCTATTAGCAAAGGTCTTGCCGTGTCAGTGTTATGCCAAAAACCAACCAGATATATAAAATAGTGACTCAAATACAACGCCATAACCGCAACTATTGCAAGTAATGCGACTACACGCTGATGCTTACAACTTACAAGTGACGCAACATACACAATGACGCACAATAGCATTTGGCTAAACTCTAGGCCGCGATAATCAAATAACTGGCTCAACCAGGCTGCACTTTGTACATAAATAATACTACACAGCAACCCAACAAAAGCGAATGCTATTAACACGCGTGGGCTTATTTTTAGCAATGACTGTAATAGCACGAGTAAAATTACGACTGGTAAAAGCTGATTAATACTCATCAATAAACTAGTTATCAGCATCAGTCTTTCCTTCTACTAATACTGCACCACGGGCCGTGTTAGGTGAAAACTCACCAAAAAACTCATACCGCCCTGGGCTTAGTGGCCCGATGTAAATCACACTACGACGATTAGGATACAGCACTTTCTCACGATTTAAGTCAAAGCTGTCAAACTCTTCTGGCGTGCTATCTTGATTTTCAATTAAAAGTTTTAGTTTAGTATTTGCCGGTACGATGATCTCCGCAGGATAAAAAAGATGATCTTTTAAAATTAATTTATATTCTTTAGCAACACACGAAAAAGGTAATATGCTAAATAGCAGTAGGCTGATAAACCTTAAGCTGTTATTCACTCCCTGCTCCTTGCATAAATTCAACTCGCACTTGTACGCCGCCTAATTCACTGTCGGCTAAAGAAATACTTGCACCATAAATTGTTACTATATGTTCAACTATCGCCATACCTAATCCGGCACCTTGCTCACCAGAGGGGTGTTTATCACCTCCAACACGGTAAAAACGGTTAAAAATTCGCGCCTTATGGGCATCATCAATGCCAGGGCCTGAGTCATCAATCTGCCAACCAAACCCACCGTGTTGATTGTTTAAGCGGATCACTATATTACCACCACTGGGCGTATACTTTATGGCGTTGCTTAATAAATTGCTAAATAGGGTTGCTAAGGTAAATTGGTCACCATTAATAACATAATCATCGCCTTCAATACTGATCGTATGTTGTTTTTCATCAAGTCGTTCGTATAGTTGTGCAACCACTTGCTGGCTGATCTCAAGCACTGAAATTGGGCTAAATTGTGCCTGCCATTGTTCAGGATATGTGCGCCCTAAAATCAGCATTTGTTCAACAATATTACTTAGTTTATCGATACCTTGTGCCATTGCATCAAGCTCTAAACTATTATTACCTTGGGTGCGTAAGTTATGTACATTAATTTTTAAACTACTCAATGGCGTGCGTAACTCATGGGCCGCATCTGAGGCAAAAAAGCGCTCCCTTAAGTAAGCACTTTCTACACGTTTAAACAGGTCGTTTAAACGTGAGATCACCGGTTTGATCTCATGCGCGTTTACTTGCCAATCAATCGCAGTGAAGTCATTAGCTTGTCTAGTCTTTAATAGCTTTGAAAGACGAGTTAGTGGGCTTAGACCTTGTTTAACGAATAAACTAATTAATATCGCAAGTAACGGCACGCTCCACAGTAAAGGGGTCATTGCTGATAAAATCATAGTCTCGCTAAGGGCATAGCGTTTATTCAGAGGCTCTGCCACCAGCACTTGTTTTGTCTGCATGGTTAACCTGAATACTCGCATACGCTGCCCAGCTAAGTTTTCAACACTAAATCCATTCAGGCTTGGTTTTTGCGCAAGCTCGGCTAGTGATTTAGACGCACTGAGTAAATTGTTATCTTGCCAGATTTGAAACAATAATTGGGTGAGATCACTGCGTAGAATAGGCGTATTTGTGTGAATAGGTTGTTCGATTAGTACATGAGCAATAGTCTTTAATTCATTATCAAGTAACTGCTCAGCTTGCATCATGCTTTCACGGTAACCTTTACTAAAGGCTAAAAAACAAGTCAAAATCACTGTCGATAATATAATCAGCGTGAGTCTGCGTTTGATAGACACTAGCGTTTTCCTACCACATAACCGATACCTCGTAAGGTTTTAATGAGATCTTTCGGCAGTTTTTTACGTAAATGATGAATGTGCACTTCGATAGTATTTGACCCGACTTCTTCTCCCCATTCGTAGAGTTTGCTCTCTAATTGTTGTTTGGATAACACGCGCCCTTGGTTTTCGAACAGTGCTTTAAGAAGCATAAACTCTTTACGTGGTAAATTAATAGCTTGCTGATCAACTGACACAGAAAATGCTGAAGTATCCATCACAATGTTAGCCACTGTAATTTTACTTGATTGCGTTTGAGTTACGCGCCGACTAGCGACTCTTAAACGGGCAAATAATTCAGCAGGGTCGAATGGCTTAGCTAAATAATCATCAGCACCTAAATCTAATCCTAGTACTTTGTCGTCAATACTACCGCGTGCCGTTAAGATTACTACAGGTAAATTAGGGCGATGCTTTTTAACGTGTTTTAAAACATCAATACCATCGCCATCAGGTAGTCCTAAATCCAATATTAGCAGTTCAATTTCGTCGTTTTGTAACCATTGCATGGCTGAACTTATACTCGCACAATGCTCAACACTGTACCCTTGTTGACGAAGTGATCGACACAAGCCTTCAGCCACCAATTTATCATCTTCAACAAGCAATAAATGCATATTATCTCTTTAGTTTCTTCTCGACTTTGGCCAACAGTTGAGTTATTTCTTGCTGTCGGTATAAATCCGCTTTTGGTCTATATGGGCGTGCTGGTGCCTGTTGGGCGACAAGTAAATATTTTTTGGCTTTTTTGTAGTCTCTTTCGTCATACAAAAATGCCGCGTATAAATAATTACTATCGATGCCGTTTGGATTTATAGCAAGCGCTTGGTTGAATAATGCATTCGCTTTGTCATCATCACCAAATCCAATTGGCCAACCCGGTACTTTACTGTAAAGAGTCGCTAAACTGGTGTAAGCAGAGCCCGATAACGCATTGCCATCTATTTCTATAGCTTGCTCTAACTGTGCTTTAGCATCTTTTGCAAATCCTAACGCACCTAAGCCCCCTTTTGCTCCGGCGTAACTTGAAAGCACAATACCATACCAAATATGGCTTTGTGCCTGATCATCATAGGACTTTGCAAACCCAGCGGCCTGCTCTGATAACTTTTCAAATGCATTGAGCTGCGCTTTATCTACTAATTCATAATTCACAGTTGCCCAACTGGTTTGTATCTGAGCTAGTTCGCTAGCAAGATCAGCATGCGCAGTACTCGTTAAAAATATCCCAGATAACAAGCAGCTAATATAAAGTAGTTTAGTCATAATCATTCACCTTTATCAATTTTATCTACAATAAAACTTTTAATTTTAGGAAGTTGCTTTGCAATTGCGTTATCTACTAATGATGGAAATGCCCCATTTAATTTGACAAATAAGCGTTCAGGAAAGCCAATGTAACTGCGTGAATTTCCAGATTTCAATAATGAAATAAGCGCATCTGCCACTTTATCAGGTGGATCCATTGTATTGCCTAACGCTTTATTCATCGCGCGTACTTGCACTGAATTGATATTGGTATCAGTTGCTCTAGGAGCCAAATATAATATTTTTACATCACAGTGACTGAGTTCGCGGGCCAGGGCTTCGGTCATTCCTCGTAAACCAAATTTACTTGCGCAATATAAGGTTTGATAAGGGTAACCAATACTGCCAAACGATGATCCCACATTAACTATTGAGCCTTTTTTAGCCAGTATTTGTGGTAGAAATAGTTGGCATAGCTTAATTGGCACCGACAAATTAACTATCAGTAAGTCATCTATTTGCTGCTCCGTCATTTCACTAAAACCTTGCATTACATTAATGCCAGCGCTATTTATAAGCATTGTTGCACCGCCAAGTGATTGAGCATGTTCGAGTAAATTTTGGCGAGTCTGTGGTGATGTTAAATCACCAATAAATATCTCACAGCTTTCGCCACTCTTAACTTGTAATGCCTCAAGCTGTGCTTGCTGACGACCCACTAACAGTAAACGCCAGCCATGCTGAATCAACTTTAATGCCACGGCTTTACCAATTCCGCCTGTCGCACCTGTTAACACGCAAAGTGGACGATTCATGCAATTTGCTCCAAGTCGCTACTTACAAATTGTGGATCTGTATCTAATTCACGAAAAATATTGCCATATAACTTATAAAAACATTTAGCGGCATGCACAATCGCTTGTTGATCTGCAGGAGACTCTATTTTATTCATCAGGTCTTCAAAAAACTTCACATGCTCAATATCCAAAGCGCCATGAGATGTTAAATAGCTAAATGCCTTTTTAGGTAATCCGGTCATATTCGCTATGTTACTTGCCGCATTATCGGCTAACGCAATTGACGTGCCTTCGAGCACATGCACCATGCCAAAAAATGCCAATGGATTACCCCGATTAATTGTATCGTAGGCATAAGCAACCATTAACTCTGTGGCAAATTTGGGAGCACTTTGACGTACTTTTTGTTTATCAAAACCACAGGCTGCAATATCATTGAGCACCCATTCTTGATGACCTATTTCTTCTTCTATATATTCTGCAACAGCCTCGCGGATCCACTCTTGTTCAGTCGATAATTTCGCGCCCACGGCCATCATTAATGGCACCGTATGTTTAACGTGATGATAAGCTTGAGCTAAAAATGAAGCATACTCAGTCGTGCTTACTTGTCCCTTGAATACTCGAAAAATGATCGGTGCAGCCAATAAATACTCGCGCTCTGCTTGGGTGTGTGATTTTAATGTCTCGAAAAAATTACTCATAATATTGCCTCACTGTACAGTGCTGTTAGTTGTGCATGATAATAGTTTGCTATTGCTTGACGTTTAGGACGGTTATTACTGGTTAATAACCCCCTCTCTGCAGTAAGTGGTTCAGCTAAGCGATGAAATGTTTTAATTTGGGCATATTCAGGCAATTGTGCGTTAATACCTCTAAAATGCTCGGCTAACACAGCATCAGCCATATTTACTGATGTATAAATAAGCGCCACTAAATGCGCTTTACCTTCACCAAAGACTACAGCTTGTTGTACTTCGCTGTTACTGAGTAGCAAAGATTCAGGCCACTCAGCGCTGATGTTGCGCCCAAAGCTAGTAATAATTTGGTTTTTTAAACGCCCCTTAATAGTTAACCGACCTTGTTGTTGAGAAACCAAATCTCCCGTTGCATACCAACTCGTTTGATCATGAGACTGTTGGCCTAAATAGCCTAAAAATAAGGGTCCTTTAATAAATAGCTGTCCGTCTACCAGTTTGCTTTGCAAGTGATTTAACACCCGCCCTGCACACTCTATATCATCATCATTTGGCGTGTTTAAGCTCACGACTGATGAAGCTTCAGATAAGCCATAACCTTGGTAAACTGGTAACCCTAAACTGCGCGCTATACTGATCAATTCACTGCTGAGTACAGCGCCACCAACGGCAATAAACTTCAGGCTCTTTGGTACTGTCCATCCCCGCTTGGTAAACCAGACTAAACAGGTCAATAATTCAGGTACCAAAATAAGCGTGTTCGGTTGCACACGATCAATGGCGTTGATCAGTTGACTGGCATCATTTAATTTTGCTCCAGAGAAGCCTAATGCTGGCAGTGTCATAACATGCACTTCACCTGCGGCTAATAACGGTGCAAAAACCCCTGCAATGTTTTCAAGTAATACTGGCAAAGGTAATAAACACAGATGTTTTGGCTGTTTTATCGCTATTTTTTTATGTAATGAGGTCGCCACTTGTAATTGACTTTGTAAAGATAAACACACTCCCTTTGGCTCACCGGTAGAGCCTGAAGTAAATGTCACCTTTTGGGTATCTGTAAAAAATGTTGTTGGGCTCGAAGCGCATACTTTATAGATATAAAGCGGGTAGCGGGTTAACACGCTCAACGTCGTAATACATTCTAAGCCGTCAAGTTCACAGTGGGTGTCGCTGATAAAATGCGAAACGCCGCTTTTATTCACGCTATTAGTTAGCTGTTGTGGACTAAAAAAGGTTGGCAGCGGAATGCTTACTTGTTGTAACTCAATCAATGCAAAGTCTACAATTAACCAAGCTGGTGTATTGTCCATTACAAACGCCACAGCTGATATATCAAGCGCTTTTAAGTCGTTAATTAACTCGGCCACTGCTTGCATCAGCGTTTGTTTATTGATCGGCTGCATTTGTTGTTCATGATGATCAACAATCACAGTATCAAGCGAGGCATGTGGTAGTTGCGATAAAAACCCCATTATGCCTCCAATTGCGATGCTAATTGGCAACTCGCTTGATGATAGCGCTGTTTAATATTAAATAAATGAGGAGTGTTTAATACACAATCATGAGCAGCCGCTAAATCAACTACACACAGTGTTGGTTTATTTTCATAATAAGTCCCCCAATCAGCTGGGTTATCAAGTGCCTGACTATTAGCTAATGCAATTTCAGTGCAATTAACCCCCAGCACTTTTAATAATGCTCTCACCTTTGCAGTGGCACAAAATACTAAGCATTTTGCGCCAACTTGGTAAAGTGCTTCAGTCGTTAGTACAAAATGAGCGAGAGTTGCTTTGCGATTGGTTGAACATAAATTACCAAGCTCGTAAATATCTTCCCTCGGTACATCAACAAAGGTTTCAATCGGCTCTGGTAAGTATTGCTCAATAAATAGTGATTGAGTAGCAGCTCTAAGTCCTAATGTGCAAGAATCAGCGGCAATACTTAATTGGCATAATACCGGCATAAACTGCTTAATATTAGCGCCATAGGCTCTGGCAAAACTCGCTTTAACGACGTGCTCTAATTGCACACGCAAGGGCATGTTTGCATTAGCACACACATAATCGTGTGTGTTCGTAACAGGCAAGTTAGTAACTTGAAGTGATTGCATAGTGTTCGCTCTTTTTAGACTATGGTTAAAATCTAACGAGCAAAACTTAAATAAACCTTAAGAAAAATTAATTTTTATAAAAAACCCAAACAATGTTTGGGTCAGTGATTACCTAAGCGAAGATTTCAGAGATAACAAAGCACATCTACCCGCTAACTACATGCTGAAAATAGATTTATTATCCGATAATCTACTTTTTATGAAGTGCTTCAATACGTGCTAATAAGCTTGAAGTATCATAGCGACCACCACCAAGTGCTTGTACATCTGCGTAATATTGATCAACCGTTGCAGTCATCGGTAATGTAGCGCCGTTGTTTTTCGCTTCATCTAACGCAATACCTAAGTCTTTTCGCATCCAATCGACGGCAAAACCAAATTCGTACTCGCCCTGCCACATGGTTTTATAACGGTTTTCCATTTGCCACGAACCCGCCGCACCTTTTGAGATGGTTTCAATCACTTTTTCACCATCAAGACCTGCTTGCTTTGCAAAATGTAACCCTTCAGCTAAACCTTGTACCACACCAGCAATACAGATTTGATTCACCATTTTACACAATTGACCAGAGCCGACTTCACCAAGCAGCTGGCTAAAGCGACTAAAAGCAGCCATCACGGGTTGCACTTTAGCAAAGACGGTTTCGTCACCACCAGCCATTACCGTCAATACGCCATTCTCAGCGCCTGCTTGACCGCCTGAGACAGGCGCATCAATAAACGCGATATTTTGTAATGCCGCGTTTGCAGACACTTCGCGGGCAACTTCTGCTGAGGTTGTCGTGTGATCCACTAAAATAGTGCCATCTGTCATTCCCGCCAGAACGCCATCGTTACCATAAACCACTGAACGTAAATCATCGTCATTCCCAACACACATAAAAACAATATCAGCACCTTTAGCTGCAAGTGCTGGAGTCAGAGCAACATTACCTTTGTACTGTTGTGTCCATTGCTGTGCTTTAGCCGTTGTGCGGTTATACACAGTAACATTGTGCCCAGCATTGGCTAAATGGCCGGCCATTGGGAAACCCATTACGCCTAAACCGATAAATGATACATTCATTGACATAAAACTGTCCTATTTCAGTGGTAACTTAAAAAGATACTTTGATTATCTCAACCGAATAGACAAAAAGCGAATGAAAAAGTCTTCATTAAATTTCTTCATGGACGACACAGTACAGGTAAACTATGGATAGCATATATCAATTCAGTGCCCCCCTTTATAACGGCGAAGATTTTGCTTTGAGCCAGTTAAAAGGTAAAACTATTTTAATCGTCAATACAGCGAGTAAATGTAACTTTTCAGTGCAATTAGCTGCGCTTGAAAAGCTGTACCAACAATATAAATCGCAAGGCTTTATCGTTTTGGCTTTTCCATGTAATCAATTTGATTACAATGAGCCTCTAGAAAACGCTGATATAAAAGATTTTTATCACCATCATTTTAATGTTAGTTTTCCAGTGTTTAGTAAGGTAATGGTAAACGGGCCTGACGCCCACCCGTTGTTTAACTATTTAAAAACACATACTCGGGGAATTGCACAAAACCGCGCAATAAAATGGAATTTTACAAAATTTCTTATAAACTCAGAAGGTCAGTTGTCTGTGCGTTATGCCCCGCGCACAAAACCCGAAACCTTAAAAATGGTGATAGAGAGTACCCTCAATGAATCAGATGACAGTAGCGCTTTTCAGTTCGCAAAAATATGAGCAAGCCCCCTTTGATACATGCTTGCAAGACCAACCAAGCATTTCAATCACTCATTTCGAACAAGCGCTCACTGAGCAAAGCACCATTTTATGCAAAGGTTTTGATGCTGTATGCATATTTGTAAATGATCTCGCTAATGAAGCAGTAATAAAACAACTAGCAGAGCAAGGAATTAAATGTATTTTATTACGCTGTGCAGGCTTTAATAATGTGGATTTAACAGCTGCTAAAGCTCACAATATAAAAGTATGCCGCGTACCTGCTTACAGCCCTGAAGCGGTTGCCGAGCATTGTGTAGCCTTAATGCTCACGCTGAACCGTAAAACCCACAAAGCGTATAACCGTATTCGTGAAGATAACTTTGATTTAAACGGCTTACTTGGTTTTAACTTATTCAAAAAAACCATTGGCATAATTGGCTGTGGTAAAATAGGCCTTGCGCTGGTAAACATTCTAAACGGCTTTGGTGCCAACGTTTTAGTATGCGACCCCTACGCCGAGCAAGGTGACTATACACTTTGCGACCTTGATACATTACTAAGCCAAAGTGACGTCATCTCATTACATTGCCCCCTGAACGACCAAACACACCACATAATTAATGAGCACGCCTTTAGTAAAATGAAGCCAGGCGTAATGATTATTAACACCTCACGCGGTGCATTAGTCGATAGTAAAGCATGCATTAGCGCACTCAAAAGCAAAAAACTTGGCTACTTAGGCCTTGATGTTTACGAGCAAGAATCAGAGCTCTTTTTTAAAGACCGCCGCGACGAAATAATGCAAGACGATATATTTTCACGCTTAGTAAGCTTTCCTAACGTATTAGTTACCGGGCACCAAGGTTTTTTCACCAAAGAAGCATTAAGTGAAATAGCCCAAACGACAATTAATAACGCGATTGAATTTGCTAATAACCAGCCGCTGAGTAATGAGGTTAAATAGTGCTAGGTCAATGATCTGGATCCGCTAGAGTAGGCTCGGGGTTTTAATTTATTGATGCTATTAACTTAGGTATCGCGAAAATTGAATAGCGCGAACGAGTTAGCAACCTTGCTTGCTGCATAAAATCAATGAGTTAACCTGCTCCACGGCTCAGGCTAGTCGCGACTATGTGTAAGAAAAACATCATTGCTTAACGGTTAAATATTCGGTTTAATAAGCACATAATAAAGGCTGAGTGACGCAGGGATAGCTTGCTTACGATAGACACGCCAATGAAATTGTTTTGATATCACTTAGGCCATAAAAACAAATTCCCATAGCATAAATACTAAAAATGTTATGAGACCACGGAGTTTTATGAATCGTTCAGTAGAAATAACGGATAATACATTTTTTTCTATTTTCTCAGATGCAGTTTTACTATATGAACTTGCATCTTCGGAGAGTAATAAAAATACGCAAAATACCTTGGCAAAATCTAGTATTTTATCTGTTAACTATGCTTTAGAAGCTGCTGCGAATTCATTTCTTACATCGGTCGAAGTAACCTCTAAAATCAAAGATAAAATTGATAAATTTTCGACCTTAGACAAACTTGATTTTGTTCTTCAATGGCATAAAGACGATTCGTTGCCTCGTGGAGAAAAAGAAACACAGATTGTTAAAAAGCTAATTGATCAACGTAATTCATTGGTACATCCGAAAGTAAAAACTTTAAAGCAGGAGGTGTCTACTGTTGTTGGTAATGAGACAATTGCTTATTATCATAAAGCACTTCATGATGACTCAAATGAAAAGTGCAAAATAACTAAGATGTCACTCAATTCAGAGCATTACTCAGCAGAAGATTCCCTTATTGCTTTAAAATCATTAGTTAATTTTCTGAATAAATATGTTGAGAGTTGGTGGGGAATAGACGTAGAAAGCTCTGCCATATTATTAATGAGATCTTGGAATGGTTCTGTGCAAGCCAATTCGATTATGTATCAAAAGCATGAGTTAGAAATAGTTCTAAAACACAATGATCATTTAGATGTGAGATTTGTTGGCTTATACGGCATACTTGAACAATACACATAATCGGGTAGCCGGAGGTCTCTAACTTCCAGCCCCCACACCACCCATCATGCGTAAAGCCAAAGGGGTCAAATCTTGACTTCAGACATTAAAACTTCTCAACGTCTGCAATTAACATACTTCTGACTATCAGGTTTGGTTAAGCCCTGTTTATCGGCTGTTATAAATCAACCACTTAGGTCACTTAAATACTGATACTTACATTTTACGAATAGCGTTTAGTTTATTTACCTTGTTGATAACACCTAAATCAAACAGTTGCTGCGTTGTAGACTTGAGCAATTGCGTTTTTTCAGGCGTTCTATGCTCTTTAATAATTAAGTTTGCATAGCTAATTTGCAGTTGGTTTATTGATCGGGTTTTATTTCGGCATTCACAGCACTTGATTGCATGTGCATCAATCCAAAACTTTAATTGTTCAAACCAATATTGCTGCTCTATAGCAAAAAATATAAATGTTCTGTGACAATCGACACACTGCTCTTGTATATCAACATAGAGTTTCCTTGGATATACACTGTAACTTTGTTTTTTGGTTGCAGCGGGGATTGCAGTTTCTGGAAAGTAGCGAACACTTTTATAGCGCCAATAGGCATTATCGATTTCTTGCTTAGTATAGCTATTACCAGAAGAAATTGGCTCGCTGCCATATAGTGGGTGGCTTACATATTTAGTCATGTTAGCTATTTACCAAGCACATAAAGGATAGCCAATCCCCCTACTGCTAGAGCAATAATCAAACTTTTATTTAGCTTACTTAACCAAGGAGAAACAGTAGCGTTTTCTTCTGAGTCGCTTACTCGTGGTTGAGGCTGTTCAACAGTTGGTCGTGCTGGCAGCTCGCTGTCGGCAAGCTGTTTTATAGTCATGACAACTTGCTCGCCAGTAACGGCATCGCCATTAGCAATCGTTATATTCTCAATAATGCCATTACAGTCTGCCATCACTTCTAACACGACTTTGTCTGTTTCAACATCAAATAACACATCGTCTACGTAGGCTAATTTACCTTCATTAACATAAAGGTTAGTAATTTTTGCTGTTGATACCGAGTCAGGTAAAGTCGGTATTTTAACTTCTCTATTCATAATCCCTCCTTGGATGTACTAACCCTCAAAACTAAAAAACTGACGACTGACGACTGACGACTGACGACTGACGGCTAAACTATTAACCAAACGCTACATTAGCAAACACGGCGGTCATTAATATTGGGCACACAAAACGGATATACTGAGCAAACCAAAACTTAAAACCACTGCTTGCTTGGTGCAGTTGGTTACCACGGCGCCATAACCAACCTACCGTAACAAAGTAAAATAGCCCCATTAATGGTAATTGATACTGGGTAAGTACCATGATCACTAAGCCAAATAACCAATCAAAATTAAAGATGATTAATGAAGAGGCAGCCAGTACGGTGAGACTCACAATAAAGGTCGCTGACTTGCGTTCTACTTGGTGATTTTCAACTAAAAATGCAACGGGGATTTCGGTCGATGAAATGGTTGAGGTTAATGATGCTATCGACATCAAAACAAAAAACAGTAAGCCTACCACTAAGCCTATTTCACCCATGGTATTAAATAGCTCTGGTAAAATTGCAAAAATAAGTTGGCCTTCACCAATGAGTTTACCGTCACTAAAAACTTGTACACCGTTGTGTTGCGCCACATAAATAGCAGGAATAATCAACAAACCTGCTAAAAATGCCACGCCAGTATCAAGCAATGCCACCGAAGCGGTTAAGCGCGGTAAGTTAGCATCGGGTTGTAAATACGAGCCGTAAATCATCATACAGCCGACACCGAGCGACAATGAAAAGAATGCCTGCCCCATGGCCGCTATAATTAAGTTTGGGTCAAATATATGGCTAAAATTAGGCACTAAGTAAGCTGCAAACCCTTCACTTGCGCCATCGAGGGTGGCAATGTAGGCAATTAAACCCACTAATAAAACTAACAACATTGGCATCAAACGACGAGACCAAGTTTCAATGCCCGATTTAACCCCTTTTAAAATAATGCTGGCAGTCAAGATGAGCATCAGCGGCGTAAATACAAAATTTCGCGCCATTGAATCTGTTTGTAAAAAATTACTTATATCTGTAAAACCGAAAAAGGTAGTTATGGGTTCCAATGCATAGGCCAGCATCCACCCTGCTACAATCGAGTAAAAACTTAGCATCACTATAGCGCCTGCTAGGCCTAAATAGCCCGCAGCCGCACCCACTTTGGGTGCTTGATCTTGCCACGCGTTTTTCAGCGCTTTAACCGGATTCGCTTGTGCTTGGTGCCCTAAATACAGCTCGGTGTATAAAGCAGGCACAGCCAAAAGAAATATAACAATAAAATAAACCAGTAAGAACGCACCACCACCGTGATTCGCCGCTTGTGTAGGAAAGCCCCAAATATTACCTAAACCAACCGCAGCACCAGAAGCCGCTAAAACAAAACCAAGGCGGCTTTGAAAACCATCACGCAATTGTGCCATACATCTACTATCTGTTATTATTTTTCATTATTGTGAATTAAACCATATTTCACAGCGACTGAGTAATAAATTTGTCAATGCTGGCACAGACCATTAGTAAATGCGCACTTTATACCCAGCTTTTATATTTTCACTGCTAGCCACCTGGACTTTATGCTTAACCAATACTTTGATCAGTACCTGACTGTAAACCCATTTAATGCCTCTGAGATTAATGCACAAAGCCTTTTATTGTTGAACGCAGAGTCTATTAACTTTGCTGATTTCGCATTAGATAATTTACTCAGCCCATTTGAGCAAGCTGTTATTGAACGTAGAAAAAGCAGTAAAGCAAAACAAGAGTATCTCGCCACACGTTTACTGCTTAAATTTTTAGTTAAACACTGTTTTACTGAATTTGCCGATACACCCGCTCATCACATTAGCTCTGAATTTGATGAGCAAAGCAGCAAACTTTTATTGCACATCAAAAATACCAATACCGTTTTGAGTAGTTGTTTATCTCATTCAAACGGTTTTGTTGGTGCGGCGCTCAATATTGAGCGGGTCGAGTTTGGATTTGATATTGAGAAGGTAAGCTTAAAACGCCCGTTTGCAAAACTAGCTAAGCATTTTTATCATCAACAAGAAGTCGACTTAATAACCCAAACCGAGCAATGTGCTGCCCAGCGTTTTTTTAGGATTTGGACCTTAAAAGAAGCACTCGCCAAAGCGACTAGCCGCCCTATTGCTCAACTTCTCAGTCCACATGTTTTCACCGAGCTCGCAACGGCTAATTTAAATGCTAAAAGCACAATATTTGAAGGCTTTGACATATCTATCGTGAATAAAAAAAGCACTGACTGGCAGTGCTTTTATATCACTGACTTACAGCAATTAAGCAGCGCTTTCGAACTCAAGTAAACGGCTATGGATAGCTTGAACAACTAAATCTGATTCAGCTTGTTCAACTAAAAAGCATAAATTGTGTTTGCTCGCACCGTGGCAAATTAAACGAATGTTAAAGTCGCTAAGCACATTCATTAAGTTTACTTCTTGTTGGCGCAGCTGAATTTCAGAGCCAATGAGCGCCACCAGCGTTAGGTTATTTTCAACCGATACATGGCAAAATTCAGCAAGTTTATCTAAACAATCTTGATCAAGCTCAGGGCGAGACGCATTCGGTGCATTATCAAGTGTAATTGCCACACTGATTTCAGAGGTTGTCACTAAATCAACTGAGATATTAAACTCACTCAATATAGTAAATACGCGCGCTAAGAAACCACTGGCTAAAAGCATTTCAGGGCTTTTTAGGGTTAACAAAATTTGGTTTTTACGTTGCGTAACAGCACGAATACCTGGCACTTGAGATTTTTCACGTTCGATCCACGTACCACCACGCTCAGGCTCTCGGCTTGAACCTACAAACACACTAATGTGGCTTCTACTGGCTGGTAAAATTGTTGCTGGGTGCAATACCTTTGCGCCAAAGGTGGCCATTTCTGCCGCTTCATCAAAGCTTAAACGGGCAATCGGTGTGGCTTTTACGCACAAACGCGGATCGGTGCTAAAAATACCCACAACGTCTGTCCAAATATGTACACTTTTCGCGTTGACAGCCTCTGCTAATAACGCTGCGCTGTAATCTGAACCACCACGGCCAAGGGTAGTTGTTTGCCCATGGGCATCACTACCAATAAAACCTTGAGTAACAACAACATGTTCTTTTAGTAATGGAATTAAATGCGCTTTTGCCGCCATTGCAGTTGCTTCTACATCTGGCGTTGCTTTTGAGAATTGGCTATCAGTTTTTAATACTTGGCGTACATCAAAACGCACCGCATCTAAACCATTTAGGCGTAATACTTGGGTAAATAAATACGACGATAAACGCTCACCAAAGCTTAATAATTCATCGTGTTGTTGCTTAGATTTAAGCGTTTCACTGGCAAGCGATTTAAACGCTTTAATTGTTTCAGTAAAACCATGCGCTAAATCAGCATCAAGCGACAGTTCATTTAAAATGGCGTCTTGAATAGCAATCACACCATTAATGTGTTCGCTACGCTCTTGGGCAGTTAAGTCTTTTTTGCATAAAGCAACGAGGTGATTTGTTACACCTGCGCTGGCACTCACAGCCACAACGCGCACTGTGTTATCAGCTACAATAATTTCACTACAACGGCTCATAGCGTCAAAATTAGCTACGCTTGTACCACCAAATTTAGCGACAACGTAATCTGATTTTGCATTGCTTAATTGTTGCGTGTTATTTGTAACTACTTGGGTATTCATGTCGTCTCCTGTTGTGGCATTAACCACGATAATACAAGAAGAACTTGGCAAGGGGGTGCTTGATAAGAAAAGTCCACTGCCAGAAGCTCTCCACCTAAATTGGTGACAGTTTTGAGGATTCAGCCCCATAAACCGAAAAACCACTGTGACGTCAGTTGTTCTTCTCGGCGAGTATTTCCCTCCTTAATGATCAAAAGCAAACGTCGCTTCACATTAAGTACCTAAATATCGCACCTCTTCTGAATGTTAGATTAACTACTTTAAATTAGTGGCTAAAATAACAAAGCCCGCTATAAAGCGGGCTTTGAAAGTTATCGTTTAGACGTCTAGCTGTCAAGTTGTTTTATTAAATCTCGTACGATTAAATAAAACTCCCGGCAACATAAGAGCCAACATAACCTACCGTATAAGCAATTAATAAATAAACCGACATACGTAAATAGCTCATAAAGGTCAGCGCTTTTACTTTACTCATGGCAATAATACCCGCGGCCGAACCTATAATAAGCATAGACCCACCCACACCTGTGGCATAGGTAAACGACAGCCACTGCTGCGGGCTCATTATGATATCGGCTTTTAACAATGCAGCTGTTAGCGGCACGTTATCAACCGCAGCTGATAGAATACCCATGAGGTAATTTGCATATTGCGCAGGCATTAGCTCATATAAGTTAGTGAACTTACTAAGCATACCCACTTCTTTTAATGCACCAACGAGTAACAGCACACCAACAAAAAATAGCAAAGTGTCGTATTCTATTTCGCGAATGTAATCGATGATTTTTTTGTTTACGTCTTTTTTGCGCATTAAAAACTGTGCAGTTAAAAACATCAGTGACAAACCAAACAAAAAGGTCAACAACGGCGGTACATGGTAAAGCACGCTAAGCGTTAATGTAGCCATAATGGTTGATAAGAAAATAACCGCGATAGTGATATCGGTTTTTTCAATGCGACGCTCTTCTTGTTTGGTAAACTCAACAGCACCATTTAAGCCAAACGACAGCATAATTGCCAACAGTGCAACACTTGAAAGTGCTGGCACAATAAGCAATAGCAAGTTTGCTATGCTGACTTTACCATCGAGGAAAATCATCAAGGTCGTTACATCACCGGTTATGAGTGACACCCCACCAGAGTTCACACTAAAAACAATTAACGTAGCGTATTTAATGAGCTTTTTCGGATCGAGTTTTAACGACATCACGACTGCAAGTGAGATAAGCGTAGCGGTAATGTTGTCTGATATCGACGAAAATAAGAAGGAAAAGCCACCAATTAAAAACATCAGCTTACGTTCGCTAATGGCACTTGGCATCACTCTGTGCACAATATTTTGGATAAAACCTTTGGAGTTCAAATAGGCAACAAAAGTCATTGCAGCCATTAAAAACAACCATAGTGTGGCAATCTCTAAAATATTGTGATCAAGTTGATGTTGTATATTTTCGGGGCTTTGCCCGTTAAGCGGCGAGATAAATAAGATAATCCAGCATAAAGTGCCAAAGAAAAGCGTAGTTTTGGCCTTGTTTACATGGATAATATCCTCTATAACGATGAGCACGAATGCCAGCGTTATCAGGGTTAGGATAATTGACGTTACCATGGTATTTGAACAACCTTTAGAAAAATGTAAAAATTGCATTCTTGATGTCACTTATGTGACACGGCGCGCAGTCTAGCACCAAAGGCTTTGTAAAACTATTGCCAATTACCTATTTTATTACTAATCGCTGATACAGCCCAAAAAGAGATTTACTGGAGCGTTATGATCCCAGCTAAAAAGTTACTAAATACCCTAACCGAGCACTGGGGAATGCTAGAACTATTATTTAAACGATTTAAAATGGCTGATTTTAGCTTAAAAGACGTACAAAATGCGATCAAACAAAAACAACCAACTTGGTCAAACGAGCGTATTTACAAAGAAACCAACCGACTTTTAAATCAAGATATTATTATTCCATTAGCAAAATCGTCTCAGCTTGAGATTAACCGTGCTATTGCTGATTTTGCGACCTTTTTATTGCAAGAAGAACATTTGGGGCTTGCGCAAGAAATCAGTGTTTTAGTTGAAGATTTAGCACGCTTAGGCAACCGCTTAGCCAATGCTGGTGAAATTGAAGACTACGATGAATTACGCCGCTTTAGTCGCATTATGGATGACCGGGTACGTAAAATAATGAAGCTGTTTGCTCATAACGAAAACGCGATTTTAAATATTGTGGAGCAAGCAAAAGCGAATAACGCGGTGCAATCGTTGCAAAAACGCTACAAAGCAGTCATTGAAGCCTTTGACGAATACATCGAACCCATGCTCGAAATGGTTGATATTCGTGGTGACTTTCATGCTTGTTTTAGCACCATTGAAGAGCAGATAAGTACGCAAATAGTGCATATAGAGCGCTCCGGTAAAGCGTACCAAGATAAACGTATGCTTGAACAATTGCGTACGCGTATTTTAGAAATGCACCTTGTTGGACGCGAGAGCTTACGTAAAAGTGCCGATATGCTTATGCCTCTGCGCGAAGAGCTGCGTCGTAATAATATGATCACCCGCCAAGCAGCGAAAGTACTTGGCTTAATTCGTAAAAATGGCGTAGACAACATGCTAAGCAGTGTGCAACCGCATTTTGTTTCTGACGCACAACGTTTTTCACTGGGTCAACAACGCCACATGGTGGCTTATATGGCTGGCTTAGTGGAGTTTGAACACAGTGAATATGAATTGCCTGACCAACAAGATGTGCCAGCATATGTGACACCGAATATTCCAGATTATAACAATGTTAAAACCAGCTTTAAAAAGCGTTTTAATGCTAAACGTAAAAAGCCAGAGCCTCTATTAACTTTTCTTGGAGAAAGTTACCCAGAACTCGAAGCCGACGAAATGCTGTTTTTATATCAAAAACTCGTTAGCGATACTGATATTGAAATCAGTCAAAGCGATGAAAAAATGCGGGTTAAAATCGCCGGACAACACTTTTCACTCTTTCCATTTAATACAAAGCCTGTTGATCCCAAGCATAACCAAACAGGGAATGAGTAACCTCTATGACACAAATTAATTTACATGAATTAACCCACCTACAAGCCATCAATAAAAAACTGGTAACGGGTTATCACATTAGTGAACAAGACACCTTAATGTGGCAAGAGCTTGATCAACACATTGAGCAATACAGCGCGCTATTTAGTTCACTCGGCCATGACTTACAACACGATAGCCGCGGCTTTTATTATTTTGCCAGCGACGAAAGCACGCCAAACATGGGCAAAATCTCCCGTGCCATTGCACTCACTGTTTACATATTAATTGAACACTACGCTAATACGGGTAAAGACCCGATGCGTGCACTATTTGATGAAGTAAACGATTTAGAGTTGATGCAAACCTTAGTGCAAATGAACAAACACTTGTTTGATCAGCTCGAGATTTTTTCAGGCTCAGATTTACGTAAAGATGTGTACTTACGTATGATTCGCTTAGGCCTAGCTCGTGAAGTTGAAGGTGGCTTTATGTTGCAAGCCCCTGTTTATCGTTATATCGATGCATTAATGGAAGTTAACGAAGAAACCTACCTAGGTGAGGACGAATAATGAAAAATCTTTACGGCCTCAGTAAACTGGCGCTTTTAAACACCGCAGGTTATGCCAAGTGTGTTATCCCGCTTGATAAAAGTAGCTCCATTTGTGCCCCTAATAACACGGGTAAAAGCTCAGTAATCAATGCCCTGCAATTTCCACTGATCAACGATTTGCGCCTTACCGAATGGGATGGCCATGATTTAGATGAAACCCGTAAGTTTTATTTTTCATCTGATCAATCTTACATTTTACTCGAAGCAAACTTACCGCAAGGCCCTGTGGTCATCGGTGTTGCGGGTCTTGGGAAAATTGCCGGTTACGCCCATCAGTTTTTTTGTTATCAAGGCAAGCTGGAGCTTGAGCAATACACTCAAGGTAAAACCATCATTAAGTTCACTAAGCTGTTTAATCACTTAAAAGAGCAAGGTTTTAACCCTATTGAACTTAAAGCACAAGAACTAAACGCCCTGCTTACAGGTGGAGCAACACCATTTGATGGCGACATTAACTTAAAAATGATCCCACTGAACAATGTGCAAGATTCAGCAATTTATAAAGAGATATTCCGCCGGATCTTAAACTTACATAAGCTCGGCGCTGCAGATGTTAAACGCTTTATGCTGCGGGTGTTTGAGCGTCATATGTCTAACTCAAAAGTCGATTTTTATGAAGTATGGCGTCGCTCATTTGATAAAGTGAATCGGGCTAAGCGAGAGTTAAAAGCCCTTGAATCAATGCAAGAGCCAATCAGTGCACTTGAGTCAATGCTTGAAAATCAAACCGTGCTTAAAGGGAAATTGGCTGCATATGCACCAAAGATTGACCAAGCATTAGTAGATTTTGATACGTACCAAGAGGCACAATTGAGCGAGCTTAATGTTGCCCTTGAGGACATTGAGCACGAAAAACACGAGTTTGAGCAAAAGCAGCAGCTCTATGTGCAGCAATCGCGTGATATAGAACGTAAGCAGACCCAAATTGAACAATGGTTTTTAGACTTTAATGCATTAAAAGCTGAGTTTGAACTGGTTAATATGGCAACGCTAAAAGTGAGCCTTAGTCAGTTAAAACAGGATTACGAGTCGCTGTCACATTCAATAAATAGTGCACAAGGGCAAAGTTTACATACGCTTGATTACCGTATCAGCGAAACCCAAAAACAAATTAAAAGTTTAAAACTGCAACTTAAAAACCTTGAATTTAATTTGTTCACCCGAATGCGTGAGGATTTATCGCTTAAAGAAGTGGAAGAAATTTCACGTATATTAAACCCTGATATCCTCTCGTTTGCGACCACCAGCAGTGGCGATATTGATATTAGCGATGAAGATGTCTTTGGCGAATTTTTAGCGCAATTATCTGATAACGTAAAAGGCGGCGTACTTACCCTACCCGGCGCGACCATTAAATTGAAAAAGCTCTCTGTTGTGCAAATGCAAACAGGTGAGAATAAAGAGCAACTTACAGCACAGCTAAGCGCCCTTGAAAATTCATTAAAAGAATTTAAACAGCAGCGTGAAGTAGCGGCTAATGTGGCTGATAAGCAAAAAGAAAAAGATGCCTTATATGATGAGTTAATGAGCCTTGAGAGCGCACTAAAACGCTTTGAGCAATATGAGGTAATGTTGCAGTCAATTGACGCTCAAGCCATGCTAAAAGAGCAGTTAGTCGCCGAGCGCGATCAGGTTGATGACTACTTACAAGATATTCAAAAAAATAGCGGTTCAATTGCAGACAGACGCTCGATTATTAAATCTAAAAAGGAGCTGATATCACGCCAAGCTGATCGCCTGCGCCAAGTTAAATCTGAGCGAATCGACCATACCCTTGATTTATACAGTGGTAAAGTCACCCCTTATATGATTGATATTCAAATCGACTTTGATAACTTGAGCGATTTAGTGCATCACTTTAATAAAGACTGCCAAGAGCTGCGTAATTTTGATATCAACGTTCGAAATACCTATCTGCACATTTATAATGCAGGCATTACTAAGTTTGATAACGAAAACGATGAGTTTACTAAATACCAAAAATTGATTAGTGCATTTCATAATATTGATAACGAACGTGATGCAGTTGAGCGCCAAGCTCGTGTTGCACTGACCGAAGTTGCGGCAACCATTAAAGGCTTGCGTGAAGACTTAGACCGCTTGCGCCGTGAAATGAATAGCTTTAATAAAGGCATAAGTCAGCACCGTATATCAAACCTACAAGCGTTTAAAATTAACGTAATACCGCGCAAAATGTTGGTTGATAGTATTGATACGATCATCAGCACTTCCAATCAGTTTGAGCAAGGCGACACCCTTGATTTATTAAGCCAAGAACCTTACAGCGAAAGCGCAGTGAACGAGGCAAAAGATCACTTGATTCAACTGGCTTCTGATAAAGCAGGTTTAACCCTAACCGACTTATTTGATATTCGCTTTGAAGTGGTTAATCGTGCCGGTGAGACTGAACACTTTGATAAAATTGATTCAGCAGGCTCAAACGGTACTCGTATAACCATTAAACTATTATGCGGCATGCTGTTTATTCGTTATTTATTAAGCGACCAAGAACAAAACCTTTACCGTATACCTATTTATATCGATGAAGCGGCCGATATTGATCCGCAAAACCAAAAGGCAATTATTGAAACCGCCTTAAGCTTTGGCTTCGTGCCAATTTTTGCTTCAGTTAAACCACAAGTAAGCTGCGACTACATAGTGCCTATTCGCTCAGTAAAAGATGGTGCGCAAAACTGGGTAGACGAAAAAGATTGGATTGAAGTAGAGCATGAATAAGACCAGAGCGACATTTCTATAAATTAATATTTCATTCAGTCAAGGACGACTAAACTGATTAGTACGTATCGTTTATACAAATTACAGGCAAAAATAACATTTCCTTGAATTCATTCTATGTTATGTTATCCAACGAATAGTCATTAAATTTGCCAGGAGCAAACTCCATGAAAAATATATTAATTGCAGCTGCTGTATTACTACTTGCAGCCTGTGCAAAAACCCCTGATATTGATTACGACAAATCTGTGGACTTTGGTAACTACAAAACGTTTGCTTGGTTTCCACAAGCGACTTTGGCTAACGCTGATAATTATCAAATCAGCCCATTGATGGAAAAACGTGTGCGTGAAGCGGTAAATACACAATTACAAGCACACGGTATGACACCTGCCGACGAAGCCTCAGCAGATGTATTAATTAACTATCATGCCTCTGTTGATACTAAAGTTGATGTTGATACATTTAAGGTAGGTTATGGCGCACGTTGGAATTACTGGGGTATGGGTTATAACACACAAACAACAACCCATGAATATGATGTAGGTACTTTAGTTATTGATGTTGTTGATCGTGCCTCTAATCAGCTTGTTTGGCGCGGTGCTCGTGAAGGTCGCTTACAGAAAAAACAAACGCCTGAACAGCGTAACAAAGCTGTTCAACAAGCTGTTGCGACTATTCTAAGTGGTTTTCCACCAGAAAAGCTTGCACAATAAACTGCTATAATTAATTTTTAAAAAGCTCACTTTTTAGTGGGCTTTTTTGTATCTGAACAAATTTAATCCATTTTATACTTATACAAAAGATCATGCGGTATATGGCAGTAATCATCGGGGAAGTTAGTTAAGCGGTCTTGATGCTCGGGATCGCTTGCAACGTAGTTTATTAATGGTTGCACTTCTACTACGACTTTAGCGGCATCATCACGTTGGTTGATATAATCTTGCGCTATGGTTAGGTGTGTTTGCTGTTTACTATAGATGGCTGTGCGGTACTTCGGACCAATATCATCGCCTTGCTTGTTAATACTGTAAGGGTCGATAATTTCAAAAAAGTATTCTATTAAACTGTTGAGCTCAACTTTAGCGGCATCAAAAACCACTCTCACACATTCAGCATAGCCGTCATATTCACCAATTGTATTATTACTAGTGCCATTCGCACGCCCAGCTTCTGTACCCACGACACCAGGTAAATGCTTAATAAACTCTTGCACTCCCCACAAGCAGCCGCCAGCAAAATAAACGGTTTCTAAATTGGTGTTATGTAATGTGTTCATATATTAAACCTATGTGAATAGACATGAATGATTATCAAATGCAATTTTCTCTCAATCAGATACAATAGCGCCCTATTTATGACGCCCATTCACTACGTAATAAAACTAGAATGGCGAGTAATCAAACAAATATAAAAAGCACAAAGAGATTTTAACGTGATCAAAACTGTACACCTAGCAATTCCTGCCGTGTTATGTAGTTTTTCAACACTGACATTGGCCTCAGATAATACAAATAATACCGATGATATTGAACAAATAACAGTGCGTGCCTCTGCCACAGCAAACCAACTCCCTGTGGGTACATTTGATGCTCCAGTGTCTAATTTAGAATATGATCCACGGGTTGATTTACAATCACGTAATATGGCTGAGGCACAAGCCGATGTCACAATACGTGGCGGCATTTTTGAAAATACTGGTTTTAGTGTTGGTAGCGTCACTTTATTCGACCCACAATCGGGTCACTACTTTGCTGAAATCCCTATTGCCCCACAAATGCTTAGTGGTGCTAAAATTTTTACTGGGGTTGATAATGCGTTCAATGGCATGAATAGCTCAGTAGGAACGGTTGCTTTTGGGTGGACACCAATCAATACTGGCGGCAGTGCCTCTTTAGGCGTTGGTAATAACGACTTTAATCTACAAAGTGTCAATGCAGGCATTAGTACTCCTCTTCAAGGGATGAACGATTGGCAGTTAGGCTTTCAAGGTGAATATTCGCACTCACAAAGTGACGGAACAATAGAGTATGGCGATCATGACTTTAGTCGCGCCTCAGGACGAGTACAATTAACTGGCCCGCAATCACAAACTGATATTTTTTATGGCTCACAGCAAAAGTTTTTTGGCTGGCCAAATATGTACACCCCTTTTGGGGTAAATGAAACCGAAGACTTAGACACTGAACTGTTTTTGGTTAATCATCAGCAAAACTATGCCGCTGATAGCTCATTTGAAGTATCGGCTTATTATCGTAAGAATAACGATCATTATATATATTCTCGTGAAAACCCTAGCGCCTTTGAGGCTTTTCATGAGACCGAAGTTAAATCGATTGGTTTTTCAGGACGCCATGCTCAAAATCAATCCTTTGCTTTAAACTACTCGGCTCAATTTATTGAAGACTCAATAGAATCAACCACCCTTGAAAATAACTTTACCTCGCGTAATTATTATAAGCTAAGTGTATTACCTGAATACCAAACAGCCATTGCCAACAATCAGTTACTAACCGTTCGTTTAGGTGCTACCTATGATGATACCAATAGAGATGACTCTGAGCTTTCGTTAATGGGTGATATAAACTGGAACACAGTAAATAGTGATGGAACAGAGCGCACTATTTATCTATCGTTTGCGCAAGCAAGCCAAGTGGCAGGCTATACGGCGATTGGCGGCAGTGAATCAGGCGGCTTATTTAGAAGTAATTATAATTTAGAGCGCGAAACCACGCAAAATTTAGAGTTTGGTTTGTTACTTGAACAGCAAACTTGGCAATTAAATTCTGCTTTGTTTTATCGACAAGATGACAACTTAACAGACTGGACTTACAGCTTTGACTCTGTGTATGCCCGTGCTGCAAACCCGGTAGATATTGATACGTCTGGCATCGAACTTTTAGCAACTAAACAATTCGATACTGTTGAATTGATTACAAGTTATACTTACCTGCATAAATCAGAGACATATGGTGCAGAAGAAATTGATGCCAGTTTTTATGCACTTAACTTTCCAGATCATCGTATAACACTCGGCGCAGTGTGGACACCTACTGACATGTTAGAGTTTCGTGTTGATAATGAATGGCGTAAGCAGCATGAAAATGCATTACGCAGTGGCGATGACTCAGCGCTTTTTACCCACTTAACCTTAAAAGTCACACCAACAGGGTTTGATAATTTATTTATCACGCTTGCTGCTGATAATTTATGGGGTGAATCGTTTGAAGAAATCCCTGGTACACCAGGTCGCGGTGAACAATATACTTTAAGTGCGACTTATAGTTGGTAAGATAAAAAAGATATGTCAAAAGCCGCGTTCGGAACGCGGCTTTTTTATAACTACACAACAGTAAAAGCCTAGGTCATTTGCTCTAATTCGGTTATTAATTGTAACGCTTGGGCATTAGTCGTACCGCACACATCAATAGTCGCACTAAAGTCGCTGCACACTTTTGGTCGGCTTTCATCACCAAAAAGTTTACACAAGTTATTGTTATCTAATTGAATACAACGTTCACCAGCTTTTTTCCCCTGAGGCATTCCTGGGATTGGAGAGCTTATACTCGGCGCTATACAACACGCCCCGCAGCCTAACCTGCACGTCATTGATTGTGTATTCATTTTTACCCCTAGATTACCTATTACCGACACTTTGTTACTTATGTAATGCTTTGTTACATCTTCATACGACTTGTAAATACTTTATTTATTATGCTTATCATGTCACCCAATTATGAGGAAAGCCTTGTGGCTACTAAAAAACAAATAATTCTACCTATTGCCGTACTGGTTGGCGGCATCGCCTTGGCAGCTGGTTTCTCATCAATGAAACAGCCACCAGAAGAAAAACCAGAACAAGATACTCGCCCTTTAGTCTCCGCTGATGTAGTTCACCTTGATGCCATCACCCTTGATGTAAAATCGTATGGTGTAGTTAAAGCAAAAGACCATACACAGTTAGTTGCTCAAGTTGCAGGACAAGTCGTGTATGTCTCTGAGCAATTTGTTCAAGGTGGATTTGTTAAGCAAGGCGACATTCTAGCACGAATTGACCCAAATGATTATGAAGCTGCACTCATTGAAGCGCAAGCAGGCTTAGCGCAAGCAAGTTCAGCGCTTGAAATTGAACGAGCGCAAGCCCATGTTGCACAAGCTGAGTGGGATCGTATTAAAGATGATTCAAACGAACTGATCCCTTCTAACCTCTATTTACGCAAGCCTCAGCTGGCTGAAAAGCTGGCTCGCTATCACGCAGCACAAGCAAGTGAAAAACGCGCCAGCCGTAATTTAGAACGCACCTATATTAAAGCCCCGTATGATGCCATTATTTCAGCGCGGGATATAAGCCTTGGCAGTGTAGTCAGCCTTGGTAGTAAATTTGGTGAACTAAGCTCAACATCTATTGCTGAAATCCGCTTGCCTGTTGCCGACAAAGAACTGCAATACTTAACAAATGGCGGGATCGGTGCAACAGTAACGATTAATGCCGAGTTTGCAGGTAAACCTACCACTTGGCAGGCTAGCGTTGTGCGCAGTGAAGGCGTGATTGATCAAACAAGCCGCATGAGCTATTTAGTCGCGCAAGTTAAAACACCGTATGCCAGCAAACAACCGCTTCGCTTTGGCTCGTATATAAATGCCACCATTTCAGGGCGCTCATTAGATAATGCCATTGTAGTACCACATCATTTAGTAAAAGATAATAAAATTGCAGTACTCAACGATGACCTAACGCTCTCGTTTAAAACACTCAATATTGTGCGTGAACAAAACGGTATGATAATAGCCGATGCCGGCTTAAATGAAGGCCAGCAATTAATTACTTCTGCACTGGAATTTCCAACCGAAGGCATGCAAGTCAAACTTAACGATAGCCCTGCTCCTTCAGGCGCAACGCAGCTTGCGTTAAAAGAGGAGTAAGCCATGACCATTCATAGTGAAAAAGGGCTAATAGCCTGGTTTGCCCGCAACCCTGTTGCAGCCAATTTAATGATGATTTTTATCTTAGTTGGCGGCATCTTAACTGCGTTTTCAATTCGCAAACAGATGTTTCCACAATTTGAAAACAACTGGATCAGTGTACAAGCTGTCTACCCTGGGGCTGCGCCTCAAGAGGTAGAAGAAGGTATCACAATCAAGGTCGAAGAAGCGATTGAAGGGCTCGAAGGCTTAAAGCGTAAAATTACCTATTCTAACCGAGGCTATTCTCAAGCATGGATTGAAATAGACGAGAAATACGATACTAAAGAAGTACTCGACGAAATTAAAATGCAGGTTGATTCAATCAATACTTTTCCTGCAGACATGGAACGCCCTATTGTTCGCCATGACAAATTTGAACAAGAAGTGATGATACTCGCGCTGTATGGTGACATGAGTAACTACCAGCTAAAAGAGCTTGGCAATAATATTAAAGATGAGCTACAAGCGTTACCGCAAATAAACCTTGTTGAGTTTAATGGTGGTTTAAATTACGAAATTGGTATTGAAGTCAGCCCAGATAAACTACGCGAATACGGACTAACTTTTAGAGATATTTCAAATGCTGTGCGTGCCTTTTCAGCGAATATGTCAGCAGGACAAATCCGTTCTGACAATGGCTATATTTCTATGCGTGTAGAAAAACAAGCCTATCGTGGCAACGAGTTTGAAAAACTGCCACTAATACTTCTCCCTGATGGTGCCCAGATTTTTTTAGGGGATGTTGCAACAATTAATGATGCCTTTGAAGAAGGCTTACAATATTCAAAATATAACGGTAAAAACTCCCTCTCCTTTGAAGTTAATGCATCAAAAGATCAAGACATCACAAAAGTAGCTAAAGTATTAAAGCAGTACCTAGCCGATAAAAAAGATCAGCTGCCTGCTGGTGTAAAACTCTCACCTATTGTTGATTTAACTTACTACCTTGAAGGTCGCTTAGATATGATGATCGACAACATGGTGTGGGGTGGCATTTTAGTGATGGTTGTTTTAGCTTTGTTTTTACCACTACGCTTAGCGTTTTGGGTGATGATGGGCTTACCTGTATCCTTCCTAGGTGCTTTTTTAATGATGCCAATGGGCTTTTTAGACGTCACGATCAATTTGGCATCACTGTTTGCATTTATTTTAGTACTAGGGATAGTGGTAGATGATGCCATTGTTGTTGGTGAGTCAGCTAGCGCTGAAATTGAAAAACACGGCCACTCACTCGATAACGTTGTTCGCGGCGTAAAGCGTGTCGCTATGCCGGCCACTTTTGGTGTATTAACAACAATTGCCGCGTTTTTACCGCAAACGTTAGCAACAGGTCCTGGCGCTGCATTTTCTAAAGCCATCGGTGGTGTAATTATTTTATGCTTAATTTTTTCTTTGATTGAATCAAAGTTAATCCTCCCAGCTCACTTAGCAGCAATGAAAGATCGTAAACCTAATCCTAAAAATCCATTACATCGCTTACGTAAGGTGATGGATGGTGGCTTAAAACGGTTTGTCGATAACTATTACACGCCGTTTATTGCACGTTGTATTCACTATCGTTATACCGTCATCATTGGTTTTGTGTGTGTGCTTATTGTTAGTGGCGGTATGTTTGCCGGTGGCTTAGTCAAATTTGTAGCTAACCCGAAAATCCCTCATGATTTTCCTCGAATTTCAGTAGAAATGAACTTAGCTTCTTCCGAGCAAGCAACATTAGAAACTGCTAAAAAAATAGAAGACGTTATCTTAAAAGTTGATCAACAACTGAAAGAACAATATGGCACAGCGATGGTACGTGATTTATCAGTAAGTCTTCGCGGTCGTACAAATGCCAGTTTGATGGCTGTGCTTATTGAGCCTGATTTACGCCCTATTGATACCTTTGCACTAAGCGCACTTTGGCGCGAGCAGATGCCACCTCTTCCAGGTGTTAAAACACTCACAATTGAAGACAGCATTATGAATGGCGGCCGTGACGATGGTGATATTAGCTTCCGCCTTGAAGGTAAAGATGCAAAGCAGCTTAAAGCAGTAGCAGCTCAACTAAAACAAAAGTTAAACAGCATGGAAGGTGTTGGTGATGTGAATGACTCAATGCAAAGTGCTACTGACGAAGTTCAACTTGACTTAAAACCACTGGCTTACAGCATGGGCCTAACTCTTGCTGATGTTGCATCACAAGTAAGCTTTAGTTACTACGGCTTAGAAGCGCAACGTATATTACGTGATGGCGAAGAAGTCAAAGTGATGATCCGCTACCCTCAAGAAGCGCGTAATTCAATTAGCGATATACAAAGCGTACGTATCATTACACCGAGTGGTGTTGAGGTTCCGCTCACTGAAGTCGCCACTGTCAGCCTAGTAGATGGTGTTAACCGGATACGCCGCGAAAATTCAAAACGTACGGTCAACGTATGGGCCGCAATCAATACGGATAAAGTTGAGCCGTTCGCGATTGCACAAGAGATTCGTGATGAATACTTACCTGCCTTACTGAAAAACTACCCTGGTGTGCAAAGTAGTGTTGCAGGACGAATTCAAGAAGAAATGGACAGTGTTGCAGAACAAGTACGTGATTTTGCTCTGTCTATGATGATTATATTTGCATTATTAGCAATACCGCTTCGCTCATATTCACAACCCTTTATTATTATGTCTGTGATCCCATTTGGTGTCATTGGTGCCATGTTTGGTCACATGATTTTAGGCATGACTATGAGTGGCCTATCAATCTTCGGTATTATCGCTGTTGCAGGTGTTGTGGTGAATGATTCACTTGTTATGGTTGATTTTGTTAATAAAGCACGCGCAGAAGGCGTCGCAATAAAAGACGCCGTTATGCAAGCGGGTGCACGCCGTTTTAGAGCAATCTTACTGACCTCTATCACCACCTTTATCGGTGTACTGCCTATTATTATGGAAACTAGCTTACAAGCTAAAATAGTTATCCCAATGGCGGTATCACTGGCCTTTGGTGTGCTATTTGCCACTGTTATCACGTTAATTTTAATTCCATGTCAATATGTTGCACTAGAAGATATGAAGCGAGTGATACGTAAATTACGTGGTAAAGAAGCACTGATAGATGGTGCGCCAATTAATAACCAGGAAGATACGAAAGTCAGTCATTCAGCGTTATAAAATTTGTTATCCCAACCATCAAGCCCGAGCTGTTTACAACTCGGGCTTTTTATTGCAAAAAATAAAAAACAAACAAACTGAACACATAAGTGCAACACGAAATGAGTTTACTTTTCATACTAACCACGCTAATAATTGATTTTAAAACAAACAATAATAATTAAGGGAAATTATGAGTCACAAAACTAGAGTCTGGCTAACTCAGTTATTAGCTATGAGTTTATTTTTTATATCTACAATAAGCTTAGCCGCTAATAAAGCCACAGAAATTGACTCTTTCATACAAGGCTTTCATGAGTTAAAACAATTCAATGGTAACGTGTTAGTGGCTAAACACGGCGAAGTTATTTTCGAAAAAAGCTATGGTTACGCAAACTTTGAATGGGATATTAAGAATACATCACAGACCAAGTTTCGAATAGGCTCGATTACAAAGCAATTTACAGCCCTAATCATTCTGCAATTGGTTCAACAAAACAAAATACAGCTCGATGCACCATTAAGCACTTACCTACCCGACTACCGTAAAGATATTGGCGATAAAATTACCATACGCCAAATCCTTAACCATACTTCAGGCCTAAGTAATTATACTCATGCAAAAGCATTTAGAGATGATTACAGTCGTAACCCTTACAGCGTTGATGAGTTTATAACGCTGTTATGCAGTGATGATTTATTATTTGAGCCCGGTACACAATTTCGCTACAGCAATTCAGGCTATTTTATTTTAGGTGCCGTGATTGAAAAGGTCACTCAACAAGCATACCAAGACGTACTACAGCAGAACATTTTTACCCCGCTGAATATGCATAACACCGGTTATGATTCTCATGAAATGCTGCTCAAACAACGTGCATCTGGTTATAACAATAACTTAGACGGTTACACTAATGCCGATTATCTAGATATGTCTATTCCCTATGCTGCAGGCTCACTCTACTCAACCGCACGTGATTTAGTTAAGTGGGATCAAGCACTTTATGCAAATAAGCTAATAAATAAAGAGCTAAAAAAACAAATGTATGCAATTTCTAAACAACGTAATTACGCACTTGGCTGGGAAGTTAATCAACTCGATGCTGATAAATATGGCAAACCACTAACACAAGTGCAACATGGCGGTGGTATCGAGGGGTTTAATGCCTTTATTAGTCGTATAGTGGAGGATCAACTACTCATCGTGATTTTAAATAACACCGGCGGGGCTCCACTTACACCTATGACGAAAGGCCTGACTAATATTGTTTATAGTAAATCTTACGAGGTAGCAACCGAAAATGTTGATAGCATGCTGTTTCAGGCAATAAAAAGTGGTGGCATTAGTGAGTTAAATAAGAAATACGCAGAATTGGTCTCTAGTGGCGATACTCCTCGCGAGCGCTCAATTAATTATTTTGGCTATGAACTACTCGAAATGAAGATGATTAAAGAAGCCATTGCTGTATTTAAACTCAATGTGCAAACACATCCAGACTCTGCGAATGCTCACGACAGTTTAGCTGAAGCATATTTAGCTGATGGTAACATTGCAAAGTCACTTGAGTTTTATCAACAAACTTTAAAGCTCGACCCTACGAGTGATAATGCATCCCAGGCAATAAAAACACTCAGCAGCAAACTTTAAATCAACATGCACTTGGCTGAAAAAACATCATTCAAGTGCACTTTTTGCTAAAACACCTTTATCAACTAACTGTTGCAACAAACGAGTAGCTTTTTCTCTGCACGCATCTCTTAGCAATCTCACTGCAGGCGTAATGGATTGGCGGCTTGGGCAGATTAACCAAAGTTCGCCACAGGTGTGTTGATAACCGGGCATCAGCGTGATCACGCGATCATTTAGTAAATCATCAGCAATATCCAATGCCGACTTTACTGCAAGCCCTTTGCCAGCAACGCACCAACGACGCACTAAATCCCCATCATTGGAGGCACGTATTCCATTCATTTTAACTTTGAATTTAGTATCACCATCAGTAAATTCCCACACGTTGTTGATAATATCTTGCAACTGATAAAACAGCCCTTGGTGCTGGTTTAAATCATCTGGGTGCTGTGGATTGCCATGTTGTTGTACGTAGTCTTTTGTAGCGCACAGTAAACGTGGAACATTGCAGATTTTAAATCCATACACGTTTGCGTCACTCGGTGAGCCATATCGAAGTGCAATATCGACAGAGTCGCGGTAAAAATCAATATTACTGTCGCTTATATGTGCGCGTAAGCTTACCTTGGGGTACTTATCCATAATTTCATCAATCCATGGAATGACTATATTGCGACCCAAATCAGACGATAGCGCGACTCTCAGCTCACCTTCAATTTCATCGTGTTCACCCTTTAAGTTTTGCCGTGCGTTTTCAAGTACAACTAAAGCTTGCTCACATTGCGGTATATATCGCTCTCCTGCTGCTGAGAGTCTTAGGTGACGGGTTGTGCGCACAAACAGGTCAACGCCTAATGCTGCTTCTACACGTTTGATAGCAGCACTTGCTGTGGCGGTTCGCATATCAAGTTTTGCCGCTGCTAAAGTAATACTTTTAAATTCAGCGACTTTCAATATTAGTTTTAAATCATCTAACTGCATATTATCTATTTTATTTTGATAATGATTCAATAATTATGCTGTTTATCAAAAACAAAGCAAGGGCTATTATCCGTTTCATACGATTACAATGATTTAAGCAGGAATTCATTATGACACACCCTATTATTACAGATTTAGAAGCACGTTATACGGCTAAAAAATACGATGCAACAAAGCGTGTATCAGCACAAGACTTAGCAGTACTAATTGAAGCAATGCGCCTTTCGCCGTCTTCAATTAATTCACAGCCGTGGAAGTTTATTGTGATTGAATCTGACGAAGCAAAAGAACGTATGCACAATACGTTTGCTAATAAGTTTCAATTCAATCAGCCGCACATTAAAACAGCTTCGCATACGATTCTATTTGCCTACAATCCACAGTACACTCGCGAAGATTATGCACACGTCATTGATACCGATATAGAAAATGGACGCACACCAGCTGAAAATCGTGAACAAGCATTTGGCGCTTACGCATTTGTAGATTTAAATACGGATGAAGGCGGTAACAATGCTACTTGGACCAAAGCACAAACCTATATTGCTTTAGGCAACACTATGCACGCAGCAGCACGCTTAGGTATTGATTCAACCCCAATGGAAGGTGTTGATGCACAGCTTATCGGTGAAGAGTTTAAACAAGAGCTTGGTGGTTATATTTGCGATGTAGCCTTAGTCATTGGCTACCATGATAACGCTGAAGACTACAACGCTAAACTGCCCAAGTCACGCTTAGCACAAGAGCATATTATCAATATTTTATAAATTCAGAAGGCTCATGGGCAAGCATGAGCCTTACTCACCTTATTTTAATGAAGTTGTTACACTCACTTCACTGGCTAAGCCTTTATTAATTTTTGCTGTCAATGTGCAAAATGCGCCATTAACTAAACTCATATTAGGTGCAACATGGCCTATATCGGCATCAATAATTACTGGAAAAATACACTTTCCAAGAGCAAACTCAATTGCATCGTAATAATCAATACCTTGGTAAGGTGATTTAACTAATGCGCTTCTTCCTAGTATAATTCCATTAATGTCAGCAAAAACACCATTTAGCTTCAACGCCATTAAGCTGCGCGCAACCGCACTCGGTGACAACTCTGCATTTTCTAAATAAAGTACCAGCCCCTCTTGAGCAAACTCTTGTTTAAAGCTGTGTAAGTCTAAATAAGGTGTCGCAAGTAATACATTTAAAGTATCTAAACAACCGCCAAAGAGTCGCCCTGTTAATTCTATCTCACGCTTATCTTTGTAATTTAAACATCGCCATTGGCTAGGCTCTGTTAAGTTAAACAATGTATCGGGTTCGTTTGCGTAATCAATCGCCTTGCTTTGGTAAAACTTAGCAGGCTTTTGAATAAACTGATCCCCTTTAGTAAAGGTCAACACATCAAATACTTGCAAGCATGCACTATCAGTTTCGTCTGGGTGAAGCTGCATTAAATTTGCTGTGTGTAAAGTTGCCCAGCCACAACGTGCTGTTAGCATACACATAAAAGTGCTGATATCTGAAAAACCAACAACCCATTTCGGGCGACACTTTTTAAGTGCACTAAAGTCAATATATTGCAGTATTTCCATCGCTAACTCACCACCCCAAGGTGGCATAACTGCAGCGATAGTATCATCCTTTAAAAAGGCCATTAACTCATCTGCGCGGTCTTTGGCTGAATTGAGTTCTCTGAGGCACTGCCCTTCAATAACATCATAACCACGGGTTTTAAGCCCATGTAGAACTTTATCCAAACGTGGCTGAAATTCAGTATCTACACAGCTTGAGAATGCACAAATTGCAATTTTATCACCTTGTTCCAAAGGTGCAGGAAAAATAATTGGTTCCATAAAACTCCTTGGTAAACTTCTGCGCCACTAAAAATGTAAACTTAATGGAATGGTTTTTACAAGACTCTAAGCTACCGAAATAATCAAGCTGTGTCTAATTTAGCTCACGCATAAAAAAACCGCTGCGATAACGCAGCGGTTTCTATCAAAACGCAAAGTCAGGAAAGTATTTAAACGTACTCAACCTCGATAACTTCGTATTCAACATCGCCGTTAGGGGTTTTAATGATCACAGCATCATCTGCCTGTTTACCAATTAAACCGCGTGCGATTGGTGAGTTTACCGAAATACGATTATTTTTTATATCTGCTTCGTCATCACCCACAATTTGGTACGTTACTTCAGCATCAGTTTCAACATTAACGATTGTTACTGTAGTGCCAAAGATCACTTTACCGGTGTTTGGTAATTTTGTTACATCAATAATTTGTACGTTTGAAAGCTTCGCTTCAATTTCTTGAATACGGCCTTCGCAAAAACCCTGTTGTTCACGCGCCGCGTGATATTCAGCATTTTCTTTTAAGTCACCATGTTCTCGTGCGTCTGCTATATCAGCAACGATTTTAGGACGGGTAACTGTTTTTAATTCGTTAAGCTCTTGGCGCAATAATTCTGCTCCACGAACTGTCATCGGAATTGTTTGCATACTTTTCTCACTTAATCCCAAGGCCGCAAAACACGGCCTTGGCACATTTCCTTAGTTCAATCGCTGATGTAGTTCTTGAACTGACGTCACTTTGCTACGGTCATCCGCTTGGTTAGCAGTACAGTTAGCAAATGCCGCATTCAAGGTTGTCGTGTAATTGGTTTTGTTTTGCAATGCACCACGACGCAACACCTTCGAGTCTTCGATCGCTTGGCGACCTTCGGTAGTATTTACGATATAGCTGTATTCTTTATTCTTGATGTTATCAAGAATATGAGGGCGGCCTTCAAATACTTTGTTTACACGGCGTACTTCAATACCTGCAGCTTTAAGGGCTTCGGCTGTACCACCTGTAGCATCTATTTTAAAACCAAGATCAGTCATGGTTTTAGCGAGTTCTACAATACGTGGCTTATCGCTATTACGTACCGATAGTAACGCGCGACCGCCGCGTGGTAAAGTATTGCTTGCACCTAATTGTGCTTTTGCGAATGCTTCGGCGAAAGTATCACCAACACCCATTACCTCACCCGTTGAGCGCATTTCTGGGCCTCGGATTGGATCAACACCTTGGAACTTAGCAAACGGTAATACAACTTCTTTTACGCTGTAATACGGTGGAATAACTTCTTTGGTGATCCCTTGGCTTGCAAGTGATTGACCTGCCATACAACGTGCCGCTACTTTGGCAAGAGCTACACCTGTCGCTTTAGATACAAATGGTACTGTACGTGCGGCACGCGGGTTTACTTCGATTAAATACACTTTGCCATCTTTAACAGCAAACTGTGTATTCATTAAACCAACTACGCCAAGCTCAAGTGCCATATCTGTCACTTGCTTACGCATCACATCTTGCACTTCTTGCGTTAATGAGTGCGCAGGCAATGAACACGCTGAGTCACCTGAGTGAACACCGGCTTGTTCAATGTGTTCCATGATACCACCGATAATTACTTGCTCGCCGTCGCAAATCGCGTCAACGTCAACTTCAATCGCGTTATCTAAGAAACGGTCAAGTAGTACTGGCGCTTCGTTTGATGCAGATACGGCTTCAGTCATGTAACGACGTAAATCTTGCTCGTCATACACAATTTCCATTGCACGGCCACCGAGTACATACGAAGGACGTACCACTAGAGGGAAACCAATTTCAGTTGATTTAGCAATCGCTTCTTCTGTTGAAGTCACTGTCGCGTTTTCTGGCTGTAATAAATCAAGACGTTCAACTAATTGTTGGAAACGTTCACGGTCTTCTGCTCGGTCGATTGCATCTGGAGAAGTACCAATCACTGGCACACCATTGGCTTCAAGTTCACGGGCAAGTTTAAGTGGTGTTTGACCACCATATTGCACGATAACGCCTTTTGGCTTTTCAACTCGTACGATTTCTAGTACGTCTTCAAGAGTAATTGGCTCGAAGAATAAGCGATCTGATGTGTCATAGTCAGTCGAAACCGTTTCTGGGTTACAGTTAACCATGATTGTTTCATAACCATCATCACGAAGTGCAAGGGCTGCGTGAACACAACAGTAATCAAACTCAATGCCTTGACCGATACGGTTAGGACCACCACCGATAACCATGATTTTATCACGATCAGATGGGTTCGCTTCACACTCTTCATCGTATGATGAGTACATGTAAGCAGTATCAGAGCTAAACTCTGCCGCGCAGGTATCAACGCGCTTATAAACTGGCACGATGTTTAACTGATGACGTTTTTTACGAATTTCAGCTTCAGATACACCGGCAATTTCAGCGATACGTGGGTCTGCAAAACCTTTACGCTTTAATTTACGTAGGAAGTCAGCATTTAAGCCTGCCATACCTACTTCTGAAATTTTAGCTTCGTCTTTTAAGATGTCTTCAATCTGTACTAAGTACCAAGGGTCAATCTTAGTCAGTTCGAACACATCATCAACGCTCATGCCATGGCGCATTGCATCTGCAATGTACCAAATGCGCTCTGCACCGGGCTCACGTAATTCACGAATGATTTTTTCTTTCGCTTTCGGGTCATCCAAGGCAACTATCGGGTTAAAGCCCGTTGCGCCAACTTCAAGACCACGTAATGCTTTGTGTAATGACTCTTGTTGGTTACGACCAATCGCCATTACTTCACCAACAGACTTCATTTGCGTTGTTAGACGGTCGTTAGCACCGGCAAATTTTTCAAAGTTAAAGCGTGGGATCTTAGTAACAACATAGTCAATTGAAGGCTCAAACGATGCAGGTGTTTTGCCGCCTGTGATATCGTTTTGTAGCTCATCAAGGGTGTAACCTACAGCAAGCTTTGCTGCGATTTTAGCAATTGGGAAACCCGTTGCTTTAGAAGCGAGTGCAGATGAACGTGATACACGAGGGTTCATCTCAATGATAACCATACGGCCATCAACTGGATTAACACCAAACTGTACGTTAGAACCACCCGTTTCAACACCAATTTCACGTAGTACCGCCATAGAGGCATTACGCATTAATTGATATTCTTTGTCGGTAAGTGTTTGCGCTGGTGCAACTGTGATTGAGTCACCTGTGTGCACACCCATTGGGTCAAAGTTTTCAATAGAACACACGATAATACAGTTGTCTTTTTTGTCGCGGACAACTTCCATTTCGTATTCTTTCCAGCCGATTAATGATTCATCAATCAATAATTCACTGGTTGGCGAAAGGTCTAAGCCGCGCTCACAGATTTCTTCAAACTCTTCCATGTTGTAAGCCACACCACCACCGGTGCCGCCCATAGTGAAAGAAGGACGAATAATACATGGTAGGCCAATGCGCGTCATTGTATCGCGAGCTTCATCCATTGAGTGAGCAATTTCTGCACGTGGGCATTCTAAGCCGATGTTTCTCATTGCAACATCGAAACGCTCACGGTTTTCTGCTTTATCAATTGCATCCGCTGTTGCGCCAATTAGCTCAACGCCGTGCTTAGCCAATACACCGTGCTTGTCTAAATCAAGCGCACAGTTTAATGCCGTTTGACCACCCATTGTAGGAAGGACTGCATCAGGCTTTTCTTTTTCAATGATTTTTTCTACTACTTCCCAATGAATTGGTTCGATGTACGTCGCATCAGCCATTTCAGGGTCAGTCATAATTGTTGCAGGGTTAGAGTTAACTAAGATAACTCGATAACCCTCTTCTCTAAGTGCTTTACACGCTTGAGCACCAGAGTAGTCAAATTCACAGGCCTGGCCGATTACAATCGGGCCAGCGCCTAGGATAAGAATGCTTTTTAAATCGGTACGTTTTGGCATTATTACTCCAGTCTAATTAGTTGTTACGCGCTTGCATCAAGTCGATGAAGTGGTCAAATAATGGGGCTGCATCGTGCGGACCTGGGCTTGCTTCTGGGTGACCTTGGAAGCTAAACGCTGGCTTATCGGTGCGGTGAATACCTTGTAATGTGCCGTCAAATAATGATTTGTGCGTTGCACGAAGGTTAGCTGGCAAGCTTGCTTCGTCAGCAGCAAAACCGTGGTTTTGTGCAGTGATCATTACAACGTCGCGGTCTAAGTCTTTTACAGGGTGGTTACCACCATGATGACCGAACTTCATTTTTGCGGTTTTTGCACCTGATGCTAATGCTAATAATTGATGGCCTAAACAAATACCAAATATTGGCGTATCTGTTTCTAAAAAGGCTTTGATTGCATCAATTGCGTATGTACATGGCTCTGGATCACCTGGACCATTTGATAAAAAGATACCATCTGGGTTTAGTGCTAATACGTCTGCTGCCGAGGTTTGTGCAGGCACAACGGTTAGTTTACAGCCACGGTCTACTAACATACGTAAGATATTACGCTTTACACCGAAGTCGTAGGCTACAACGTGAAACTTTTCATCAGCCGCATCTAAGGTTTTAAACCCTGCGCCTAATGCCCAGCTTGATTCACGCCACTCAAAATTTTCCTTGGTTGAGACTACTTTTGCTAAATCCATGCCTTTTAAGCCTGGGAAGGCTTGCGCAGCTGCGAGCGCTTTGCTTTCGTCGATATCATCACCAGCTATAATACAGCCGTTTTGAGCACCTTTATCGCGCAAAATACGCGTCAGTTTACGAGTGTCGATATCTGCAATACCTAAGATATTGCGTTGTTTTAAGTAATCATCTAACGATTGCTCGTTACGGAAATTACTTGCTAGCAGTGGCAAATCACGGATCACTAGGCCTTTCGCCCAAATGTGACCCGCTTCTTCGTCTTCGCTGTTAGTACCCGTATTACCGATATGTGGGTACGTCAAAGTTACGATTTGTTCCGCGTATGAAGGGTCAGTCAGGATTTCCTGATAACCAGTCATAGACGTATTGAATACTACTTCACCGACTGACATGCCGTCAGCGCCGATTGCAGTACCGCGAAACACTGTGCCGTCTTCTAGAACTAACAGAGCGGATTTAGTCAAGTTAACCTCCTAACAGTAAAAAACGGGAGTAAAGTCATTTGCTTTACTACCCGTTTATAGCGATTGGAAACACGCAATTATGAATTTTTGGCAAATTGGCGCTATTTTATAGCAATTTACGCTTTAGGTCTAACGATAATTCATTAAATAGCAAAAATAAGCACTACCAACCAAAAAACACTTCAAACCGCCAAAAATGCACCTTAACTACTTCAAGTCAAGCACATCTTGCATATCATAAAGTCCAACCGGTTTGTTTTTCAACCAGCCTGCAGCTCTTACCGCACCTAATGCAAAGGTCATTCGAGAACTCGCTTTGTGAGTTAATTCTAGCCTTTCGCCAGAAGTTGCGAAATATGCTGTGTGTTCACCAACTATATCGCCACCTCTGAGTACTGAATAGCCGATTTCTTTTTGTGATTTAGCTTGTTCAACTTGGCTACGATCATAAACGGCAACTTCATCGTGCTCCCACCCTTTCGCCTGTGCAATTGCTTCGCCAATGGCTAATGCCGTGCCCGATGGCGCATCAATTTTATGGCGATGATGTGCTTCAAATATTTCGATATCAAGATCATCACCAAATTTCGTCGCGGCAGTTTGCACTAAGTTAAGCAGCAAATTAACGCCAACGCTATAATTGCGGGCAAAAACGATTGGGATATGCTTAGCGGCTTCATTTAGAGCCTGCATATCATCATCACTTAGGCCCGTGGTGCCGATAACCATTGCGATATTATTTGCTACGGCAGTTTTTAAATGTGCGCGCATACCAGCAGGTAAAGTAAAATCGATTAAAACGTCAATATCATTTGCCAATTCACGCTCATCACTAAAAGTAACATCGAGTGGCGCAGCGCTATTTAATTTATTCACCGCAATATTTAACAAAGGTGAACTACTACGGACATAGGCTGCAGCTAACTCGGCATTGTTATTTTTGTGTGCGGCTTCTACTAACGCCAACCCCATTCTTCCGTTTGCGCCAAATACGCCAATTCGATTCATATTAATAACCTTTGCAAATTAAGTGAACTAGATTTTATCTAAAACTCGTGTAATAGTCAGGTAACCCTTTTAAAAAATAATAATAACAGATACCCATAGACTTTAGCCATCTATACATTTAAACTTCCTTTTTGCGCCGATTTGGTCTTTGGCTTGCGGGCGCTGTTGTTCATCTTATCATTTTGATAAGACAACCAACTAAATTCAGCTAAAAAAGGGAAGTTTTGGCTGTATTTAGTTGAGAAAAGTTATCTAACGAGGAATATGATGCAGCCATCATTTAATAAAACTAACGCAAAGCTCTCTTTGCTGCCCCTACTTACCTTTGTAGCCTTATTTTTAGGCGCAGGTCTATATTTACAATCACAAGGGGTCGATTACGCCTTTTATCAGCTTCCAGCTCCTGTTGCGATTTTACCCGCCATTATGTTGGCGTTTATCCTCAATAAAAACACCATCAATCACAGCGTTGAAACCTTTATAAAGGGCGCTGGGCATAACAATATTATTACCATGTGTTTAATTTACCTACTCGCAGGTGCTTTTTCTGCTGTAGCAGGTGCCACTGGTGGTGTTGATGCGGTTGTAAATGCAGGTTTATCACTTATTCCTCCTGCTTTATTACTGCCTGGTTTATTTTTAATTGCCGCAGTAGTATCAACAGCAATGGGTACCTCAATGGGCACTATCGGCGCTATTGGCCCTATTGCGTATGCGGTATCAATTAAAACCGGTATCGACCCTGCCTTAATGGCAGGTACCATTGTATCTGGCGCCATGTTTGGTGATAATTTATCAATCATTTCAGACACCACAATTGCTGCCACACGTACTCAAGGTTGTGAAATGAAAGATAAGTTTCGTGAGAATTTAAAAATCGCCTTACCAGCGGCTATTCTTACTATAGGCCTATTATTCTTCTTAACCCCTGCAGCACAAGCGGTAGAAACCAAAGATTACGATCTTCTACTAGTACTCCCGTATGCCTTTATTTTAGTACTGGCGGTAATGGGCTTTAATGTATTTGTGGTGTTATTTAGCGGTATTATATTTGCGGCATTGATGGGCTTTACTGGCAGTTATGAAGGCGCCAGTTTTGTAAAAGACATTTACAAAGGCTTTACCGATATGCAGGAAATCTTTTTGTTATCAATGTTCATTGGTGGCTTATCTGAATTTATTCGCATTAATGGTGGTCTTGATTACATTGCACAAAAAATTCAAGCCATTACAAAAGTAATCGCTAAGTGGCACAGAAAAGTGGCTGATCAGCTAGGCATAGCCGCACTCGTAATGACCAGTAACTTATGCATTGCAAATAATACCGTATCGATAATTGTTGCAGGCCCTATCGCCAAAAAGTTAGCGGATGACGGTGAAATAAGCTCTAAGCGCTCTGCCAGCTTATTAGATATATTTGCCTGTGTTACACAGGGCTCGTTGCCATATGGCGCACAAGCGCTATTACTCGGAGCCACCTTTAAAATTAGTCCATGGGAAGTATCCACATCCTCATACTACTGCTTTATCCTTGCTTTTACAGCGGTTACAGTAATTTGTCTGCGTCGTAATAAGGCTTAATATCTTTTGCAGATACGCTCAAAATTGCGCGTATCTGCTATAATCTTGTCTTGAACTAGAGCATGTTGCACCTTTAGGATTAAAGCTTAGTTAGTCATAAAGTGAAGCATGTTCAGATAACAACCTTAGATTTGAGATAAAACATTGAACAAAACCATTGCCTTAGCTGCCATTTGTTTGGTCAGCGCTTCTAGCCAAGCGGCTAATTGGAGCACCACCGCACTACACCTTAACAATGGTGACTTTAAAAACCCATTTACAGGGCAAGAGTCAAATACCACCATCGCATCACTACAGCACGCTTCGGCTTATGATTATGGCGATAACTTTTTCTTCATTGATTACATTAACGATGCCACTGATGATGGCTACCAAGATAAAGACTTTTATGGTGAATGGTACTCAACGTTTAGCCTGTCGAAAATATCTGGCAACGATATGTCATACGGCGCAATTGCAGATATTGGCCTAACGGCTGGTTTTAATGCAGCTGGCGATTCAAAGGTGTTGAAGTATTTACCAGGTGTAAAAGTAAACTGGCAAGCGCCTGGTTTTACTTTTCTGTCTACATTAGTTACAGCCTACATTGATGATAATGATGGTATAGCCCGCGGTGGGGCGCCAATTGAAACAAATAGCTGGATGTTGGATGTTGCTTGGGGTTACCCATTTTCAATAGGCTCACAAAAATTCAATGTAACAGGCCACGTGGAGTACATCGCTGAACGTGAAAATGAATTTGGTGAAAATGTAAAAGCGTGGATTTTAGCTCAGCCTATTATTACTTGGGATTTAGGCCATGCTATGAGTATGAAAGAGAACACCTTACTGCTTGGCCTTGAATGGCAATATTGGCATAACAAACTTGGTACAGATACCACTGAGTCAGTGCCACAGTTCCACGTAGAGTGGACGTTCTAAACAAAAAATAATTTGTTAACCAAAAAAAGCCTACTTAAAGTAGGCTTTTTTATACAAATTCATAATTAGAACTGTAAGCTTACATTTGCAAAGTAAGCATCATAATCTGAGTCATCCCAGTTATTCGCGTAACCCGCTTTTAAACCTACGTTCTTGTTGAAGAAGTGTTGTGCACCAAAGCTGTAGTCATCATTTTTGTCAAACGTAACAAATGCCGATGTAGCTTTAGAGAAATAGTAGTTAGAGCCTAACTCCCATGAACTACCTGAGTTGTCAGTGTCTGAAATAGTTCCTTCAACTGTTAAGTAGTTACCTTGTTGAAGATCCATGAAGTATTTAGCATTTACGGCACGGTAATCAAACTCATCATCTGATGTTACTGTAAAGCCAACATAATCTGTGCTGTTTAACTGGTGGTTATACGCTAAATCAAATAAAACACGGTTTTCACCGTCTTCAACATCTTCAAATGTTGCTTTTAAAAGCAGATTTGGGTTGAAAAAATAACCTGCTGAAAGCTTAATTACATCAGTGCTAGATGCGTAATCTAGGTTTGAATATTCTGCACCTAGTACAAAGTCTTGTACAAAGTATTCGCCACCAATTGTAGCAACATCACCAAAGTCATCATCACTGTATGCACCATATACATTAGATTGCTTATTGATATAGTCAAATTGGTCGTAAGGACCTAAAGTCGCTTTTGGAGAAAAGTAATAAGTAGAGTCAACGCTGATAGTATCATTGTTGTCTGTATCCTTGTACCCTACATGGCTAATTGAATTGTAGCTATCCGCAGCAGTCGCGGCGCTAGAAAGAAGAATGCTCGAAATAATAACTGCTAATTTTTTCATTGTAAGATTTCCCTATTTATCTTGTTACATTGCTGTTGTGCCTAGCCCATTGACTAAGACGGATGCATGCTAACGCGAGGAAACTGAACGAAAACTTAATCAAGCTATTGTTTTTAAATAACTAATTGTAATAAATTGTGGGAAAATGTAAATAAAAAGTTTGCCAGCACATAAAAGCACTGGCATCAATACAGGTAAAAAACCCGTTATATCAGCGAATTACAAAGCGTATTTAGCGATTATTTTATATACTTCATTAATGTTATCGCCAGCTTTGAAATCTTTACTAATTGGCGTTGGATCAGAGCCAACCCAAATTTTAAGTTCAGCGTCGAGGTCAAAATGCCCTGCACTTTCTTTACTGAACTTCGTTATTTTAGAATAAGCGACACTGATCATTTCCATTTTAGAGCCTGTCATGCCTTGCTTATCAATGAGAATAAGACGCTTATTTGTGAATATAAACATGTCACGTACCACTTTATAGGCTTTTTCGACTTGCTCACCATCAATCATGGTGTTCGCTAAAACTTTTTCTAAATCGCCATCATCTACTTCGCTAGCATTACCCATTAACCCACTTAATAAACCCATTATACTTTCTCCTGTGTAAAAATTTGATTTTCTAAAGTGTGACCATTCACCAATTGACGGTAACGCCACCCTTGTTGATAGCAAAAGTTTAATAACTCAATATCAAACAAATTATCCGATTTTTGATATTCAATAACATACTCTTTGGCCTGACTCATATACACCCGACTAACACCATTTAATGATTGTATTGTTTGCTCAACATTAGAGTAGTTATCAGCAAGTAGTAGGGTCATGAAGTGTTGTGTTTGTTGCTGGCTGCTATCAGCTTGGTGCTCTGTCAACTGGCCTTTATTTAAGTGCAAAACCTGGCCGCAAAGTCGCTCTAACTCTGTTAGATCATGTGAACTTAAAATAAATGTAGCTTCGTTACTTAAAGTTGCTACCAATTCACGTACTTCTCGCGCATGAATTGGATCAAGCCCTGCTGTGGCTTCATCGAGCATGACTATTTCAGGTTTACCTATCAGCGCTTGAGCAATTGTTACGCGTTTACGCATCCCGTGGGATAAATCGTCAGAGCGTTGCTTAGCGACCTCCCCTAATCCGACTAAATCAAGTACCCGCAGTGCTTCAATTTGACTTTGCTTGTTAGAAAGCCCTTGTAGTTGCCCATAAAATGCTAACTGGTGCGCAATACTAAAACGAGGGTCTAATTGCGCATCTTGTGGGAGCGCACTTAGTTTACCAAATAATTCACTGCTGCCAGGCTTATGCCCTAAGACAGTTAGCTGACCATGCGTCGGTAAAATATACCCACATAGCAAGCTAAATAAAGTGGTTTTTCCTGCGCCATTTGGGCCAACTAACGCAACGGGAGCGCCCTTATTTATTTCAAAGCTAACATCATCCAGTGCAAGCTTACTACCGTAATGCTTAGATAATGATTGCGCCTGTATTAAAGTAGTCATAGCGAACTCCTGGCAAAAATACGTTGAGCAACAGCGAGAAAAATAGCACTTTGTAATAAGGGGATGCCGACACTATTTAACAAGTTTGAATTTTGACCCGCCATTTGATCAAGTTGAACACCTGGGAATACATAATCAAGCGCAGCTAAAGCTGGCACCTGCCATGATAAAATTCCTACCACAATATTACCTAACGCAAAGAATAATATTGCTAGCACTAATGCCAGCCTTGCCGAACGTGCAAATGTGTTTAATAAAGTCATTAACGCTATAAAAGGCATAACCGCTATCATCAAGTAACACAACAGTATAAAGCTACGACTAAGGCCACTCATTAATAAACTTGACTCTCTAAATACCATTACAGCTAACGTGGCAATCAAGGTCACTGCCATCAAGGCTGCTAAAATCAGTAATTGGCCTAAAAATCGGCCAAATAAAATTTCATTTCTTGTTGAGCGCAAAGTTAGAAAGCGCAATGTGCCGCGCTGCTTATCTCCGACAATTTGGTCACTGCACAAAAACAAGCAAAAACTCGGAAAGCTATACAAGGCTATCAACCAATACATAGCCAGTTCGGCTTCGGGCCAATCGAGTAATTTACTTAACCCAATCGCACCAAAAACTTGTTGTGCAAGTTCGGCCATCTCATCAGAGCTAATAATACTCACCGCTTGACCTATGGGGTAACGTAAAACTAACAACCAACAAATGGTAAAGGCTGCTACTGCAAGTAGCCCGCGCTTAGTCATAAATAGCCTGACAAGCTCAAACTGTGCGATTTTAAATAATCGCTGTGGGTGTATCTGCGTCACTGATGTTCCTCTTTAATACAACATACTTAGTACACTAAGGGCAAACGTATTGAATTACTAGCAAAAAAAAGCTCACCAACGGTGAGCTTTGTAACAATTGATGAAAATGTAACAGCTAAATTTTAAAGGTGCTGTTGATATACGTCTAACGCTTGCGCTAAATCAGCAATTAAATCATCCACATCTTCAAGGCCTATATGTAAGCGGATCACTGGCCCTTGCTCCCAGCCGGTTGCAGAGCGTAAGTTTTTCATCGTTAAATTAGCGGTGACTAAGCTTTCGAATCCCCCCCATGAGAAACCCATTTTAAAATGAGTTAAGCTATCTAAGAATGCATCTATAGCTTGCTGGTTTCCTTGCTTCATAACAAATGAAAATAAACCATTACTGCCATCAAAGTCACGCTTGAAAAACTCATGCCCTGGGCATGTACTAAACGCAGGGTGGCGAATATGATCAACAAGACTGTGTTGCTCCAACCACGTTGCCACTTCAATCGCCGCTTTTTCATGCTGGTTTAACCGCACAGCCATGGTTCGTAATCCGCGAAGTGCTAGATACGCATCATCTGCTGAAGTGCATTGACCTAATAAGTAAGATTGCTCTCGCAGCCTTGGCCAATACTTTTTATTGGCAACCGCAACGCCCATCATCACATCTGAATGGCCAACAATATACTTTGTTGCAGCTTGAATACTAATATCAACACCATGCTCCAAAGGGCGATAATGTAAACCATTACCATAGGTGTTATCTAACATGGTCATGACGCCTTGTTCATTCGCAACAGCAACCATGGCAGGCACATCTTGGATTTCCATAGTGATTGAACCTGGTGACTCTAAAAACAATACTTTTGTATTCTCTTTAATAAGCGACTTTATTCCGGCGCCAATAGTCGCTGGGTAGTAAGTTGTTTCCACACCAAAACCAGCTAAAATCTTATCGCAAAAATCACGAGTTGGCTCATACGCGGTATCGACCATAAGTATATGATCACCCGCTTTCACAAAGGCTAGCAATGCACTGCTAATCGCTGCTGCACCACACGGATACAGCGCACAACCTTCACCACCTTCAAGCTCAGTGATTGCCTCTTGCAAAGCAAAGTGAGTAGTGGTGCCACGGCGACCATAAAAAAGTGTTTTATCGCCACGTTTTTTTGCCGCATTTTTTAGTTCATCAACCGAATCGAATACCACGGTTGATGCGCGTTGTACCACTGGATTTACAACGCCATGTGTATAAGCTTTTTTTCTACCGCTACTGACTAATTGCGTGTTCAAATTTGTTTTACTGGTCATTATTAATCCTTCTTTAGTCTTTTTGGTTAAGCCAATAGTTTATTAAATAGCGAGAAATTGAGTCAGTCCGGGGTAACTTTAAGTGATCCCCTTCTTCATGCCAATTGCCAAATTTTCTCAGCTCTTCGCGGCTAAACCACTGTGCATCATCTAATTCATCTTTATCTACTTGGATATTTTCTGTCACTGCTTCACAGATAAAGCCAAGCATAATAGATGAAGGAAATGGCCAAGGCTGTGAAGCAATATAACGAACATTGTCAACCACAATCCCAGCCTCTTCCATCACTTCTCGGGCAACAGCTTGTTCAAGGGTTTCACCGGGGTCAACAAAACCAGCAAGAGATGAATACATACCTTGAGCCCATACAGCTTGTCGACCAAGTAAACAACGCTCAACTCCATCAGCGAATGTACGTGTTACCACCATGATAACGGCAGGATCGGTTCGAGGAAACGTTTGATGTTTACATGCAGAATTACTACACAAACGTGAGTGACCTGCCTCAACTAATTGATTTTGCGCGCCGCAACGACCACAAAATTTATGGGTTGCATGCCAATAACACAGCCCTCGAGCGAGTGCAGCCATTGATCCATGTAGCATATCAACTTGCGCACCATAACGACGAATATCGACAAATTCAGCGCCTTCACTAAGCGCTAGTAAATCAGTGTCGCATAGCTCACTGACATCCAAAGCAAAGTGATTTATTTTTTGTTCGTCGAAACCAAGAAAAATACTCTGTTCCAAATCAAGATGACTGACTTTATCGTGGGCTAAAAAAGTCACTGCAACACTGTCTTTATTAAAGAGCGTATGATTGTTATGAACTAATAACCACCTACTCTGCTGATTTTTTTGTGCTGACAACCATTGCGCATTTTTTCTTAAATTAGATGCACGATCCAATGCCATATTGCTGTAATTTAGCATTGCTGCCCCTTTTACTGTTTAGATGGCTAAAACTAACATAACACCGTGTTAAACCCAATTGATTAATCAACTAAAAAACAAGCAAAAAAAAAGCCCCACAGGGCTTTTTTGAACACACAATAAATTAGCTTCTTATTACAAGGCTGCAAGTTGCGCCTGTAACTTTTGATTTTCAGCTTCGATATGCTGATAAAACTCTAAATCTTCTAGTTTACTTGCTGCGGCTTTATCAATCACGATAACAGCATCTTTATGTAATTGCAGTGCCGAAGCTGGACACTTCGCCATTAATGGCCCCTCAATCATTGCCAAAACTGCGTCAGCTTTATTTTCACCCGTTGCTAATAGTACGACTTTTTTAGCTTCTAAAATTGTGCCAATACCCATCGTAATAGATAAGTGTGGCTGGTATTCATCAGCGGCAAAAAAACGTGCATTATCGTCGATGGTCGCTTTTGTCAGCGTTTTAACGCGTGTACGCGATGTTAAGCCTGATGATGGTTCGTTAAAGCCTATATGACCATTACGACCAATGCCTAATAACTGCACATCGACTCCACCTGCAGCTTTAATTTTGTCTTCGTATTCATTGCAAGCTGTCACAGGGTTTGTTGCATCACCCGGTGGTACGAATGTATTGGCAGTATTAATATCAACATGATTAAACAATTGTTCATTCATAAAAAAGCGATAACTTTGAGGGTGCTCACCTGTAAGGCCAAGGTATTCATCCAGGTTAAATGTTGTCGCTTGTGAAAAAGAGATGTCACCCGCTTTGTTTTTAGCGATTAACTGTTGATATAAAGCAACAGGTGTAGACCCCGTTGCTAAACCGAGCACTGATGTTGGCTTTTGTTGTAATTGTTGTGCGAAGATATTTGCGCCATATGCCGCTACGGCTGCCGCATCATTTAAAATGACTATTTGCATATTAGTTTGCTCAGTTATTAATTAGTTGATAAAAAAATGGGATCTAAAACCCAACTCCACGTGCAATCGAGTTGGGTTTTAGATCAAACCTGACTGGGATACATCAGTCTAGGTTAATACCATTATGACAACGCTGTCATTATTACTATTTACAATTGGTTTGTAAAGTAAAAGTGAATAAAAAAACTGTTTTTTATTGCACTAATCAAAGTTCGTCTAAACACTTACGAATATTTTACGTTTATACATCCAGTGCAATACCAGCAGTTGCACCAGTAAAAGTGCAATCACGCCAATTAAAGGCTGCCATTGCTCGCTGGCGGCTGAGATAAAACCACCAAATACGCTGCGGCTTACAAACTCCCAATTCACTAAGCTAGAAGCTAAATAGATAATGATCGAGTTAGCGCCAATAATCACAAACGGGTAGGCCAACTTTTGTCCATTGAGAATATCGACCAATGCATAAAATACAGCCAATAATATGGCACTCCAGCCAACGGTAACGAGTACAAAAGAGCTGGTCCATAACTCTTTATTTACTGGGAACTGTAAATCCCACAGCCAGCCTAAACAAATACTGATAACACCTGCTACAAATAATATTGCTGCCGTTTTCCACTCACCAATTTTACTTGCTTTAGCAATTAGCTGGCCTGCAAATACCCCTATCATAGCATTGACAATCGCAGGTAAATTAGACAAGACCCCTTCAGGATCAACCGCTCTATTTTGATAGCTTATTCCGGGTAAGAAGTATTTATCAAACCATGCATTCCAGCTACCAGCAGCACTTAAGTCACCAGCACTGCCCCCTGGTACAGGTATAAAGCTCATTAATACCCAATAGCCAAGCAGCAAACCAATGGCAGTAAATACTTGGGTACGAATACTTGTGTGCCAAACTAACATGGCACAAAAAAACCAAGCAACTGCAATCCTGCCTAGTACACTGGCATAACGTATTTCATCCAAGGCCAAGGGAATACCCGTTCCCCAGCCATGGTTATACATGACACCTAATGCACTTAATAATAGTAACCGCTTAATCGCTTTACGATAAAACTCTTTTCGTTCATTCCAAGGCAGGTGATCTATGCGCTTTGGCGCAAGTCCCATGGCCACACCTGACAAAAATATAAATAACGGAAAAATTAAATCGTAAAATGTAAATCCATGCCATTGACTGTGAACTGTATGCGCCTCAAACGCCTTCCAGCCAGTCCAACCTGTTAATATAAATAAAGCGGCAAAAATTGATTGCCCCCCTAAAATCCAAAACATGTCCATACCGCGTAACGCATCCAGTGATGCTAAACGTTTTTTAACCGGTTTTACTTGTGCTTGCGTTGTTGTCATATTTTTCTTCTCTTAATACAAAAAGCCCCGCGATACAACGGCGGGGTTTTTTCCAGGGAAACGTTAAATTGCTTTACCTGCAATATAAGTAGCTTTGACATATTGATGCTCATCAAGCACCACAAAATCTGCATCAAAGCCATCAAGTAAACGTCCCTTTTTCTTGAGGTTTAAATATTGTGCTGGGTACAGTGACGCCATTCGTAAGCTTTCTGCAAGACTTACATCCAGTGCATTCACTGTATTTCTAACCGCACTAGCCATATCAAGCACACTGCCTGCAAGCTCTCCAGTGCTAGAATTAAGTCTGTCGCCTGTTCGGATCACCTTGCGGCCATCAAAAAAGTCGAACTCCATATCATCGGTACCTACTGGCGGCATAGCATCTGTTACCAGCATTATTTTACCACGTTGCTTAGTACGAATTGCCAATTGAGCTGATAATGGATGAACATGATGACCATCAACTATCAAACCACACCAGCTGTTATCATGCCAAAGCGCGGCACCAACAACACCTGGTTCACGTGAGGTAAATGCAGACATCGCATTATATAAATGGGTAAACCCATCAGCACCTGCATTGAGCGCTGCCATCGTGGTTGCGTAATCCGCATTTGTATGACCAATTGATACTTTAACGCCACATTCAACTAAGCGCTCAACATCAGCAACACTGACATTTTCCGGCGCTAAAGTGACCATTTTGATACCTAAATCTTGCCGTGCATAAATTGCAAATTCTTTTTCGCTGATAGGACGAATGAACTGCTCACTATGCGTGCCTTTTTTAGGCAATGATAAGTGCGGGCCTTCAAAGTGAATACCTAAAACGCCCGGTACACCTTCGCTAATTGCTTTTGCTGTGGCATCAGCCGCTGCTTGCATGATTTCGACTTTATCAGTAATGAGCGTTGGCATTAATGCCGTACTGCCAAATTGAGCGTGTGCTTTGGCTATTCTATTTAAGCATTGTGGCGTTTGTTCAGCATTAAAAAACGCCCCGCCGCCGCCATTAACTTGTACATCAATAAACCCTGGTGCCACTAGGCCTTCAAGTTCTGTAATAGTGCTATCGGTATCACTTTCTAATTGAAAAACCCCATTCGCTACACTAAATAACGCGTCATCAATAAAGTTTTCACCAGTGAATAAACACTCAGCACGGTAAAATGTTTTCATTACAAAGCTACCTTTTGATTTTGTTCTAATACTGATTGCTGCGCAAAATAAATAGCGCCCATTTCAGGGGGTTGGATTGGTGCTTCAACCAGTTTTGCAATAGCAGGGTCAAGCCATTTATTAAGCGGCTCAGCAAGCCCGCCTATCATCGTTAGACGTGGTGGGTTGTTCTCTAATAAACGATGTGCTAATTGACTTACGTACGCTGCGCCTTCTTTTACTATCGCTAATGCAATTTCATCGTTTTGATGTGCAACATCAAATACATATCGAGCAAGTTTAGCATAACTGCTTGAAGGCTGACCGGCCATCTGCTCAGCTATACCCATCGCGTTATCAGTATTAAAGTGTTCTTTAATAATTGCTGTCAGGGCAGTTTTAGGCCCTAAACCATCTAAATCAATTAATGCCGCTTTTATTGCTTCAAGTCCCATCCAGGCACCACTGCCTTTATCACCTAATGCAAAACCATGACCGCCATAATTCACTGACTGACCTTTAACATATGAAAAACCACACGATCCAGTTCCCGTGATTATAACCGCGCCATCACCGCCATCATGTGCGCCAATGCACGCAGTATGCAGATCTGTGGTTAAAAACATTTGTTTAAATGGATGTTCCCATTCACTTATTTTTTCATATAAGCTGGGTAGGTTTACGCCAGCCAAGCCAAGACCCGCATATATTTGATGAATTCTCTCTAGGGATAAGCCTGCGTCACGCATAGCGAGTTGTGTAGACACCATTATTGACTCTAATGTGCGCTCTAACCCATGTAATGGATTCGCGGGGCCGCCAAGACCAGTTCCTAATACCCCATTTTGTACAGAGTATATAGTTGCACGGCACTTTGTTCCGCCACCATCGATACCAATAAACAATTGGTCCTCATTCGCACTCTTAGCCATCATCTAACGACCTCTAACCTTCGTTTTATATTTGTTTCAACCGCACTTTTTTTATTATATTAATGCGATTCACCCTCAACCCATGTTGAATTAATGTTACACAACAAATGACAGCGTTGTCATTATATTTTTGATAAAAATTCATATAACTTTTATATTTATTCGTAATCACCTGAATTAACTATAAATTTAGCGAAAATAAATTTATACCGGTTATTTTAAATACTGGTTAGATTTATAGTTTTCACTCGTTTTTGTATCGATAATAGTTAAAAGTTGTTTAAGAACGTTATTTTCATTTGAAATCAAATAACATTCTTAAGGTACAACTTAAAAATAAATTAGTAAAGTTTTAAGGTGAATATTGGAATATATTTTCTAGAGGCTGACCAAATACCGCTGCAATTTTAAATGCTACTTCCAATGAAGGAGAGTACCTAGCGGCTTCTATTGCAGCAATTGTTTGACGCGTAACGCCAACGTGATCGGCTAACTGTTGCTGAGTCATTTCGTTATGGTGAAATCGTTGGGTTCGAATTGTATTTATGATTGCTAATTTTGCCATTCTAACCTCTGTGCAGTAACCATGTTTCAACAGCGGCGCCAATCACCTCACTCAATAAAGCAGCAATAACTAACTGATGTACTGGGCTCATTGGTATTGGGTAAACTTGGTCAACTAATAGGGCAAAAACAGCATTAACAACACCCAGCTGTAAAATAAATAAGCTCACACTTTTAGCTTTCAAGGCAATTGCTTGTTCACGCTCATCTTTTGCCTGGTTAGCGTATTTTGAGTTAAAAGCAGCTAAAATACTATGCATAATTACCAGCATTACGACCGTCTGAATCACTAACTTAATTAGTAAGCCACTGGCAAGTGTGGGATCCATCTGTGCTTCTGGGGTCATCGACAGCACAGCTTGTAAATAATTAAACAGCACAACTAACGTGATGCCTGCTTCTAATAACCGTGTTTTTTGTGTGTAACTCATTATTTGCTCCTCGTGTAAAAAATTACAAGCTCAATGTTAAAAATAGTTAACATAAGCAAATATAGAAACACTCGCCCCATATGTCAAACATTTTTAACATAAGGGCCAAGTTATTTTACATCAAAATTGAATAACTTTTCTTTAAAGCAATAATGTGTCATCAATACAATAAAAATGCTCTGCACTGTGTTTTAACGCTTCGGCAGTTAATTTATCTGCGCCATAAACATCAGCAGGTACATTATACTTATGTTCTAAATGACCTAGTAATAACGCAAAATCACCATCACCTGAGAGCAAAATAACACGATCAAGGTTTTTACCCTGCTCGAGCATATCGATGGTTATACCTACGTCCCAGTCCCCTTTCGCACTGCCATCTTTACGCTGAATGAACGGTTTTAGCTTTACCTCAAAACCTATTGCCCGCAAGATATTTTGAAATTGTGATTGTTTATCATCACCTCGATAAATAGCGTAAGCAAAGGCGCAGTCAATATCGTAACGCTTACTTACGTGTGCCCAAAATGCATTGTAATCAAAATTTTTGTCATAACTTTGTCGGCAGGTGTAGTAAATATTTTGCACATCAACAAATATTCCGACTTTGGGCTTTGAGGCTATTTTTGATGTATCTAACAACTGTGATGATTGCGCCATAAACTGCTCTTCAATTAAGTTTTAAACAATGTAGCATAGTTAACTTGAAAAAAAGCTAAAAGTAACCTAAATTGGTTACTTAGTGACAAGTAACTGAATTTGGTTACATAACAAAAAGTAACTGATATAGGTTACATATAGTTGGGAAAAAATAATGATTGCTGTCATTAGTGGCGACTTGATCAAATCACAAAAAATTCCACAACAACAATACGATGATATGCTTTATCAACTAGATCAAAGCTTACGCTTTATTGAAAGTAAGTTTAATGGCCAATTTAGTGTTTATCGTGGTGATGCCCTACAAATACAGTTACCCGATCCAACTGATGTTTGCAGTGCTGCTGTATTACTCTATTTACAGCTAAAATCAGCCAATTACTCATTACGCCAAAGCCTAGCTGTTGGGGGGCTTGATAACCCTCGCGCTGATATAAAAACAGCCACGGGCTCTGCGTATACGCTCTCTGGCCAAGGTTTAGATGCAATGAATCAACTTTTATTATTGCAAATTGAGCATAGTCCGCTCGATATAAGCTTCGCACTTAATATTGATTTCATTAATGTTTTACTCGATAAAATGAGCCAAAAACAAGCTAATGCGTTGTTCTACTATTTAACCACTAACAATAACAGCCATAGCGAATTGGCCAAAGAGCTTAACACTAGTCGCGAAAATGTGACTAAGTTACTTAATTTAGCACATTACCAATTAATAGAACGCTTTTTGAATTACAGTAAACACGCTATCGAGCAGCAACTAAAAGGAGTGACAACGTGAGCTTTTATTTATTATTAATAGGCCTGGTTATTGCTCATTTACTTGCCGATTTTTATTGGCAACCCATGAACTGGGTGCATGATAGAAACACACGACACTTTAGAGCGAGCAAGCTTTATTTACATGTTTTAATGCACAGCTTAGTCAGCGCAGTCGTGGTTGCTATATGGGAATACCACTACGGTTGGAAGGACTGGTTAAATATAACCCTTGCAGCGGGGGTAATTGCGATTACGCATTATTTTATAGATATTGCCAAATCATACTCAAATAAAGGGGTGGTCCCTTTTGTACTCGATCAATGTGCTCATTTAATAGTTATCGTCATGGTCGCTGTGTGGCTTGCTGATTACCACGAATTTTACAATCAACTATTACACCAGCTTATTGCCCTTGATACTTTAATTGTACTAACAGGCTACCTATTAGTGCTTAACCCAAGCTCAGTATTTATTCGCATGGCACTTGAGCGTATAACCAATGGCTTTGCAACATCAGGCAGCATTCCCGCAGCTGGGCACAGCATTGGTATATTAGAGCGCGTTTTGATGCTGACATTTATTTTAATAGGTGAGTATGCAGGTGTTGGCTTCTTACTAGCGGCTAAGTCTATTTTTCGTTTTGGGGATTTACGTGCCAGTGAAGAAAAGCAGCTTACTGAGTATGTGATGCTAGGTACTTTGTTAAGCGTAACAGTAACTTTATTTATCGGTCTAACCATTAACTTTATAAGTGCACAATAAAAAACGCGCCATTAAAGCGCGTTATATATTATTACAGCAAAGGTTACGTGTTGCCCTGCGAGCCGCCATTACTTGGACGACGACGGCGCTGTGAGTTACCACCAACCGATTGGCGTTTTGCCCATGGGTTTTGTTGCTCCCCCTCGCCTTTAGCAGCAGGCTTTTTAGAACCACCACGGCGTGGACCTGTACCGTTGCCACCATTGTTTGGCTTTTTGCTATCAGACTTAGGTTTTGAAAACGGCTGTTTAGCTTTTTTAGGCTTTTTCGGTTTTATTGGCCTTGCATCAAGCGCTCTTTCTGGCACTGGGTTGCTTGGCTCAAAACCCGGCTCAGAAGCACGAGGAATAAGCTCACCAATAAAGCGTTCAATACCATACAAGTCAGCAGCATCATCGGTCGTTACAAACGAGATAGCATGGCCTGTGGCACCCGCACGACCTGTGCGGCCAATACGGTGAACGTAATCTTCATAAATGTTTGGTAAGTCATAATTAACCACATGCGGAAGCTCAACAATATCAAGACCACGAGCCACAATATCTGTTGCCACTAATACACGCACTTCACCACTTTTAAAGCCATCTAATGCTTTGACGCGCGCACCTTGAGATTTATTACCATGAATCGCAGCTCCCACAATATCATCACGTTCAAGTTGTTTAACTAAGCGGTTTGCACCATGCTTAGTCCGACTAAAAACTAAAACTTGCTGCCAATCATTACTGCGAATTAAATGACTCAAAAGTGCCGTTTTACGTGCTTTATCTACAGCATACACTGACTGTGTAACGCTTTTAGCCGTGGTGTTTTTTGCTGCTACAGAAATCTCAACAGGATCATTAATCAAGCCTTTTGCAAGTGCACGAATTTCATCTGAGAAAGTAGCTGAAAACATTAAGTTTTGACGTTTTGCAGGTAATTTACTAATAATGCGTTTAATGTCGTGAATAAAGCCCATATCGAGCATACGGTCAGCTTCATCAAGCACTAACACTTCAAGGTTATCAAACTTCAAAGCATTTTGATTATGTAAATCAATTAAACGTCCCGGTGTTGCCACTAAAATATCCACACCTTTACGAAGTCTTTGCATTTGCGGGTTTATTTTAACCCCACCATAAACAACAAATGAGCTGATGTTAGAGTGCTTAGCATACTCTTCAACGTTTTCACTTACTTGCAACGCAAGCTCACGAGTGGGCGCTAAAATTAAGGCGCGTACTTGGTTACCTTTGGCTTTATGCCCTTTGGCTAACGACTCAATCAACGGTAACGTAAAACCAGCAGTTTTACCTGTGCCTGTTTGCGCTGCTGCCATTACATCACGACCTTCGATGATCGCAGGAATGGCCTGAGCCTGAATTGGTGTTGGCGTTTCATAGCCCTTTTCTAAAACTGCATTAACTAAAGACTGTGATAAACCTAACCCATCAAAACTCATATAAACTCTCTTTTAAATAAGGCCAAAGTGGCCAGTTGCGCGCATTATACCGATCGTGGCCAATAATGCATTGAATATTAACCTTACTCTTTATACGCTAGCTAGAAGTTGAGTGCTTATGTGTTCAAAGTGGCGATAAAAACACAAGCTAATAAAAGTAAATATCCTGCAAAATAAAAAAGCGGCATTAAGCCGCTTTCATCTCACGAGAAAGAGTGATTACTTCACACCTAACTCACGTAAACGCTCTTGTAAGTAGCTGTCAGCGGTATAACGCTCTGACAACACCACATCTGGACGCGGATGTAAGAATAACGGCAGCGAAATACGTGACTTAGTAGACGCCTTGCCTGTTGGGTTAATTACCCTGTGAATCGTTGATGGAAAATACCCGCCTGACGCTTCTTGTAACATGTCACCAATATTTATGATCAAACTGCCAAAATCACACGGTACGTCTAACCAACCACCGTCAGTTTTTTGCACTTGTAAGCCGGGCTCATTAGAGGCAGGTAAAACCGTTAATAAATTGATGTCGCCGTGCGCTGCAGCGCGGATTGCGCCAGGCTCTTCATCACCCGTCATCGGTGGGTAATGCAATATACGCAATAACGTTTGCTCAGAGTCAGCAATCATGTCTTTCAAATCGATTGAAAATTTAGCACGAACATCAGCTGGCGCTTCAGCTTGAACCCAGCTTAATAATGTTGCCGCAAACTCATTCGCTAAACGGTAATATTCACGCACGTCAGCTTCAAGCTGTTCAGGCACACGGCCTTTTGGATAAACATGAAAATATTCTTTAATGTCTTTTACTGTAAAACCTTTAGCAACCTCAGATACTGACGGTGGAAAATACCCATCTTGTGTATCTTTAGAGAATAAGAAATCATGCTTTTGCTCAGAGTTAAAAAATTCCTGCCAGTTGTGGTAAATCGATTCAACTAAAGATTGCGGAATTGGATGGTTTTTTAATACACCAAAGCCAGTGTTTCTAAGAGATTCAACAAATTGAGCGGCTGCATCGCTCGCTTGATAATCAACGGTAGGTAGTTGCATGTTCGTATCCAATGAATTAAGTTGTCAAAAGCCTGTGCTAATCATAGCAGTTGCTCTATTGTTGCGCTCCGCGAGGATAATAAAATAGCCTTAAAAACATAAGGACTTATGTCCGCACCTTTACCGAGTTCAACTAATAGTTGATATAGATCAAACGCTAAAAATCAGCACGATTAAATTGAAATCATACCGTTATTATATTGGTCTACTCTTTCTAATTACTATACAGAGTGAAGGTACATTCAATGCGACAAAAAATAACCTTTCAAAGTGGTGAGTTACAACTTGCCGGACAATTAGAGTCACCGGCTGACGATATTAAATTTTACGCCCTATTTGCCCATTGTTTTACGTGCGGTAAAGACATTGCAGCAGCCACTCGTATTAGCCGTGCATTAACACAACAAGGTATTGCTGTTTTACGGTTTGACTTTACTGGTCTGGGTAACAGCGATGGCGACTTTGCCAATAGTAACTTTTCATCAAATATTCAAGATTTAATTGCAGCTGCTGACCATTTAAGAGAGCATTTCAAGGCTCCACAACTATTAATCGGACATAGTTTAGGTGGTGCTGCGGTCCTTGCAGCTGCTGAGCATATAAGTGAAGTACAAGCCATTACAACTATTGGTGCTCCATCAGATGCACAACATGTAGCGCATAACTTTAGTGCCCACCTTGATGAAATAAACAGCGCGGGCGAAGCAAAGGTAAGTTTAGCTGGGCGTGAATTCACCATTAAAAAGCAGTTTGTTGACGATATAGCTAAATACGATCGTAGCCATATTAGTAAATTAAAACGCGCTTTACTGGTTATGCACTCTCCCATTGATGCCACGGTTAGTATCAATGAGGCTGAAAAAATTTACGCAGCAGCAAAACACCCTAAAAGTTTTATTAGTTTAGATAAAGCTGATCACTTGCTCACTAACAAAGAAGATGCCGACTACGCAGCTGAGGTTATCGCATCATGGGCCAAGCGCTATGTCGATCACAATAAAACTCAATACTCTGGCAAACTAACCAATGGCAATGTATTAGTAGAAGAAAAAGACCATGTGTTTACTCAACATGTTAGCACTAAGGATCATACTTGGCTTGCCGATGAACCTTCAAAAGTCGGAGGCAATAATTTAGGACCCGATCCGTATCATCATTTACTCGCCGGACTTGGAGCCTGTACAGCAATGACACTGCGTATGTATGCGAGTCGCAAAAAGTTACCACTTGAACATGTAAAGGTAGAACTTGACCATACCCGCGATTACCACGCAGATTGTGATGACTGCGATAAAGACGCTAAAATTGAAGCCATCACCCGAAAAATCACCCTAATAGGCGATTTAGCCGATGAACAACGCAAGCGTTTGCTAGAAATAGCAGACAAATGCCCTGTGCATAAAACCTTGCATAACGCTCCATTAATCGTAAGTGAGCTGGCTAAATAAATACAAAGGCGCTGTGTCGTGTTTAGCAGCGCCATAATTGTAAATATATGCGATAATAGCGCTAATATTTATGTTTATTTAAAAGTGTCCCATGAAATCATACAGCAGCATCGAACAACGAATCGACATTTTACAAAGTCGTATTGAAGCCTATAACGAAGAAATTAAAGTGTTACAAGCCGAACCAAAAAGTAATAACGAACGTATTATTTTTAAATTTATTGAAACCGGCAGCACAGGTAAAACCAAAGACTTCGTCAGAGAGCTTGGCATTAAATCACCCCGTGATAGCTTATACTCATCTGGCGATGTGACTAAGTTGATCAAAGATGGCGCTGATGATATTAACCCTGCGCTGCTTGAAATTGCTCGCGCCCTTGCCAGCGCTCGCAATAAAAACGGCCCCGCTTGCTAAATTAAAGGTTAATAGGTGGATTAGCTTGGTAATAGCGGCTAATCCACCAGCTCGATATCAAGTCCTGCTAATAAATTTAACGCTTCAAGTCGTTCAAACTTAGCACCACTTACATCATTATTTTTTATATCAATATTAAACTGTGTGGCACCGACAAAATTAGCGTTACTTAAATTGGTTTGATGAAACACACTGTCTCTAAAATCTGTGCCTATAAACTGGCTTTTCGCTAAATTGGCATGCCTAAAATCGACATCCTTTGCAAAGCAATCCGTCATTGTTAACGCTTTTAATGACAACTCAAAAAATGAGCTATGGCTAAGCTCGCAATCTTTAAAGCTAACAGGTGCTGTTAATGCCAGTTGCGGCCAGTTTACTTGTCCCCAAACAATGCTATTGAGCTTACATCCTTTAAAGTTCACCTCTTCTAATGAGCTGTAGCTCCAACTTAAATCACTCAAATTGCAATTAATAAATTCGCAATCAATAAAACGACAGTTACTGAATTGAGCTTGGCTAAAGTCACACTCAATAAATTGGCATTGCTCAAATTCAATGTCACTAAAGCGCTGTGCTGTTGCTTTAACTTTTAAAAATTCATGTTCATAATAATCGTTTTGTGAAAATAACATGCTTCTGGCATTACCTCTCTTAAAACAGCAATAAAAAAACCCTAAGTATCAGCTTAGGGTTTTTAACATTAAACTAGTTTTTCGTGATTTATTCAGCTGGTTTTTCAGCTTTTTCAACAACGTTGATAGCAAGCTCAGTCAATGAATCAGCATTAGCTTTACTTGGTGCATCAGTTAGTAAACATGAAGCTTGTGTTGTCTTAGGGAAAGCAATAACGTCACGAATGTTATCAGTACCACACAGTAGCATTACTAAACGGTCTAAACCAAACGCAAGACCAGCATGCGGTGGCGTGCCGTATTTAAGCGCGTCAAGTAAGAAGCCAAACTTGTCTTGTTGCTCTTGTGCTTCAATTCCTAGGATTCTAAAAGCCGCTTCTTGCATATCTGCATTGTGAATACGCACAGATCCGCCGCCTACTTCGTAGCCGTTTAATACCATATCGTAGGCATCTGAGATAGCCGCTGCTGGATTTGCTTCAAGAGTTGCTGCATCAATGTCTTTTGGTGCAGTAAATGGGTGGTGTACAGCATGAAGAGTGCCTTCGTCATCTTCTTCAAACATTGGGAAGTCAACAACCCAAAGTGGTGCCCAGCTATCAAGGTTGGTAATTTCTAAATCAACACCAATCTTCAAGCGTAATGCGCCCATGGCTTCATTTACTGTGTTGCGTTTATCTGCACCAAATAAAATGATGTCGCCCGTTTGTGCATTAGTACGTGCTAGAAGTTCGTTAATCACTTCTTCGTTTAAGAACTTGGCAATTGGCGATTGAACACCTTCAGCGCCTGCATCACGGTCGTTAACTTTCATCCAAGCTAGACCTTTCGCACCGTAAATACCAATAAACTTGGTGTAGTCATCTAACTGCTTACGAGAAAGCTTAGCACCACCTGGTACTGTTAATACAGCAACACGGCCTTTTTCATCATTGGCAGGGCCTGAGAATACTTTAAACTCAACGTCTTTTACCAAATCAGCAACGTCAATCAGCTTCATTGGGTTACGTAAGTCAGGTTTATCAGAGCCGTACAAGCTCATGGCTTCTGAATAAGGCATGATTGGGAACTCGCCTAAATCAACGTTAAGCAATGACTGCCACATTTCACGGATCATCTTTTCAGTCATACCGCGTACTTGATCAGAGCTCATGAACGACGTTTCTAAATCTATTTGAGTAAATTCAGGTTGACGATCAGCACGTAAATCTTCATCACGGAAACATTTAACGATTTGGTAGTAACGATCAAAACCAGACATCATCAATAATTGCTTAAACAACTGTGGTGATTGCGGTAATGCGTAAAAGCTGCCTTTGTGAACACGGCTTGGTACTAAATAGTCACGCGCACCTTCAGGTGTTGCTTTAGTTAAAACAGGTGTTTCAATATCTAAAAATGCATTTTCATCTAAAAAGCGACGAACAAAGCTGCTTGCTTTAGCACGTAACTTAATACGGTCGCTCATCTCTAAACGACGTAAATCTAAATAACGGTACTTTAAACGGCGCTCTTCTGAATTTACTTGGTTAAAATCAAGCGGTAACGGCTCAGAGCGGTTGATGATAGTTAAGCTAGTGCCTAAAATTTCAACTTCACCTGTTGCCATATCTTTGTTTACTTGGCTCTCTGGGCGTGCACGAACAACACCTTTAAGCTGCACACAAAATTCTTGACGAAGTTTATTAGCTGTATCCATTAAGCCTTCAACTTCAGGATCGAATACAACTTGCACTAAGCCTTCTCTGTCGCGTAAGTCGACAAAAATAAGACCACCAAGGTCACGTCGTTTATTTATCCAGCCACATAGTTCAACTTCTTGATCCACATGAGTTTTATTAAGCTGTCCGCAGTATATAGAGCGCATAGTATTCCTGTCAGTTTAAGACTCATAGCCGCTTTCCCTAAGAATTTGCTGTTTTTGGGGAGTTAAAGCCACTATTTATTAATCATTTTAGGGGGTGCATTATACCCAAGTTACTTAAAAATGCGAGCGCGGCAGCGGTCACTGTGCTTTCAATTTATAGATTTGATATACTAGCTAAAACACACAATCAGTTAACCGTTTTATGTTGTATTTAGGGTGTCCGCAGTGGTCAAGCACCGCGTGGAAAGGCAATTTGTTATCCAGCCATTGTAAAAATGCTGACATGCTGCATGAATACGCGCAGGTGTTCAATTCTGTTGAAGGTAATACAAGCTTTTACGCCGACCCTAGTATTGAGTCACTCAAGCGCTGGCGTGATGCTGTTAATAACGATTTTAAATTTACCTTTAAATTTCACCGCCGCTTTAGCCACGAATTACAATTAACCAATATTGATGACGAGCTAAAAGCTTGGTTTAATTTGTTCGAACCGCTATTACCTTATATTGGGCAAATCATGCTACAACTACCCAATAGCTTTAGCCCTGCACAATTGCCCCTTCTCGCTCAGTTTATTAGTAAGTTGCCACACGATATAAATTACGGCGTTGAAGTACGCCACGGTGAGTTTTTTAAAAAAGGCGATGCAGAAGTTGCATTAAACCAGTTATTAATGGTCAACAACATAAACCGCATTGCCATGGATACGCGCGCCCTGTTTGCGGTAAAACCTAATACCGAAGCCTTGATAGATGCCCAACAAAAAAAGCCTCATTTACCTGTTCATGCTATCGCCACTGGTGAGCAGCCGATGGCAAGGTTTGTGATTGCCAGTTTAGAGCATGACTATAAAAGTTATTACCAGCCGTGGCTGAAAAAAATAAAACAATGGCTCGATGAAGGTAAAACCCCTTATGTGTTTTTTCATACCGCCGATAATCGCCAAGCTCCATTGTTAGCGCGTCAATTTTGCCAAGACTTAAATTATAACCACCGCGTTTTATCACCTTTTGTAGGTGAAAAAGAAGCCACTCAATCGAGCTTATTTTAAATTTATGAAAGACTACTCTCGTTATTTTACAGGCTACCCTGAACAAATTGTCACACAAGTGATGCAGCTCATTAATAACAACAAACACGGCGCATACTTAACTAAAAAATACCCCAATGCCCATAACATCACCAGTGACAAGTCGTTATACGCGTACGCCACTGAACTTAAAAAACGCTATTAAAAAAATGCCCCGCCGTTTGGCCGCGCCGCATTTAAAAAGCAAGGTGATATGGTGACTAACGCACTGGGTACGCATACCTACCGTATGCAAGGTAAAACTCGCAAACATGATTTAGCTATAAACAGCGATTTACTGCGTGCACCAGAGCCATTATTAAAAGCATTAGTGATACATGAACTCGCCCATTTTAAAGAAAAAGATCACAACAAAAGCTTTTACGCCCTGTGTTGTCACATGGAGCCAGAGTACCACCAGCTGGAGTTAGATTTACGGATATTTTGTGTCTTGGTCGAACAAAATAACAACCCATATATAACCTAATGGGCACCTATTCATAATAAGGACAACTGATTATAGACTAACATTAAATTTAGCTAGTCCTATCAATTGTCCTGATTCAGTAACAACGTGTACTTGCCATTTCCCAACCGGATCTGCGGGAAAGTTCACTTTATGGGTCCACGCTCTATAACCTTGCTCACGCCCACCTGTAATATCTAATGTAATTCGTTCCACGACTTGGTTATTAAGGATCCAAACATGAAAAATCTTTTCGTTTAACCCTCTTGGTGCCTTTACCGCTGTCCAACTATACAAACCTTTGCTCTGTAATGTTTTTACATCTAACTGCTTAACATTACCAATGGGCTTGCGTTGTTCAATATCGACTTCATGGGATAGTGCGATATCGGTTAAGCGCAGCGCTGCCGGCGGTACCCAGCTGCGAAGTTGCCATAAACCAGCGCTAAGCGCACTCAATAATAAAACGAGTAAAGGAAAGCGCCACCAGCGCGCATTTGGCATTAAATTACCCAAGCTTGGCAGTGTACAAATAACTGAGGTGATCAATGCTATTGTTAGGCTTTCACTGGTGGTGAGATTAAGTAAAATAGGCAAAGTAACGAGAATAACAACGAACAGTGCGAAGTTGTGAAACACCGTAAATAATATACTGTGCTTAGCTAATTTTTTATAATACAGCGGATCGACAACCGATATAAATGCGCAAAGTATAATTAATGATGTAAAAACAGCCTGTGGATGATTCCACGAAGTCACCGCGAGAAAAAATGGCAATGCAAAAAACAAGCTTTCTTGTTGTACCATTTGTAATGCAAAACGCATAAAATTAGGTGAAACAGCAACACCGAAGCGCTGCTCAACTTTATCGCGCAGCCAATTATCAACGATTAACCACACCCAACTGATGAGTAAAAGTATAGCTATAATTTGCGAAAACGACTCCTTTCGCTCAACTAACACATAACTTGCCACACCACTGCAAAAAGCAAATACGGCCAGCAAGCCTGGATGCTGCTGCATCATTAAAATAAATTTTGTTATTATATTTTTAAAATAGCTCATGCAAAAATAAGATCCTTTTACAACTTAACATCTTAGTTAGTCACCTAAACAATATACCTTAATACATGAACAACGGATTTACACTTTTACTCTAAAATTATTTAGTTATGAGTCACAAGTATTCACATCACATTGTAAATTCAATATAATGCTCACACTTTTTCCTTTTGAGATTACTATGCCTAAGCCATTTTCAAACATGTTGGCTGTTTTGTTTATTTTGCTCACCTTTGCTGAACAAAGTATGGCGTATAGTGTATCTCCTTCGAATAGTACTCACCTTTACAGTCAAACGTTAAATATTGACGGTCCTCTGGTAACTGAAAACACCGCAAAGAGTGACGATGACTGTTGCGAAATAGAGTGTTGTGATAACACCTGTTTTTGCCCTGCAAATACTTGTGTATCAGCCTTTTACCTGCCGTCAGAAATCACGACAACTCAAATTGATATGCAAAATCATCACGCTACAAAACAAAATATTGCAAAAATAATCTCCGTTGCCACTTATATTTACCGCCCTCCTATCGCTATCTCATAAATACAGTTCCCATGTTTTTTAGCCACGTTAAGGGCTAATTCGCTCTACTTTAATACAATTATGAGACAAATATGTTTACAAAAACATCTAAGCTAGCTGTTGTTGCTGCGTTACTCCCTGCTTATTCGTTCGCCAACGAACAGCATCATGACCATGACGAACATGAAAAAAAACCGATAGAGAAAATACAAGTCACCGCTTCTCGTCTTGGTCGCATTGTTACCGAGTCAGCTACTCGTACTGAAATTATCAATGCTGAAGAAATACATGAAAAAGCGTTAATGCGTCCTGGCAACATTTCAATGCTAGTGGCAGAAACTGGTGGTGTACGCGTGCAAAACACTTCACCCGCTTTAGGCAGTGCAAATATCCGTTTGCAAAGCCTATATGGCCGCTATACCCAGCTACTTAGTGACGGACTGCCATTATATGGCGGTCAATCAATAGGCTTATTACAAATCCCGCCGACTGATCTTGCCAATGTTGAGATCATAAAAGGCTCTGCGTCTTCATTATATGGAGGCTCTGCGCTAGGTGGTGTGATCAATTTGATTTCACGTACGCCGAGCGATGAATTTGAGGGCGAAGTTCTCCTCAATGCGACCTCAAAAAATGGCCAAGATGTTACCTCTTACTTTGCGGCCCCGTTAACTGACTCAATCAGCGCCTCTGTTACCGCAGGGCTTCATCATCAAGAAGAGCAAGACTTAGATGATGATGGCTGGCTTGATATGGCAAGCTATAACAGAGCAAGTGTACGCCCCCGTATCTATTGGGAAGGTGATAATGGCGCCAATTTATACGTCACTGTAGGTGCAATGACCGAGCAACGAGATGGCGGCACAGTTGAAAACGCAACCATGCCAGATGGCAACCCATTTGCACAAACACAAGACAGCTTAAGGCTCGATACTGGGTTTATATTTGATAAACCATTAAATGAAGTACTGGCCTTAAATGTACGTGGTTCTGCAATGCAGCAAGATCATGATCACGTGTATGGCACAGTAAACGAAGATGACAATCATGAAAGTTATTTATTTGAGTCAAGTATCTCTGGTTATACCGACAACATAGCATGGCTAGTCGGTGCCGCTTACCAGTCTGAAAAATACCATTCTGAAGACTTTTCTGCGTTTGACTACAGCTACGAAGTGCCGGGCGTTTTTTCACAGCTTGATTATGAAGCCAGCGAAAATGTGTCGCTGTCATTAAGTGCACGTGCCGATTGGCACAATGAATACGGTACGCAATTTAGCCCACGTATTTCAATGCTATACAACCCAGAAAATTGGACTGTACGAGGCTCTTACGGCAAAGGATTCTTTGCCCCGACTCCATTTATTGAAGACATTGAGGATGCCGGTTTATCCCATTTAGAACCGCTCGAAAATATTGAAGAAGAACATGCAAACACCGCCTCTATCGATATCAGCTATGCATTTGATAGCGTAGAAACAAGTGTTACCTTTTTCTCCTCCGATGTTGAAAACGTCACTGAGTTAGAAGTTATTAATCAGCAACTCACACCTTCTGATAAAAATGTTCGCATTGTCAACGCACCTGGCCAAAGTGAAATACGCGGTGCAGAATTTCTATTACGTTACCGCTGGAATGATATCAAGCTAACGGGTAGTTATTTATATACAGATGCAAGTAAACAAAGCAGCTCAGGAACAGGTCGTGTACCCCTTACTCTCACTCCAGAACACTCAGCGGGTGCAGTAATCATGTGGGAAGAACATGGTAGTCACTTAGTTGGTTTTGAAGCCTACTACACCGGCACACAACACCTTGAGAATAACCCGTACAGAGATAAAAGTGATGCTTACTGGCACTTAGGTTTACTTGGGCAAATTACCGTTGGGCGGATTAGCTATTTTGTTAATGCAGAGAATTTACTCAATGTAAGACAAACAAAAGAAGACTCTCTCATATTGCCACAACAAGCACCGAGCGGCCGTTGGACGACAGATATTTGGTCTCGAAACGATGGCTTTACTGTCAATGCTGGCATTCGTATCAAGTTTAACGATTAATGAAGGGCAAACACGCTGGTAAGATAATCACCGGCGTGTTTTTACAAATTCAGCTATAAAAAATAAAAGACAACGTTTGCTAACTGATCCCCAAGTACTTGTGTACTTGCACAGATAAACGCCAGTTTTTATCAATGCACGTTTCTATTGCCAATTTCGTTGCAGAAACTTTTTGGCTAATAGGTTGCAAGTAGACCAATTTAGGGTCAACACCCGTTTTAGCAAATAATGCTTCAAGCTCTTCTACATGTTTTTGCATTGCAATTGGGTGCTTTATTTCATCTGCGCGCTTCATTGCCGAGGTCAGCACTTCATAGCCACCACGCATATTAATTTTTGGCGATACAGTAACCCACGTTTGTGTTGGCACTAAAATTTCAAAAGTGCCGCTAGTTTCTATTTGCGTACTAAAACCATTCTCATGAAGTAATTCGCATACTGGGTTTAAGTCATACATGCATGGCTCGCCACCGGTGATCACCACATGTTTTGCACGGTAACCTCGCGATTTAAATAGCGCTAATATTTGCTGTGCTGATGCATCAGCCCAGTGATCTGAGTCGGCTTTTTTTTCTACCGTCTCATCAAGTGAAACTTTATATACGTTATCGACATCCCAAGTTTGTTTTGTATCACACCAAGCACACCCAACCGGGCAGCCCTGTAGACGCAAAAATATTGAAGGCGTGCCTGTAAAACTTGCTTCACCTTGGATTGTTTCAAATACTTCATTTATTTTGTACAAACGTTATCTCACTTACTACTTGGCATATTTATCGGATAAAATAGCGATAAAATAGAAATCAAAAAGCACGGGCAAAAATTGTTATTTATGCTCCAGCCGTGTAGTATATCGCGCCCTGATATAAACCTCTATTAAAACTAAGAGCAAAACAGATATGACGCAAAAAGTAGTTGTGATTTATTCCGGCGGTATGGATTCATTTACCGTATTAAATAAAGCCCTGCAAGAAGGCCACGATGTTTACGCCTTGTCATTTGATTATGGTCAGCGTCATGTTAAAGAGCTAAAAGTCGCCGCACAAGTATGTGAAAAGCTTAATGTTCCACATAAAATCGTTGATATCTCTGCCATCAACCAACTTATTGGTGGCTCATCATTAACTGACGATATTGACGTGCCTGAAGGCCATTACGAAGAAGAAAGCATGAAAAGTACTATCGTGCCTAACCGTAATATGATTTTACTGTCATTAGCTGTTGGGTATGCTGTTTCTCTTAAAGCCAGCCAAGTTTATTATGGTGCCCATTCGGGCGATCATGCTATTTATCCTGATTGTCGCCCTGAGTTTGTGAAGAAAATGGACGATTTATGCCGTATTGCTAATTACGATGCTGTCGAAATTTTTAGCCCTTACTTAAACAATACTAAAATTGATATTTTAACCGATGGTATAAAAATGGGGCTAGACTACAGCCAAACTTGGACCTGTTATAACGGCCGAGAAAAAGCCTGTGGTAAATGTGGTGCGTGCCAAGAACGCCTTGAAGCATTTAAACTTAACGACGTTACAGACCCACTTGAGTATGAATAAGCTTATTTGAAGCTAAATTAAAGGCTATCATTGATAGCCTTTTTTATTGTTTATAACCAGCGTCTTACTCGGTTCATGTAATCTGTGTATTGTTGACCAAATATTTTGCTCAATGCGCGCTCCTCTGGAATTATCTGAAAAAGCGTTAAATACGCAACAAACCCCGCAATGCAAGCGATAGCCCAAATAGACATTAGCCATACGCCCCAGCCTAATAATATAAACGCAAAACCAACATACATAGGATTACGAGACAACTTATACACTCCTGTTGTTACAAGCTCCGTAGCCTGCTCAGGGTTATTAGGATTAACAGTAGTTTTAGCTAAACGAAAACTCACTACACCGGCAATACAAAAAATACCCCCTATAACCACAAAAATAGCGGCAACATAGCTAATAAATGCGCTCAAATCGATAACACTATAGTGAGCAACTAACGCCATAATCCCGGCGAAAAAAAGTACTACCAATACCGGCGGTATTTTATTATTTAACATACATATCCTTCTAGATAGTTTCACTTATACTGACTTAGTAAACGGCCTTAATTTAACCTCTCAGACTAAGAATACAAATAAAGTTACAATTGTCAGCTTTCTGGGTGCGTAAAGCAGGTTATACTTTATACTAATAAAAACGAATAAAGGAAATAAAAGTTATGTCAGGTACAACGATGATCGTGTTAATTGTGTTTATTTCGGTTGGCTCTGGAGTCATATACGATATGTACAAAAAGCACCTTGAGTTTAAACATAAAATGCAAAACAACAATAACGATGCAAATAAACAACTAGATGCGGTAAATGCTGAAGTACGCGCACTAAAAGAGCGCGTACAAACACTGGAAGCTATCGTAACCGACTCAAGTTATGATGTTAAACAAGAAATTAATCGACTTTAAACTGCTTTGAGTACAAATGCGCATTTTCTGGCCGTTCGATACCATGAGCGGCTAAAAAGCCCGTAATTTCGCTATCACAACCTTGTGGAACGCGTGCACTATCGATTTCAAAATTAAGTTGATTCGCGTTTTGTTTACCCAAAGAGCATAATTGTAAGGTATTATGCGATCTCAACTTGATGCTCAACTCCCCCACTTTTTCAACTGCAATACATCGACCAAACCGCGTTAATCCAGCGTAACTGAATTGCTCACTCACATATTCGTTGCTTTTATCCACAAGCGCATTCATTAAGCCATGTAAAAACCCGTTACTTGTATTATCAGTAACCAAAAATGTAATGGATGCATTATTAAATTCACTAAGCTGACACTCACTACACATAAGCTGAACTCGGTACACCCAACAGGTTGGATCAATATTCTGCACCGAAACTAATTCAAGCGCTTCACCTGCAAACAGACAATGACTTAAGAGTGTGTGTATATCGATGTCATCCTCATCGCTTAGATGTACTAAAGCTGCATTGTCAGCCATTAAGGGAAGATCATGATGGTTATTAAATGGTGTACTAGTACCGTGACGGTGTTTGAACTGAAATAACTCTCTTACTTCATGTTCTCTTGCGATTTTTAGCGCTAAAAAAGCGGTTTGAATTAACTCCGAGGTGGGTAGGTTTTCTTCCACGTACCAGCGCCGACCAAAAAGTAACTTTTTAGCATCAGGACTTTGTGTATTAGTTTGATAATTATCAGGGCTCAGAACCGCTACTTGTAAGTATATTTGGTTATCTTTTTGCGCTGCGAGCACTGTAAAGTGTGCTGAAAACTTGATTTTTTCAAGCACTTCATTGACTGACGTTAACGTATGCTTGTAACGTAAAAAGTGCTGCGGCACGACCCAATTATTATTAGCAAGTTGAACAAGTGGCGCATAAGAGATGGGCTGTTCATAACTATTCGGCCACTTTTCATTATTATTGCTTGAAGGTCTCATTGTTTGACGATTCATACTTACTTCAATTCATCTACAGGTTATCTTTGTATTACGAATTAACAGTATTAAATAGATCACTCAATGCTTAACAATTGTTTGTAATCATTGATCACTTTTTCAAAGCGTTGTGGGCTCTGATGTGCCATTCGCGTATAATGCAAAAGCAGTTTATTTAGATAGCTACGATGATGTTTATTACTCATATCCCACATCGTATTGCCTGTTGGGGTTATTTTAGTTGTGCTTTCAAAACTAAGGTGTAGGGCTTCATAAAAACGCTTATTTTCAACAATAATTTGTTCTGATATCAGGCCTAAATCAAGCTCGTTTAGCCCCTCTCTTAAACTGTAGGTATGATGAACTGGGCAGATAATAAAGCTTATTTGAGCTAATTCTTGTTGAGTGTGGTTGGCTATAATTTGCTGCATCAACTTAAGTAGTAACTCGCCTCCCACACCGGCGATAATCACTAACTGTTTGGCGTTTTTCTCAAGTGTAATACCGCCTACATCTTTACACATTACTTGCCAGTCACTGCTTGACTGAGGACCTGCAAAACGCGTCAACGTCACATTAAGCTCGCTCATCAGCTCAGGTACAATATCAACAAACACCACTTTTTTTGCAATCTCGCGCTTGAGAATTGCCATACCCAGTAAACCATGATCGCAACAGCAATCCCAAATCACATCATAGGGCTGAGTGATTAATGCATTGATCGCATTTAAACGATTACTCAGTTTCATTCATACCCTATTTTTCTGAGGTTTTATAAATAAGCGCTTTTAAGCTACGGTCACTGTCTATTTCAATAAAACCAGCCGTAGGAGCTAGGCGCTCAACAAACTCAATGGCATCGTGGGTATGCTCTGCAATCAGTGCTTTGAATGCACTTTCACTTAGCTCGGGACTATTTGCGCAGAGCAAAAGCTGGGTATTGCTATTAAGTAACTCTGGTAAACGTCGTAATACTTTTTGATAGTCTTTGGTGAGTATAAAACTGCCTTTTTGAAAGCTAGGCGGATCGACAATGATCAAATCAAACGGTGCCGCTTTTTTTAGCTTACCAAACGATTTCAAAATATCATGAGGTAAAAAGCTCACACCACGCTCAAAACCATTCAGTTGATGATTTTGTTTACCTGTGCGTAATACACCTTTATTCATGTCCATGTTGATCACTGAATCAGCCCCACCTTGCATCGCACTGACTGAAAAACCACACGTATAAGAGAATAAATTAAGGACCTTTGCATTTTGGCTATTGTTGCTCACAAACTCGCGGCCACTTCGCATATCTGGAAAAATACCGGTGTTTTGCCGACTCATTAAATCTACAATAAATTCAACGGCACCTTCTTTAACCGTATGAGGTTCGGGCAGTATTCCCTGCACTAATTTATTTTGCGTTTGTAATCCAGCTCTTTGCTGATAAACCATCGCAGTAACCTGATCAGGTGCATGTTGTTGCGCCCATTGCCACACCTGATCGGTTAATACCTTTAATGTGTCATCGTCAATTTCTTCATACGATACTAAAAACAAGCTCGGTGGGTAAAAGTCTAAATTTAAATGACTTAAATGTTCAACACTGTGACCACGGCCATGAAAAATACGGCACAGCTCATTGGCTGCAAGCGGTGCACTTTCAAGTGCACTAATAAGAGGAGAAAAATTATGCATTTTTGATCAACTGTTGTTGTAATTCGTGTATTTCATCGCGTACTGAGGCGGCCTTTTCAAACTCAAGGTCGCTCGCATAGGCGTGCATTTTACTCTCAAGTTGTTTAATCTGCGCCGCAATCTCTTTCGCACTAAGCACTTGTGTGGTTTCTTTACGAATAAGTTTTAGGTTATCTTGTGGACCGGCTTGCTCACCTACATCCATAATGTCAGTTATTTTCTTCAGCAGTGCTTTAGGCTCTATACCATGCTTAACATTGTAAGCATGTTGGATATCACGACGACGCTGAGTTTCGTCCATCGCTTTGGCCATCGACTTAGTTACCCGATCAGCGTATAAAATTGCTCGGCCATTTAAGTGCCGTGCAGCACGCCCTATTGTTTGTATAAGCGAACGAGCCGAGCGTAAAAAGCCTTCTTTATCAGCATCAAGTATCGCCACTAACGACACTTCTGGCATGTCTAATCCTTCACGTAGTAAGTTAATACCCACTAACACATCAAACACCCCAGCACGAAAGTCACGAATAATCTCAACGCGCTCGACAGTGTCTATGTCTGAGTGTAAATAACGTACTTTTACATTATGCTCATTGAGGTAGTCGGTTAAATCTTCGGCCATGCGCTTAGTCAGTGTTGTAACTAACACCCGCTCATCAATTTCAACCCTTTTGTAAATTTCAGAGAGTAAATCATCAACCTGGGTGCCCACAGGGCGCACTTCTATTTCAGGGTCGAGTAAACCAGTTGGGCGAATAACTTGCTCAGCAATATCATCGCCACAGCGCTCTAGTTCAAAGTCCCCTGGGGTTGCTGAAACATAAATGGTCTGTGGCGCAATGGCTTCAAACTCTTCAAAACGAAGTGGCCGGTTATCCATTGCTGATGGCATCCGAAAACCGTATTCAACTAAATTTTCTTTACGGCTGCGATCACCTTTATACATAGCCCCAATTTGCGATATGGTAACGTGTGATTCATCAATGATCATTAATGCATCGTCAGGCAAATAATCCAGTAACGTAGGTGGTGGATCGCCAGGCGTACGGCCCGATAAATAACGGCTGTAGTTTTCTATGCCTGAACAATAACCAAGCTCGGTCATCATTTCTATGTCGTACTGGGTTCGCTGTGCAACGCGCTGCTCTTCAACCAGCTTATTAGCACTGAGCAGTTGTGCACGGCGTTCTTTAAGTTCTGCTTTGATATGCTCTACCGCATCAAGAATCTTCTCGCGTGGCGTAACATAGTGCGTTTTAGGGTAAATAGTCGCACGTACAATGTGCTTCTCAATTGCACCAGTGAGTGGATCAAAAATACTTAAGCGCTCTATTTCGTCATCAAACATTTCAACGCGTACGGCATAGGTGTCTGACTCTGCAGGAAATATATCGATTACTTCGCCCCGCACTCGATAGGTACCACGACTAAAATCAATGTCGTTACGGGTGTATTGTAATTCAGCTAACCTACGTAACATATCGCGTTGGTCAACGGTTTCACCGACTTTTAATAACAGCATCATTTTCATGTATGAATCAGGGTCACCCAAACCATAAATGGCTGATACTGAGGCCACTATTATCGTGTCACGGCGCTCTAACAAGGCTTTAGTCGCACTTAAACGCATTTGTTCTATGTGTTCATTAATTGAAGCGTCTTTTTCGATAAATGTATCGCTGGCAACAACATAAGCCTCAGGTTGGTAATAATCATAATAAGACACAAAATATTCAACAGCATTATTAGGGAAGAACTCTTTCATCTCACCGTAAAGTTGTGCTGCTAATGTTTTATTGTGCGCCATAATAATCGTTGGGCGATTTAAATCATTAATAATGTTCGCCATGGTAAATGTTTTACCGGTCCCGGTTGCACCGAGTAAAGTTTGATGTGCCAAACCGGCTTCTAAACCTTCACAAAGCTGGGCTATCGCAGTGGGTTGATCGCCGCTTGGGGTAAACTGTGATACCAATTGGAAATGGTCACTCATGCTTGGCACTCCTTAACTGGTTGATTATTAATAGCGTCTAGCTCTTTTATAAACCACTTATACGCCACAATACCGGTAAATACATTGCCTATTGCAGCACCGATTAGCAGCCCTGACAACCCTGCAAGCACACTTCCCACATAAGCAAATGGAACATAAAATACAAATAAACGCACAACACTCAAAATAAGCGCATTCATTGGTTTATGTAAGGCATTAAATGACGAATTAGATAAAATTATCACCCCTTGAAAGCCATAACTAAGCGGTAATGTGTATATAAAGAGTTTGATAACATCAATAACCATTTGCTCTTTACCAAACAATTGGCTGATGACACCTGAAAACACAATTAATACTAAATAAATAATAAATTGCCATACCATGACAAATTTTAACGTTGTACTGTACGCACTCTTCACTCTACTCAGCTTACCAGCACCAAAGTTTTGACTAATAAATGGGGGCAATGTCATTGATAAGGCAAGTACAACCAAACTTGCAATGGATTCAATTCGACTGCCGACGCCAAAAGCGGCGACTGCTTCTGGACCATACCCCGCCACTAATGCTGTCATCACGGCCATAGCAATTGGGGTTAACATATTGGCTCCCGCTGCCGGAAAACCTATTTTTAATATCTTTTGTATTGATGCTAAAGGCGTTTGGTTTTTTGCGTGTAAGCTTAATAGCCCTTTTTTTACGGCTAAAATATATAAAATGATCACCACAGCAACTGACCATGCAATAACACTGGCAATCGCTGCACCTTGAATCCCCAGTGAAGGAATAGGACCAAAGCCAAAAATTAACACAGGATCAAGCACCGCATTAATAAGCCCTGCTCCCCCCATAACAATACTCGGTGTTTTTGTATCGCCACTGGCGCGAAGCACTGAGTTACCAACCATAGGTGTAATCAAAAATACACTACCCAGAAACCAAACACTCATATATTCATGTATTAATGGAAGAGTGTGCTGTCCTGCCCCAAGTAAACTAAATATGGGTTCAAGCATTAAATAACCAAAAAGTGATAAACACAAAACCATCACTACAGCAATTACCAACGCCATACTGGCATCAAAGCGTGCTTCTTCTATATTGTTACTGCCAAGTGCTTTGGCAATCACTGCAGATGTACCAATACCTAAGCCAATTGCCAAACTAATAACAGTAAACGTGACAGGAAAAGTAAAGCTCACAGCAGCTAAAGGCTCTGTTCCAAGCATACTGATAAAAAAAGTATCAACAAGATTAAACATCATTAACGTGATCATGCCAAAAATCATTGGTATGGTCATTCGTTTAAGTGTTGGAACTATTGGGGCATTTAATAAATCAGGAGATGTGTTTGTTTGCAAATTAGCGCGCATGGGAATAAATAAGCCTCTTTTATTAAGCGTGCTATTTTAAAGCATGATGCCTTTTCAAGCCATGCATTTATCAAATGAATCCCAGCTAGCAGCAATAATCATTAAGAATAAGTAAACAGAAGCTACTTTCTCTACGAAAACTCACTATTTCAAGCTGTTTAACGAAAATTGTAGCCAACCTCTAGTAAAAAACAATAAAAATACAGTTGTGCAACTTTTTATTATATAAAACGCGTGGCCGCTGCTGTATTTTTACACAAAACTTACTGATATCTAATCATCACGAATAAATTTACTCACCAATCAATTGTTTTCCACCCTTAATTTTTAAGTTATTGTTTTTATTTATAATAAAAAAACTGTTTTAAAGACTTGATATCCTTACAGCGCCCGAAAAATCAGGCTCAAACGATGTTCTTAAAGTTTCATAAACAGAGTTATCCACAGAAACCGTGGATAACTCTCTCAAACCCGCATTAATAAAGGCGTACAACCATACTCAAATTTCTATTCAAACTTCATGTTGGCGAATACTAACTTTAATGTATTTAATCAATCAGTTCAAAAAACATACTCAAACCAAACATTGCAGAAATATTAATGTAAGTGAATTATTTTTTATTATCGTATCTGAACAACTATATAACTGATATAGAATAACTTTTACTAACCTCCTACTCAGATACTAAAAACCAAATTTAATTAAAGCAAAATATAATCATGGATTTTATTGCTTGGGAATAATGAAATGCTTACTCATTAACTTAATTTATGTCGCTGGCAAGCTCAACTTAGCTAAATATTCTTTCTGCCTCTTAAAATACTTTTTTATGATTTTGATGCCTTTGAGCGAGGCAACTGCATTTTTAATACATTTATTACTCGCGTAACCCTAGCGAATTTTTGTACAAAACTAATTTTATTTTCGGCATTTGCTATTTCGACTGCTATTTTCGTGCGCTATAAAGCGTACGATTAAAGCTATAAAACACACAGATCGAACATAAAAACATCGAATAGACTACTTTTTTGAATTTATGAAGTTTTTATGTTGACACTTTGCGGCTCCATCATTAATATTTCGCCCCGTTGAAAGGCATGACGCTTCCCCCTTAGCTCAGTTGGTTAGAGCGACGGACTGTTAATCCGCAGGTCCCCCGTTCGAGTCGGGGAGGGGGAGCCAAGTTTTTCAGCCATAAACGCTTCCCCCTTAGCTCAGTTGGTTAGAGCGACGGACTGTTAATCCGCAGGTCCCCCGTTCGAGTCGGGGAGGGGGAGCCAAGTTTATGTAATATGATATGTAGTTCCCCCTTAGCTCAGTTGGTTAGAGCGACGGACTGTTAATCCGCAGGTCCCCCGTTCGAGTCGGGGAGGGGGAGCCAAATCATATAATAAGTTATTGTAGTTCCCCCTTAGCTCAGTTGGTTAGAGCGACGGACTGTTAATCCGCAGGTCCCCCGTTCGAGTCGGGGAGGGGGAGCCAACTTAACGAATCAATTAGACTTTTCTTAATAATTCCTCTACTCTACACCTGTTAGATAAATAATCATTGTTATAATATAAACAAAATACAAAAGATTTGATTTATCAAGGATCTGATTCCTTCCCTTTTGAACGAGTGAAAGACTAAAACATGGCTGGTTTTAAAAAACTTATATTTATACAACTCATATCTTGGTTATTACTTGCAAGCGCTGGTGGTTACTTTGCTGCTTCAGCTTTTGATAGTGCAGCGAGCTCTGCGCAAAAGAAAGCACAAAATGTTGTAAGTAATTACATTAATAATCACACCCTTGAAGATATTTCCCCACAACAAATTCAGCAAGCACTGGCTGATGGCAATACGTTTTCATCATTTATTCTTCGTGATTACGACGGAAAAGAACTTATAAATATCCAGTCCCCTACTCCATTACCCAGTTTTGCTGCATTTGTTGAAAATAGTTTTAACTCTATCCGTCCACAGTTTGCCGTTAACACAGCATCTGATATCAAAGTGGAATTCACCATTAATGCTCACAACTTAGGACTATTATTACAACAAGCTATGTTCATTGTCATTTTAGTATCTGGCTTAATGGCAATCATCCCCGTCATATTCATGAAAGCAATGCTTAAACGGCTTAACAGAAACATAAGTATGACTGTGGCTGAGATTGTTGACGTATACATCAATCAAAACCAAGTAAATAATGGATTAGAAACATCGATTGATAGTACAAAAATTAAAAAACTTGCCGCTGATTTAGTGCCAAGCTTTAATCGGCTGTCATATTTTTTACAATCTAAACATGAAGATATTCAAAATGCTGCCCTCTCTATTAAGCAAGAAGCATATAAAGACGTAGTCACTGAACTTGGTAACCGTAATATGTTTGTTGAATATTATGAAAAGCATATTGAAAGCAGCGAAAAAAGTACATTTGGCTCCCTTGCTATGGTCAGATGCAGCGAACTGCAATCTATTAACCAAACTCGCGGCTACCAAAAAGGCGATGAATACGTTAAAGCCGTAGCGGATATTATTAAGCATATAAGTGGTACGTATACCGGAAGCAAAGTTTTTCGTTTAAATAGCTCTGACTTTGCTGTAGTGCTGCCAAACATTCCACTAAAAGAATCTGAACGTTTTGGTGATAACTTGCAGTCCCGTTTTACCCAGTATCAACAAAACCAAGAACTCAGCTCCGTTGCAAATACAGGTATTGTTGGTTATGAAAAAGGGAAACCGCTAGGTGAGTTGTTGTCAATTGTTGATAATGCAATGAGCATGGCACAATCAAAACAAGCAAATGCATGGCATGTACAACGTGATACTGACTTAATAAATAACGTCAGCGCTGGTTTTGGCAACCAAAATTGGCGCAAAGTCATAAACGAAGTGATTGAAGCTGAACGCGTACATTTAGTAATGCAAAGCATTATGCCAATAGGCAAAAGTATTAAAGCTTATGCTGAAATTCAAGTGCGTTTTAAAACCGAAGAAAATCAAGTACTACCTACAGCCTCTTTCTTAGCCATGGCTGAAAAGCTTGATATGGCCATTGAAATTGACCGGCTTATTATTGACACTTCATTAGAAAAAATTAAGAGCCGTAATTTTTCAGAAAAATACTTCGGTATCAACGTAACTGCGTCGAGCGCTCATAATGACCAATTTGTCATTTGGCTAGAACGCCGCCTATTAAAAGATACTAATATTGCTTCTAAACTGGTTTTTGAAGTCAGTGAATTTGGACTACAACAAAACATTAAAGCCAGTAAACGCTTTATTGACATGGTGCACCGTGTGGGTGCTCGTATTACCGTTGAACGTTTTGGTGTTGGTTTAACCTCATTTAAGTTTTTCCGAGATTTAAAACCTGACTTTATCAAAATGGATGCAAGCTATACCCGCGGTTTAGAAGAAGACAAAAACAATCAATACTTTATGCGTTTAATGGTTGATTTAGCGCACCGCATAGGTGTCAGTGTGTTTGCTGAGGGTATTGAAAGCCAAGAAGAAAAACATATCGTTGAAACACTCTGCCTAGACGGTGTCCAAGGCTATTACATAGAAAAACCAAAAGATATCTAACATTTCACATTTCAAATAAGGCGCGTCTAGCGCCTTATTGCTGCCCGTAAGAACACGCCGATACTAACAAGATATAACTGAGTTATATTGCAAAATTGTAAATGATAGTAAGTATCATTACTAAAGTAGCTTTTTTCCTTTTGATGTGTTGTTAAACTAGTGAGAAAAAAGGATAATGTCGACGATTATGATAGCTTGAGGCGAATATGACAGAATATGTCTTGCTGTTAATTGGCACTGTGCTGGTTAATAACTTTGTTTTAGTACAGTTTTTAGGTTTATGCCCTTTTATGGGGGTATCAGGTAAATTAGATACTGCTATTGGTATGTCTCTCGCGACGACCTTTGTACTGACGCTCGCCTCTGTAACAAGCTATTTAGTCAATCAGTATATTTTAGTTCCTCTAGATATCACTTTTTTACGTACAATGAGTTTTATTTTGGTGATTGCGGTCGTCGTTCAATTTACCGAGATGGTGGTTAAAAAAACGAGCCCTACACTCTATCGCTTGCTAGGCATATTCTTACCTTTGATCACCACTAACTGTGCTGTATTGGGGGTTGCGATATTGAATATTAAAGAAGACCATACTTTCTTACAATCAGCTGTTTATGGCTTTGGCGCTGCCGTTGGTTTTTCATTAGTGTTAGTTTTATTTGCCGCCCTACGCGAGCGCTTAGCTGCCGCAGACGTCCCCTCTCCTTTTAAAGGTGCATCTATTGCGATGATCACCGCAGGCCTTATGTCTATGGCCTTTATGGGTTTTACCGGATTAGTGAAGTTTTAACATGACCTTGTTTTATGCATTGCTGGCGCTCGGATCGCTGGCACTTATTTTTGGCTTAATTTTAGGCTTTGCTGCTGTACGATTTCGCGTACAAGGCAGCCCTATTGTTGAGCAAATAGACACCATTTTACCGCAAACTCAATGTGGTCAATGTGGTTACCCTGGTTGCCGCCCTTATGCTGAAGCTATCGCCAATGGTGATGAAATCAATAAGTGCCCACCAGGTGGTGAAGCAACCGTTAAAAAGCTGGCTGATTTAATGGGTGTTGAAGCCAAACCGCTTGCCGGAGGTGAGCAAGCTGAACCGGTTAAAACTGTTGCCTATATACGTGAAGATGAATGTATTGGCTGTACCAAATGTATTCAAGCTTGCCCTGTTGATGCCATTGTTGGTGCAACAAGGCAAATGCACACTGTACTGATAGATGAATGTACTGGCTGTGATTTATGTGTTGAACCTTGTCCTGTTGATTGTATTGATATGTTGCCCGTAGAAACCACAAAACAAACGTGGAAATGGCAACTAGATGCAATCCCAGTTACACAAATAGATTAAGGTCACACATGGAAAAGTTAATTCAGCAAATCAAGCAAGGTAAAGTGTGGCCGTTTCCAGGTGGAATTCACCCACCGGGACAAAAAGCACTGTCGAATACTCAGGCTATTTCGCGACTCCCGTTACCTGATAAGCTTATTGTGCCGCTTAAACAGCATATCGGTGCAAACGGTCAGCTCATCGTCGAAAAAGGTCAGTCGGTTTTAAAAGGCCAAGCACTCACTAAGCCTGTTGCTAATTGGTCAGTGCCTGTGCATGCACCTACATCCGGTGTTATCGCTGATATTTGCCAGATGCCATCAGCGCACCCATCAGCATTGCCAGAGTTAAGCATTATCATAACACCTGACGGCCAAGATACATGGTGTGAGCTTAATCCTATTGCCGATCCCAGTAACCTTACTCATCAAGAGTTAATCGATATTATTCATAACAGCGGTATTGCTGGCATGGGGGGAGCTGGTTTTCCTACATATATAAAAGCTGATAGTCGCAAGCCGATTGAATTTTTTATTGTTAATGCCGTTGAGTGTGAGCCTTACATCACTGCCGACGATGTTCTCATGCGCGAACACGCAGCTCAAATCGTAAAAGGGATAGAACTGATGCAACAGTTACTATCTCCTACATTAACAATCATTGGCATCGAAGATAACAAACCTGAAGCCATTGCAGCGATGAAGCAAGCCGCTCAGCACAATGATAAAATCATCGTGCAGACCGTGCCGACCGTCTACCCGTCAGGTGGTGAAAAGCAGTTAATTCAATTATTAACTGACAAAGAAGTTCCCAGTGGTGGAATTCCTGCCGATATTGGCGTATTGGTGCAAAACGTGGGGACCTTGTTTGCCATTGAACAAGCGGTGACACAAGGCAAGCCACTTATAGAGCGTGTGGTCACTGTCACTGGTAATACAATTCACAATGCAGGAAATGTTTGGGCTCTATTAGGCACTGAGATAAAGCACTTATTAGATTGCCAAGGTTTTTCGCCTGTCCCGCAGCAACGTGTAGTAATGGGTGGGCCTATGATGGGCTTTACTCTTCCTACAGTTCGTATTGGTGTAGTTAAAACTACAAACTGTATTTTAGCGCCTGATCATAACGAGCTAGCAGAGCCAGGCCCAGAGCAAGCATGTATTCGCTGTAGTGCCTGCGCTGATGCATGCCCTGCTTCTTTATTACCTCAACAGTTACAATGGTTCGCTAAGTCAAAAGAATACGACAAACTCAAAGAATATAACTTATTTGACTGTATTGAATGTGGGGCATGTGCGTATGTATGCCCAAGCGAAATTCCTTTAGTTCAATACTACCGTGTCGCTAAAGTAGAGATAAAAGAGCAACAAGCAGAACAAGTTAAAGCTGAACGGGCAAAAGAGCGATTTGAACTGAGAAAAGAGCGCTTAGAACGTGAACAAGAAGCAAGGCAAAATCGCCATAAACGCAAGCCTGCTGTCAAATCGGCTGATGAAAAGCAAAAAGTCGCAGATGCGCTAGCACGAGTTAAAAAATCAGACGATAAAGCGGACAGCAAATCAGCCGTCGCAGCTGCAATCGCTCGTGCAAAAGCGAAAAAGCAAACTGGTGAATTAGAGCCAGATAATAGCGAAGTAGCACAAGAACGTGCTGCACGTAAAGAACAGGCACGGGCCTACAAAGCGCAAAAAGAAGCTGAGAAAAACTCAACAACGCAAGAAACTGGCGATAAAAAGTCAGCCGTCGCTGCCGCAATCGCCCGCGCTAAAGCTAAAAAAGCCACACAAGCTGATACCAGCGAAACCGCTGATGCTCCTGTTGATGACAAAAAAGCAGCCGTTGCTGCCGCTATCGCCCGCGCTAAAGCTAAAAAAGCCACACAAGCTGATACCAGCGAAACCGCTGATGCCCCTGTTGATGACAAAAAAGCGGCCGTTGCAGCCGCTATCGCCCGCGCTAAAGCTAAAAAAGCCGCACAAACAGATACCAGCGAAACCGCTGATGCCCCTGTTGATGACAAAAAAGCAGCCGTTGCTGCCGCTATCGCCCGCGCTAAAGCTAAAAAAGCCGCACAAACAGATACCAGAGAAACCGCTGATGTTCCTGTTGATGACAAAAAAGCGGCCAAGCAGACTGATGCTCAGCAATCGGATGAACTAACACCCGATGCCGAATCAAGCCAAACGCAAGAAGCTGCACCGCAAACCGCAGATGATAAAAAGAAAGCTGCCGTCGCCACAGCTATCGCCCGCGCTAAAGCTAAAAAAGCCGCCAAACAGACTGATGCTCAGCAATCGGATGAACTAACACCCGATGCCGAATCAAGCCAAGCGCAAGAACCTGCGCCGCAAACCGCAGATGATAAAAAGAAAGCTGCCGTCGCTGCAGCTATCGCCCGAGCGAAAGCTAAGAAACGCCAACAAGAAGGAAGTGATAAGTCATGAAATTAACCATGGCCAGCTCGCCCCACAATCATAGCCATAAATCACTTAATAAACTGATGCTAACTGTGATTTTAGCCTGTATTCCGGGTTTAATTGCTCAGTTGGTATTTTTTGGCACAGGTGTTTTAATTCAATTGCTCCTAGCACTGCTCACCGTCAGTGTTGCAGAAGCGGCTATCATGCGAATACGTAAACGCTCAGCACTCACAGCGTTAAGTGACGGCAGTGCATGGCTAACCGCTGTATTACTCGCTCTAAGTATTCCGCCACTCGCCCCTTGGTGGATTATTGTGATTGGTTGTTTATTTGCTATCGTAATTGTGAAACAGCTATATGGTGGCTTAGGGTTTAACCTATTTAACCCAGCCATGGCTGCCTATGTATTACTGCTTATCTCATTTCCAGTACAGATGACTGCTTGGCTCCCTACGGTCGATTTACTGGCAAAGCCAATCACCTTTACCCAACAATTAAGTGTTATTTTTAATGGTTATACAACAGCTGGTTTTAGCGTTGATCAACTAAGGGTCGGCATTGATGGGATGACGATGGCCACCCCCCTTGATACGGTTAAAACTGATGTCGCTCATGGTTTAACAATCACTGAAAGCATGCAGTCGCCGCTTTTTGATCAATGGCTTGGTAAAGGCTGGGGATGGGTAAACCTGAGCTTTTTAGTAGGTGGTTTATATTTAATTAAAAGCAAAGTGATTAATTGGCACATCCCGGTTAGTTTTATCGTGACCCTTGCAATTTGTAGTGGCATTGGCTATCTCGTTGCACCAGGCACAGAGCCTGGAATTGTATTTCACCTATTTAGTGGTGCAACCATGCTCGGTGCATTTTTCATAGCAACAGACCCTGTTTCAGCTGCCACAACGAATCGTGGGCGTTTAGTATACGGTGCATTAATTGGTTTATTAATTTATCTAATACGTACATTCGGTGGTTTTCCTGATGCTGTCGCCTTTTCGGTGTTGCTTTTAAATATGGCAGTCCCTTTAATTGACTATTACACACAGCCTCGAACATACGGCCATGGGATGAAAAAATGATCCTACCTTCAATGACTAAAAATGGCGCGATATTGACCCTTTTTGCGCTGCTTACAACCGGTGCTGTTGCTATTGTTCAGCAATTTACAGCTGACAGTATTGCAGAGCAAGAACGCAAGCAACTATCAACTCAATTACAAGAAGTACTAGATCCGACTTTTTACGATAATATTTTATATAATGATTGCGCTCTCATTAATGAACCATTATTAGCTAAAACACCACAAATTGTTTACCGTGCTCGAAAAAATGGTGAACCTGTTGCCTTAGTTATGCGCCATGTAACTCCAAAAGGCTACAGTGGTGATATTGAGCTGTTAACCGCGGTATTTGCTAATGGTGATATTGCAGGTGTTCGTGTGACTAAGCACGAGGAAACCCCTGGCCTTGGTGACAAAATTGAAATTAAAAAATCACCTTGGATCACTGTATTTAATGATAAAACAGTCCTGGGTGAAAACGACGAACGCTGGGCGGTAAAAAAAGATGGCGGTAGTTTTGACCAGTTCACTGGTGCCACAATTACACCTCGCGCTGTTGTTGGCTCTGTAAAACACGCTGTGCTATTCTCTCAAACTCAATTTGATGCTGTATTTAATGCATCTAACGCATGCAAAGTAGGTGAGTCATGAGCCAATTAAAAGAACTTTTTAACGAAGGAATGTGGAAAAACAACCCTGCCCTCGTCCAGTTACTTGGTTTATGTCCATTACTCGCTGTCACGTCAACTGTCACCAATGCAATGGGGCTGGGACTGGCAACTTTAATGGTGCTAGTCGGTTCTAATGTTACTATTTCTGCGGTTAGAAACTGGGTACCAAAAGATATTCGTATTCCTGTCTTTGTGATGATCATCGCAGCCTTTGTAACGATTATTCAGCTTTTAATGAATGCCTATACATTTGGCCTGTATCAGTCTTTGGGGATTTTCATACCCCTCATTGTTACTAACTGCGCCATTATTGGCCGCGCTGAAGCGTTTGCATCTAAAAATCCAGTGCATTTATCAGCCTTTGACGGACTCATGATGGGCGCAGGCTTTATGGTGGTATTATTAGTTTTGGGAGCAATGCGAGAAATTATTGGTCAAGGCACCCTTTTTGACGGTGCCGACTTATTACTTGGCCCGTGGGCTGCAGCTTTACGTATCGAAATATTTAGTTTTGACAATCAATTTTTACTGGCCATATTACCGCCAGGTGCTTTTTTAGGGTTAGGTTTATTAATTGCAGCTAAAAATGTGATAGATGCACAAATAAAAGCAAAGCAAGTAGCACCGCCAGAAGCAGAAAAAGGCCCTAGGGCACGAGTAACTAGTTTAACTTAAGGGGAAGCGTACAGCTTGGCTGTGCGTTTAAGTTGCATGAATAAAGAAAAACGCTACGAGATTTTAACTCGTCTACGCGATGATAATCCGCATCCAGAAACTGAGCTTGAATATTCAAGCCCATTTGAATTACTTGTCGCAGTCACACTCTCAGCGCAAGCCACAGACGTAGGCGTCAACAAAGCCACCCGAAAACTGTTTCCAGTTGCTAATACACCACAAGCTATTTTAGATATTGGCCACGATACACTGCGAGACTACATTAAAACCATCGGCTTATTTAATTCAAAAGCTGCTAACGTTTATAAAATGTGTGAAATTCTCGTCAACCAACACAACAGCGAAGTACCTGAAAACCGCGAAGCATTAGAAGCTCTGCCCGGTGTCGGCCGTAAAACAGCTAATGTCGTTTTAAACACCGCTTTTGGCTGGCCTACCATTGCCGTAGACACGCATATTTTTCGAGTTTCTAATCGTACTAAGCTTGCTATGGGTAAAGATGTTGTAGCTGTTGAACAAAAGCTCGAAAAAGTGATCCCAAAAGAGTTTAAAGTAGACGTACATCACTGGCTTATACTCCATGGGCGTTATACTTGTGTTGCTCGTAAGCCCAAGTGTGGTAGCTGTATTATTGAAGACTTGTGTGAGTTTAAAGAGAAGGTTGAATAACTATTATTGTTTTGAATTAAAAGAACAAAGGCGAAATTTTGGCAATCTCTTTTCATAATTTTTCGGCCATTTAATCTAGGAGATCTAGCATTTCATTAACTTGTTTTTCAGTCATGCGTATACCATTTCTTTCAAGAAAGTGTATTTGTCTTTCACGTAAGTTTAGTGCTGATATACTCTTGCTGTGAATTGGATGTTCAGTTAGTATTTTCAAGTATTTTCCGCTTAACTCTAATTTCTGAAGGCCGTACTCTATTCGTTTGGCAAGGTATTCATTATCTTTATTAACGAAGAAATAAATGCTAGAGGGATAGATAAAGGCGTGATTTTGATCAAGTTTCAAATTTTTTTCGATTGTACTTTGAAACTCATTGTGCGCTTCAAACATGCCTCTTAAAGTATAATCATATAACCCCTTTGAGATATCTGAATATAGGGATTCAAGTTTACTCGTAGTATGAACATTAAATTGATTTGACTTTAATATGTTTGAATCAGGCCAATCATGTCCTTGTATGACTGTTAGCTGCTTTATTGCAGAAAGCGGTGTCTTTGGGGTAAATGTCTCTTTTACTGTTGAGTTATATACAGCAATCCTAAATCCTAAAAACCCTTTTAGTAAAGGAAACTTTATCGCTCTTACTCTGCTTTCTCTAGCTGGCGTACTAACAGTCCAAACTACATCTATAAGGTTTTTTTCTAGACTTTTTAACTGCCTATCTTGAAGCATAGGAAGTGAAATAGGAGATAACTCACAAGAACCATATATACTCTTTGTTACAGTGCAAATTTCATCGAGAATTTTGATATAAAAAGAGTTTTGAGGATCGTCTTCTCCACTTTGCTCCATATGACGAATAACTGTTGAAGTACTTCTCTCATTAGAGTTCGCAGGCGGGCTCACAAACGTTACAATTAATAAAGTAAGCCCGATAATATTGAATAATTGCATCTAGGTAGGCCCTAATCAACAAGTCTTTAATTAGTATGATTATAGATCCTGATTTTAGCAAATACCTTACTTTATAGTGTAATTACCAAATGAATTGAAACATATATCTTGTGTTCTTATACTATCTATTGTTTATCCAAAATAAGTAGGTATTAGTATCTAACTACTGTTTTACCTTTCGCCTGACCGGCAAGGCTGTAGATATAATATATGGCGTGTACCTAGTCGCACCAAGTGGGAAATGTGAATGAAGTAGAAAAAATTTGAAAAAGTGACTCCAAAAGAGTTTAAATACACTTACATCACTGCCTAATAATACATGAGTTTACTTACATAGCGCGTAAACCCATGTATTATTGAAGGCCTAGGTGAGTTTAAATATAAGATATAATGAAATCAAAACAAAATTATTTATTAATAACCTTAATTGCTTTATCCGCACTATTTATTTGGCTAAGTAAAAGCTTTATTATTTTTATTGTTTTTAACAATGAAGTACAAGGTATTGCCTTTGCCGATTTGATAAGATCATTCACAGAGCTTAATATAATTAAAATTATGAGCTTTCCAGAGTTCTGGGCAGCAAATAAGAATTACACTATGTTTGATGCCCTTAACTATATGTTCGAACCTATGACCGCTTTGTCGGGAGTAGCATCTTTTATTTTGATTTTAAGCTTTTCACATTTTGTTTCGCCTCTAAAGCCAGCTTCCATATCGCTATCATTTCTCTTAATTGGTTTTTTATATATTATAGTGGCATGGTCAGTGCTACTAGATGTACAAGAAACTAAAATGGTCGGTGCATTCCTAAGTATTGGCGTGCAAGGTTTACTCATACATGCAATTATTTGTTGTGCTTTTTCAATCTTCATGTTGGTTAAAGATGTATCTATTAAAAATAATAATAATATTAAGCCTGATATTACTTCCTAATATTGGCTATTGCAGTGGAATCGATTGGAGAGAAGAAGCTATTGAGCATATTCGGCTGAATATAATTTTATTTACAAATATTACCATTATTTGTCTCACACTTTTAGCGACCATGGTTTATTTTCGTGCGATGAAGACAAAAACCAAGCTTATGTCAGCCCAAAGTTTAATGGATCCACTCACCAATACACTAAATAGACGAGGCTTCCACCAGCGACTCGACTTACTAGCAGACAAAGATGGTATATTACTTATCGCTGATATCGACAACTTTAAATCTATTAATGATCGTTTTGGTCACAATACCGGTGATAAAGTATTGCGAAGAGTAGCTGACACATTGCACAAGCAGGTTCGTAGTAAAGATATCGTTTCACGTTATGGGGGAGAAGAGTTTTTTATTTTCTTTGCCCACCAGAACTGTGAAATAGCTAAAAAGATAACTGATCGATTAATTACGGCTATCGCAAATATAGACGTCAGCGATTTAGCTCCTAACTTAAACCAAGTCACTATAAGTATTGGGGTTGAGAAAGGAAATGCAGGAAAACATAACTTTGAATTTTTGTCTGAAAGTACTGATAAATATTTGTACCAAGCTAAAACCTCAGGAAAAAATAAAGCGATTTATGGGTTTACTGTACCTAGCTCCTTTTGAACTACACTCTCAAACCCTATTATTTGAAGTATATAATATAAAATCGCTGAGCCATAAGGCTAGTACCGAAGTCGTAATTAAAATTATATCATTACTCTCAAGCCAAAGGTGAAAACTCATTTTCGGTTATAGAGTATAAACGACTATTTTTCAGTATATTTAATTCATTCAATGAGAGGACAATACGTCAATGCGTTTATTACACACCATGTTGCGAGTAGCTGATTTAGAAAAATCAATTGCATTTTATACCCAAGTATTAGGCATGAAGGAACTGCGCCGTAATGATAACGAGGAATATCGTTATACTCTGGCTTTCGTTGGCTATGGTGACGAAAAAGATAGCACAGTATTAGAGCTAACTTATAATTGGGATACCGATAGCTATGATTTAGGTAATGCCTATGGTCACATTGCGATTGAATTTGATGATATTTACAAAGCATGCGAAGCAATAAAAGCTGCTGGCGGTAATGTAAGCCGAGAGCCTGGTCCTGTTAAGGGTGGCACAACCGAAATTGCATTTGTCAAAGACCCTGATGGTTATGCTATAGAGCTTATTCAAAAAAAAGATAATTCACTCCTTTAATTTGCTAAATTTAATTTATATTAACCCACATCAATTTATCACCTCATGCCGAGCCTACACTTTACTGGTGTGAGAATTTAAAGGGTTAGTCACTTGCAAATGCAAACTTCAATCTGGTTACTAGCGGCTCGCTTTAGAATATCTCAATTTTAGGGAGTCGCTGTTACTTAACTCATTAACCTTTTGAAAAGTAGACGTTATACCGTAATTTCTGCAACTCTAAAGCAAACGAACATGCTTTATCTCACCGGCGAAGTCATAGTCGATTGAGCATTATAAATGAGTGCTCGCGGCACGGCATATTAAACGCGAACAATATGCTGCAAGATCCATCGTATGTATATAACCTAACGTTCGTTGGTAGTAATTATTACGACGAATTAAACTCAATTAATCTCCTCTAGCCAGTCTTTGACTGGCTTTTTTATTAATCCCACCATTGAATATTAATCGTTTAAGTCTTAATCACTTAAACAACAACTCTCCCTCTACGCTATTAAACGATAAATTCTTCAACAGACTAAACCCTTCACTTTTAAAAAAAGTGTTGTGTTGGTGACGCGTTACAAAAACAGCTATCCCAGTTGCCGCTGCGTTGCTTTGTACTAAATCATCTAAACCCCGTAATAAGTGCCTTCCTAGCCCTTGCCCTTGAAAATGAGGATCTACTGCAATAAAAGCTAAAAAGTAATAGTTTCCTTGTTCTTTAAGCGCATTACGAATAGTTGTTTCTTTTTCGATTAATTGATTCGTTTGTAAATATCCGGCACTGAGCATTAGCTTTAATCGCCAGTGCCAATATCGCTGCGCTTGTAGTTGACTATTAGATTCAAACACACACGCTACCGCTTTGAGCCTTTCATTACGGTACAAGCCTACTAAGGGCTGCTTATCTTGCCAAAATGTATTTAACTCTTCTCGGATCAATGCGCGTAATCTCTTTTCATAAGCGCTAAGGTTTTGTTCAGAGTAATTGAGTACTTGCTGCAATACTGGATCATCATGATAGGCTTGGTATATTAAGCTTGCAGCTACGCTAATATCTTCTGCTGTAATGTATTGCACGCTATAAGCGTCATCTTGCATGGTGGTTGTCATAAGCACCCCTTATTATTGTTGATTGTTTGCGTACTCCCATCTATAGGTATATTCCGATCCACGACAAAACGCAAATTCAGCGAGAGTTAAACTCACTCACTTCATCATCAGTTAACATTTCCTTAAAGGAGAATGATATGGACACAACAAAGCATGATATTACTGAGTCTTAATGTTGTGACTGAAGTAAAACAATTGACCAGCTAGACTTAAGGCTGCGTCGTTAACACCTATTTATTCTTGCGCACACTTTTATTGAGCGTAACTGAGTATATTGATATTATACCCGCACAGTACACTACAGTGCTGTGCATTACTTTTTAAGAGTTTATAATTAATGAATTCCATCGTTATTGATGCTATCAAAGCCCTTCTCGAAGAAGGCAAAACCCCTACAGTTGCTTTAACTAAAAATAAATTATCTCAGCCTGTACCCATGCCGATTATTATTGCAGCGGTAAGCCAGTATAAAAATAATCCTGATTCAATCCACAGTTTAATCAAACAGCCAAGTACAGAACAAAGTAGCAACGCTCATGAAAGCCAACTTGATCGTATTGAAGCTAAACTTGATAAACTATTAGCGCTGCTAGATAAAAATTAATTGAGAAAATGTAATGTTTGTTGTTGATTTAACTTTTGACTGTTACCAAGACACCACCCTTGAAAGCGCAGAGCAAGCAATTAACCGTTTAGTGAATGCATTGCGTTTTAACGGTCAAATTATGGGGGAAGAATTCCCTACCGTTTTGAAAGATGGTTACTTTATTACTCGGGTCATGTGCCCGACTGATGACGCTATGCATCCATTAAATCACAGCCCTTTTGTCAAACACAGTATTGATAAATTACATGATGCCGGCTTGCTTGCACCAAAAGTTAAAGTAATAGGACAAGATATTCACTCTAACGGCGCTGATGCATGCCACGAGCCTTCGTCATATATTTTATATACCACGTATGTTCACACCTGTAGCCCGCTTTATTGTGGAGATGATTTTTTACCCGTACCATTATTTAAAATCCCCGCTATAGCAAACGGCGATTATAAAACATTAATTAAATGGCAAGAAGACTGGCAAGCATGCGACCAGATTCAAATTAATGGCGCAACGCGCTGTGAATTCCCTGCGTTAGATGAAATATCTAATCTTGAGAGTGATCTTTCTCGCCGTGGTAAAGATATTGCTAAACGCATAAAGTTTTTAACCCAAAAGCCCGTTTACTATTATTTATACCGTGTGGGCGGTAAAGATAAAGCATCAGAGCTCGCTAGAAAATGCCCCAGCTGTAACGGAGAATGGAAATTACCTGAGTCGTGGTTTGGCTTATTTGATTTTAAATGTGAACCATGTGGATTGGTATCAAACATTTCGTGGGATTTTCAATAATCCAATTGCTGCGGAGTAAGTTGTACTCCGCTAATTTTTTTAAACCTTAAGTGCTTTTATAAACTCTTCAAGGTTAGGTGCAAGTACATGGTGAGGTTTTTTACCCACATACTCTAGACACACTTCACCGCTTTGAACTAACACAGTAACCAATAAGTCTTCTTGATCAGTCAGACCGATAAATACACTAGGCGGCTGCTTTAGTTTTTGTTTCATCAAAACATGTCCCGTTATATTCTGTTGCAGTAAGTCAAAGTCGTCCTCACTCCAAGTTTGTAATAACTCAATAGTATGTTCATCAATTTTTGCAATAATTGAGCCTGCGTAAAATGTGCCATAGTAACCATTGAGTGCATCGGGGAATTCTAAGTTCAGCGCAGCGGCTAAATCATTGAGCGACCCAGTGGTTTCTCTGCGTGTTGCCTGCCATTGAATAAAACCATCATCATTGGGGGTGCCTACTTCTGCAGGGCTTGGCCAGCTTTCGTCGTGCTCAATCTGAGGCAAAACACTGGTTTTACTTAATGTATGCTGTGCAAAATTTTTATGAAGTTGTTCTAATTGGGTAACAATAGACATACTGCGAAACTCATTAGCTTTAGGTATAATACCCGTATTATAACTACAAAAGACGCAACATGACAGATTACAGCAACTCTCCTGAACTAAAAGGCAGTGTACTTGGGCAATCAACTGAGTACGTTGACACTTACACGCCAAGTTTATTATTTCCTATCGCTCGCAAACTTAACCGTGATGATTTAAATATTGACGAGGCAAACCTGCCTTTTAAAGGGCAAGATATTTGGACTGGTTATGAGTTGTCATGGCTCAATAACAAGGGGAAGCCTATGGTTGCTGTGGCAACTTTCGCGTTTCCTTGTCAAACAAGTCATATTATTGAGTCTAAATCATTTAAGCTGTATTTAAATAGTTTTAACCAAACTCGATTTGACAGTATCGAACAGGTAAAAAATACTTTAACAAATGATTTATCACATGCGGTAGCAATGCCAATTGCCGTCACTCTTTATCATGCAGATGATTTTAATTGCCTTCCTTGCACACCACTACCCGGTGAGTGTATTGATGATCTAGATATTGAAATTAACGATTATGATCTAGACGCAAATACACTTAAGAGTGTGTCTAAAGAGCTCGTTAGCGAAACTTTACACAGCCATTTACTTAAATCTAACTGCTTAATTACCTCACAACCTGATTGGGCGAGTATTATTATTCGATATACTGGTGAGAAGATTTGTAAAGAGTCCATATTACGATACTTGATTTCATTTCGTACTCACAATGAATTTCATGAACAGTGTGTAGAACGCATATACTGTGACTTAACAAGTATGCTTAATATTACTGAGCTTGAAGTGTATGCGCGTTATACTCGTCGTGGCGGCCTTGATATAAACCCATATCGCTCCACCCACAATGATGTCGTGCCATTTAGTGTCAAAATAAACCGCCAATAAAGGCGGTTTGTGACTACGCTTTATTTACTCTCTGCGTAGGTATAGGCATGGCACATACATCTATGTAATTAGGCGTTTCTACAAACCATGCTTCACTACGGTTCTTTCGTGCTTCAATTAGCGCTTTAAAAGCCGTTGAGTCTGTTCGCATAACTTTAAATTGGCTGCTATCGTACTCAGCAATATCAGCCAATACTTGTATATCAGTGATTGGGTTCAAAAGCTCTTTATCGTTTGCTTGTCTATTGAGTCGATTAAAGTGCTGCATTCCTTCAAGAACACGCCCAAAAACAGTAATGTTTCTATCTAAATAACGCTGGCTGTTACCAATCGTTACATAGAACTCTGTTCCACCACTGTTAATATCATTACCCCGGGCCATGGCAAAAATACCATTACAATGCACTTGCCAAGTTTCGGTCTTGTTTTTATTTTGTGCCACGGCAAAACCATCTAGAAAACCTGTAATTGGAGCATAGCCATCCTGGTTATCAAGCTCGGTGATAGCCACAGGTGCTTTAGTTGTTAAATAAAACTCTGCGGGAAGTGTTTTACTCGCTTTCGTAATTACTTTTTTGCCACTAGCATCCCCCCCTTGAGCAACAAACCCTTCAACAAAACGATAAACATTGAGCTCTTTATAAAAACCCTGCTGCGCTAACAGTTTTATATTGCTTGTGTGCTTAGGGGCAAGATATGGATTAAGCTCTATATATGCAGAGCCTGTAGCTAGGGTTATTTTCAATACATTATTTGGCTCAACTGCTCGCCACTGAGAGGCATCGGCACGCTCTAAAATACTGCTCACTGTAGGCTCTTGAGCATGAGCTAGCGGCGATTTAGTCAATAGCGTCAATAAAACTGGGACTAACGATTTTTTAAACATAAAACAGCTTATTATAGGTAGTTATAGCGACAGATTATTGATTAAGCTCTTTAACATCAAGCCAATAATGTTCACTATTTAATGGTGCACTTAAGGGAAGAAGCGGGTTTTTTAATTCAATAATACGTCTATTTTTTAAATTAGCTTGAGCAATGGCATCCGCAAAATGACGATAAAAAAGTTCATCGAAGGAGCCATCGGCAATTGCAAGCTCTAAACCTTTGTGTATTTGACCATGTAATTGCATGTTGTCATTTGCGACGAAAAAGTAAACTGCGCTAGGATAATGAATAGCAATGTTCTGATCGTTTACTAAACTTTTATGTCTCGCTTTTGTGACTTCAAATATTTCATAAGGTAATGCATCAAAACGCCCTGTTACCAGCATGTGCAATGGGTCTGCACCTTGTCCATAAGTTGTTATTTTCAACTCGTTACTTTGGAAGATAGCAGCGTCCGGCCAATCTTCTCGTAAACCAAAAATAAAACGCTGTAACTCGCGCGAATGACGCACACCTCTAAATAACTCTTTATTATTAATATGAACTAGAGGGATACGATAGCCAAGTAGTCCTTTAACAATAGGGATTAATATAGCCTTTGCTTTTTTTTCAGATTCAGAATTTGTTACTTTCCATACAACGTCAATCCCCTTTTCAGTGCCCAATAAACGAATTGCCCGAGTTTGACTTGGAATATTATCAACAGGCTGCATATTAATTGTAATATCCGATTTACTGAGTGCTAATTGGAGTAACTCGATAGCATAAGGGTGTCCACCAGCACTATAACGTACTGTAACCTGCTGAGCTATTGCATTTGGTACTAGCATCAACATAAAACCAATTAGCATAAGTAATTGCATGTTTTACTTAATCATCCCAATCAAATTTATATAATATGTCGGCACTTCGAGTTAAGCCACTGGTAATTTCGATATATAACTGGGACAACAATTGATAGCGCACAGCAACTTCGCTGAGCGACTCAAAAACCCCGACACTGTATTTTACTTGGACACCTGGCGCAACATAACCTGAAATTTCCACTTTAGTGTCATCTCCGCTACCTTTAGAGCTGAGACTAACGTCTGATAAACCAAAGCTCTCACCCACTTTTGACACCACACCTTCACTTCGACTTACCCCTTGGGCTAATAATAGCTGCGTTAACATTGCATCGGTCGAGCTGTCGCCTTCATCAAGCGGCTGACCGTTGAGTAGGTACGCTAGAGATTGCCCCTGATCCATTGCAGGCTCAGAAAAGACTTTTAATGAAGGCTGTTCGACGTTACCTGTTAAAGTAATGCCAGCAACCACATCGTTCGCGGTATTTTCAGGGTTACGAATTGCCTTAATATTTAAATAGGGTTTGTCTATCGGCCCGCTAAAACCAACCTGCCCTGTGCTGATAATTAAGTCTTGGCCAAACGCGCGATAAGTACCTTCACGTAAGTTTAGTTCACCCGTCGCTATCATGGGTGTTTGCTGATCCATCTTAATTGTTAAATCACCCGCAATTTTAGATTCGAGCCCAAACGAATCAATGCGTACATCATTCTGCACAATTAGTTTTAGATTAATATCGTAATCAAAGGGAACGGCTGTTGATTGCTCTATTTGTTGATCAATGATGATTTCATCATCACTTACCTGCACAGCCCCCTCTGGTAACTCTTCGATTGTAATACGCCCGTAAGGCACTACAACTTGGCCAGCTAGTTTGAATGCGTTGTCGGCAAGGTTAATGTCTAAATCCGGTGATACCTTAAACAGTACACCCTGTTGCGCTTTAATATAAAACTGTTCACCATTTATGGCTAAATTAACTGCCGGCTTAGCCCCTCCCCAGTCAATATCCCCACTAAGAGTGATATTGCCACCTTCAGTGTCATTGAGCTTTCCATCTAATGTCGCTTTTGTTTTATCAAAGCCAATATTTATCCTTGAGTCAACGACGGATACTGGGAGCTGTTCACCTTGAAGATCAACTTCATCAATACTAACTTGCCCATTTAATAATGGCTCGGTTAACGAACCATTCAAAGCTATCTGGCCACTAATATCACCCTTAAGTTGCTCTAGTGTACCGATAAATGGTTGCAAATCGGCTAACAATATTTTATCAATATTTATATTACCAGATAGCGTTTGGCTTGACGGTAAATCTTGCACCGAAATATCAGCATTAATGTCACCTAACAGACTCGAATTTAACGTTGCCTGCAGTTGACCACTTTGTGAGTTAGCCTCCGCTTTTAGGTTCAACGTTTCGATAGGCACTCGATATCTTTTTTCTTCATCAATAAATATTGCAGCCAAATCTTGAGACTGCAATGATGCAGTTAGCTTTTTCAAATTTGCTGACTGCCAATTGGCTGCAACTTGACCCGTTATGCCGCCTTTGGTGACTAGGTTTTCAGGTAATAAATGCTTAAGCTCTGCTAAATCTAAGTTATCAAGACTAGCAACTAAAGAACCAATATCATTCGCTTGCGTGAGTTGATCAACACATAGTTTACTGCTTTGAGTCTGCCAACAGTGTTTATCGACAGAGAAATTGCCATTTTCAGTATTAAATGTTACTGCAACTTTGGGAGCAGCTGTTAGCTCTAAGGTATTGTCAGTCAATAACACATCACTTAGCTGGCCTTGCCAGGTTTTATTGACCATTGCACCTGCAATTTCAAATTCGGCTTTTCCCTCAAGTGCATCAAGCTCAAATTGCACGAGGTGATCTTTTTTATCCCCAGTAGCATTCACGCTAATACTATTAATTTGTTGCCCTGCAAGTTTTGCATTGCGTACTTTTATATTGGCGTTTGTTTGCCAATCGGCAGCATAATTAAAATCAGACTTTATAGATAGCGCTGCAACAGCGATGTCGTCATAAGTTAAATCCTGCAAGGCTAAGTCTAAATTAACTACCGGCTCTAAACGTTTACCGCGAATGGAAAGGTTACCATCACCAGTCCCTGTAAAAGGCAGCTTTTTTTGTTCTGGTTTATTTAAATACAACTTGCCATCAATATTCCATTGCTGCTCGATATGGCCCGCTAAAGACAACTTATTTTCGCCACTTGTTAGCTCAAGTGCTTTTATATTTGCATGTAAATTACTGTTTAAATCGAAGTCTGATATAAAGTTAAAGTTAACTTCATCAATAACCCCCGTTAATTGACTATCTTGCATAGATAATTGCCAATTGTTATTCGAAGCATTAAAAGAGCCAGCAAATTGACCTGAAATATCACTGGTGACCATATCTGTTAAGTATTGCGCTTTTAGTTGGTCTAACTGCCCAGAAAATTGGCTTTTTATACCATTTTCCCAGTTTGCTGATGCTTTTATCGTTGCGCGGCTTTCGTTTGCAGCTAAAGCGAGTCGTTCCACATTTATTTGTGTTAATCCACCGTTTAATATTGCATTTAGGTTTACCTCAGGATAAGCGCCCAGTTGGCTGTTTCCGGTCAGAGTTAACATATAGTCATCTGCGTTACCTTCACCATTCAAAGCAACATTTGTCACTTTTACTGGGTTACTTTGCGCATCTAATTGCCATTGTTTTATATAGGCTTCAAGCGTAAAAGGAAAGTTTACAGTCTTCAGATCAGCTTGTAATTTGGCTGATAAAGGGTAAAAGCCTTGAGTATTCACATCGAGCTTTAAATCTGATAAATCACCACTGGCTAGTAAAGTTAATTGTTGTTCAACACTAGTAACGTCAATTTTAGCATCTAAAGGGGTTTGCCCTTTGAACTTAGCGTTCAGTTCAGTTGATAAATGCCATTGCTGGTACTCAGCAGTAAGCGTTTCTAAAACCAGTTCACTGCTATCTATTGAAAGTGCAGTACGAATGCTTTTTACTTCATGTTGCTGTTCAGCTTGGGTAATTCGAACCAAGTCTATTGCTATCTCTTCAATATTTGCTGCTATAGGTGAAGTAAACTCAATATCAGGTAATGGAGCCAGTGCTGTTAAAGGTTCTGCAGGGGGCTTCTCAACCTCTTTAACTAACACGTCAACCTGCTTAATACTTAAAGACCTGAGTGTAACTAAGGACTCTTCTGCTTTAGCACTTAACTGAAATTGCTGGACAGTCACATCAGCACTAGCATGTGACAAGTTAAAAGTATTAATAGCAACCCGTTTTACTGACAGCGCAATAGGTAGATTAATCTGCGAGGGCTGTTCAAGCATGTCTTCATTTGACGGTACATCATCAATTTCTTCAATTTGGGTTTGGTCCACGTTTTTAATATTTAAAGTAACTGTTTTAGCACTGAAATTTTCAACACACACCCCATCACAGTGCCACCAGTATAAATCAAGTTTTAGTTGCTCTGCTGCGAAGTCTAAGCTTGGAGATGTATATGTTATATTGAACGAGTCGTTATATAAGAAGCGACCATTTTTGATATTAATAGAAAGTCCGTCGACTAATTTATTCGCAGTATAAGCGATTAATTGATTACCTGGTGCTGTAAATAGCAAACAAAACAATATCACTAATAAGGTGCTAATAACGATAGTTAGTAAAGCGGTGATTTTTTTCATTTTTAACATTAAATTTCAGGCCCTATAGTAATACTTAAACGCGTACTCTTACTTTCTTTTGTCAAACCCCACGCATGGTCAACTCTGACAGGGCCAACGGGTGTTAAATAACGAAAACCAAAGCCAGCACCTACTTCAACCCGATCTGAAAAATCATTCGTCGCTGTACCACTGTCAACAAACAAAGCTAGCCGCCAACTTTGTGCAAACTGATAGTTATACTCAATAGTACCTGAAAGTAAGTATTTCCCCCCAATTAAGCGTCCTTCATCATCCTTTGGAGAAATAGATTCGTAAGCAAAGCCTCGCACACTTTGATCACCCCCAGCGTAAAAGCGAAGTGATAAAGGCACATTGTTTATATCATCCACTAGCATTGCGCCAACATTAGCTTTTAGAAACACTAAATGTTTATCCATATAAGTACGTAACCACGCATTTTGCAATTGAACACGTATAATATTGGTTGTTGAAAAAGCATCTTCTAAACCAAATTCAGCTGAGACTAACCACTGTTCCCCCCAATACGGTGTGGTGCCACCTTTAGTGTCTTTTTTTGCATAACTAATGCCCGGCATTAACATCTTAGAACTTTGTTCATCATCCCCTAAACGATACGTTTCATAGTCTCGACGAATAAATGCAGTACGCACCCAGTCGTTCTCAGTTAACCATTGGCGCTGTAATTGTGCTGTAAATATTTTGCTATAAATATCATCGGTCAATTCATCTTCAAGTTTGTAACCAACTGAGTAACGCCATAAATCGTCATTGGGATCATCCACGGGAATGGTATAACCCAAAGAGATATCCTGCTGACGTTCGGAGACATTTAAGTTACTTTCAAGGTAGTGGCCATTTTCTGTGATCCAGGGCTTAGACCATTTGAACCTTACTTTCGGTCCTAAGTCAGTGTCAAACCCTCCGCCAACTTCAAAACTGTTTGCTGGTTTATGTAGTACATCTATGTTTATTGGTACTTGTTGATTTGCTCGATTGGCGATATCAGCATAAACTCTCACACTATTAAAATAAGGGGTCGTAGATAGTGACAAGTTATATTCAGAAACTGTTGTGGCTTGATATGGTTCACCTTGTTCGAATTTAGCTAATGAACGGATGTATTTTTCTGCTGGACTTTCATTACCTATAATTAGTTCACCAAATTGATACCTTGTACCAGTATCAAAGGTTAAAATGACTTCCGCGCTATTTAATTTTAGTGAAATAGCTAATTGATGAGTTTCCCATTTGACATCAAAATAACCTAGCTCCAATAATTGGCTTTCTATTTTCTTTCGCGCCGCATCATAATGACTGTGATTGAGAATATCACCTTGTTTTAAGTTTATTCTGTTAACAACATCCATTAATTGAATGTCATTTTTTCCTGCTCCATGTACAGTCACACGAATATCGGCAATACGAGTGACTGGGCCTCGCTCAATAGTTGCAACCAACTCTTGTGACTGTGAAATATAATCTAATTTAATTTCAGGTTTATAATACCCTAATGCCTTTAGACTACTAGCTACTTGTTTTTTAGCATGACTGAGTACTGTACGCGTTACTTTTTCGCCTTCAAGTTGCTTTAAATATAGCTCTACATTTTTTTCAAGGTCACCACTTAGACCATTAATTTCATAACTTTTTACAATATTGGATGCAGCAACTAAATTGCTTGAAATAAAAAAGAATACGACTGCAATAAGCGTAAATATTCGACTAGGCAAGTAATTTCCTTACTAAAAAACAAGTTAACTTTAATGAGCTTAAATAATACCACAAGCCAGTGCAGTGACACAGCAACTCAAATGTGAAAATTAGTACGCTTAATTGCTTTATTTTGGTTACAATAGCGATAACGAATTTGAGATATTATTATAGAGTTTCTAAATGCAATTTCCTGATGACGACAATGGTCAATTACTAACTGAAATAGCTGATGCTGGTATTGATTTAGCACAAATGCACAAAATTGATTTCTACATTTTATTTGAACAAAAAATAGAAGCTGAAAAATTTGCTAACATAATTAGTGAAGACGAGCTAGCGCCAAGCACTGAGCTTGTACAATGTAAAGATACCGGTATTTGGGAAGTAGTCACACAAGTTCAAATGGTGCCAGATCACACCTTACTGGGTCAAACTGAGCAGTATTTAGAAAGCATCGCCAATGGTCATAATGGATATGGTGATGGTTGGGGCTTAGAAAGCGAATAAGCTTTATACCCAAATATTTAAACCAGTTAAGTATTTAGCGACTTAACTGGTTAGCTTTTCTAAAATTCCCCTGATAGTCAAATAATTTATCGGCCACTTTCCAGCCATACTTTTTATTTTTTCGCGCAATAACAAAATCAGGTGCAGTTAAATTAAGCTCATCTGCAATTACATCACTGGCCGTTTTATACTCAATAGGTGTTCGCCCTTGTGAAGTACGTATGCCAAACTGTTTATTAAATATATAACGGGCTCCCGGATGAGAAAAATCAAATATTTCATCACAACTAGCGCCATCTTCATCAAAATAGGTTAATTTAATAATATCACTATTAGAATTCAGTGCCTGCACACTCAAACCGCTGCAACGCAATACTAAGGCGTCTTTTAAATTTAACGCTGCGCGTAATTTGTCATCAGGATCTGCAAGGGTTGCATCACATGTTTGACATTGTCTTGCGGCAATATCATTCTGCGCTCCACATTGCTCACACTCTTTAAATCTAAAACGATAATCGCACTGCTCAGAACAGATATCTGATTCAAGTAACCCTTGGCAACGTCGGCCAAAATGCTCAATCACTTTGCCTTGGCTATCAGTTTTACCCCAAAAGATGTTAGCAAATCCGCAGCCGGGGCAAAGTACCTGAACTGGCTCGTTATCGCTTTGTGACTTTTTATTGCCAACTTCAGGATAAAATAAGTCAAACCCGTTACCTGCGTAATCTATCACCAAGCAATCACGTTTTCCTTCACTAAGACGTAGGCCTCGCCCAACAATTTGCTGGTACAGGCTAACAGATTCTGTTGGTCTTAAAATAGCAATAAAATCTACATGCGGTGCATCAAAGCCAGTTGTTAATACAGATACATTGATTAAAAATTTTATCTTTTTTTGCTTAAAAGCCGCTATAACAGCATCCCTCTGAGCTGCAGCTGTATCGCCTGTAATTAGGGCGCTTAGCTCTACAGGAAAATAACTTAAGATCTCTTGTGCATGTCTGACTGTTGCAGCAAAAACCATTACCCCTTGACGGCCTTCACTTAATTTTAAAATATCATTACAAATGGATTTTGTCGCTCGCGTATTTGCTTTTAATAATTTATTTATATCATCTTGATTATACCGACCAAACGAGTCACTTGTTAACGAGGAAAAGTCATAATGACTCAATGCCGCATCCACTTCTTTCGGTGGTGTTAAATACTGATTTTTAATCATATATCTTAGTGGGAGTTCGAATATACATGCTTTAAATGGGCTTTCATTACTACCTCGCACAAATCCATGATAATGCTTATGATATACCCAACCTATACCGAGCCTAAAAGGTGTCGCGGTCAAGCCTAATACTTTTAACCTTGGGTTAAATGACTTCAGTGCGGCAATTACTTTTGCATACTGGCTATTATTATCATCGCTAACACGATGACATTCATCAATAATCACTAGTGAATAGTGTTCATTTAATTCATCTAAATTTCGTGATAAAGACTGAATGCTAGCAAAGGTAACTTGGTGTGCTAAGGATTTTTGATTCAAACCTGCTGAAAATATACTCGCCTCAAGACCAAAGCTAGTATATTTTTCTGCGTTTTGCTCAACTAGCTCTTTAACGTGCGCTAACACCAAAATCTTTTGCTTTGCAATACGAGCGAGTTCAGCGATAACCAAACTTTTACCAGCACCTGTGGGTAAGACTATTAATGCGGCATCATCGGTTTTTCTAAAGTGGGAAACAGTACGCTCTACAGCCTCTTGCTGATAAGGCCTTAATATATAACTCATCAATACTACTTAAACAAAAAAGCCAATGACTTGATCATTGGCATATTAACGGGCATATTAGCTTTTATGCAAGATGCTTAGTTAGCTCTACACCTTGGAATGCTTTAGGGCGTTTACCACGTCCCGTCCACTCGACGATTTTGCCTTCAAATTCGATGCGATACTTTGGCATAACTTTGGTGCGTTTATCACCCGCTACATCCTGTAGATCATCTAACGTTAAGCCTTTTTCTCTTAATAAATCTAACACTTCCTGCTTAGCTTGTTGCTGCTGGGTATATTTAGCAATGGCATTTTCAATTAAAGCTTGTGCTTTTTCTAAATCAGTTAAACTTGCACTTTTAATAAATGATCTTATTTCTTTCATTCTTTTCTCACTACGTTGATAAGTTTAATTTAGATAATAGATTCAACTAAATTATAAGCGCATTTTTAAAATTAATCCAAGTCACTATTATATTATTTAATCAAGCCAAACTTTCACTGACCTATTCAACATTAAAAGCTCCCGGATTAATGTAAACATACTATTATTTATTTGTTTCGTATTTGATATACTCTCTTCGCAATTTTCAATTTTAATACGAAGATGGTCAATTTTTAACACCATGATAGAGCCCTTAATTTTATGTAACAACGCTTCACATTTATTTAAGTCTTTATGTTCAGCGGCTATTAAAAGGGCTGATAAATCAGCGTTTAGTGTATCGTAAAAAACGTTTGCCACAGCGATAGCGTCTTGCTCGCTACCAAAAATCGTAATCCAATAAGATAAACTTGTTTCATCTTCGGTATTTAATGTGCTCTGCGTAGTTTTAGACATGTGCCCTGCTCCTAATACTTCAACAACGGGTGTATCTTCAAAGCTAACACCACGTTGCTGTAAAAATAATTTTTGTTCTGGATCGGGCTGGTATTTACCTTGCAAGAAATAGCTAGTTACGCCCCAATCAGGGATCACTCCTGCTTGATGTAAAGACATTGCCCCCGTTGCAATAACACCTAAAGAACGATTACGTAACTCATAACCGTGGCAGTAAGGGCAATGTATCACTGTTTTGCCCCAACGCGCTTATGATTCCACATGTAAGCTTTAACATTGCGTAGATATAAAAACATAAACCGCCCCCTAATTTCGCTGACACAGGCTTAAATCCAATAGCAACGCTGCAACTTCCTCATTTTCATCAGACAGTTTTGGCGTATAGGGATAGCATGCTTCACTTATCATGAAAGTACGACAGGCTAAGGCAATACTCATTTTATTTGTGCTAACAACTTCATGTGCCAATGCTTTGCGTTCAGAAGCCTTTACTACTTTTTCTATTGCCTTCTGTGTTTACAATAAGAGAAAATTCTACATTTGGCTTCTATTATTTTTTGGGGGATTACCATGGGGCGCATCATTCGAACTTCAAGGAAAAAATAAAAAAGGTTTCTCAATAAGCAATAAAAAGCCCGCGCTCATAATTAACAAGCACGGGCTTTTTTAATTCAGTTATAAAGTTATTCTTGGCCAACTGCTTTTCGGCCAGAAAATGCATGCATTAAGGTCATGCCATCTAATAAATCAAGCTCTCCACCAACAGGAATACCGTGGGCTATACGTGATGCTTCCACTTTATAGCGATGACAAAGCTGGGCAATATAATGCGCGGTTGTTTCGCCTTCAACTGTTGGGTTAGTCGCTAAAATTACTTCATTAATGCCGCCTTGGCTTAATTTTTTTTCAAAAATATCAAGGCCAATTTCATTCGGGCCAATACCATCAATTGGTGATAAGTGTCCCATTAACACAAAGTATAAACCTTTATATTGCCCAGTCTGCTCAATAGCTAGTACATCAGTGGGTGATTCAACCACACATAAAATGCCGCTATCTTGACGTTTTGGGCTTAAACAGATTTCACATTGTGGTTGCTCAGAAAAAGTACGGCATGACTGACAATGCCCTACAGCAGTCATCGCTTTGGTCAGTGCATTACCAAGTTGCGTACCACCCTTACGGTCGCGCTCAAGTAAATGAAACGCGATACGCTGCGCTGACTTTGGGCCTATGCCCGGCTGACAGCGCAGTGCTTCAATGAGTTGGCTTAAACTTTGTGAAAGTTGCATCGATTACCTTAAAACGGCATTTTCATACCTGGTGGTAATTGCATACCGCCAGTTACTTTTCCCATGCGCTCTTGCGTTTCATCTGCTACACGGCGAACTGCGTCATTACACGCTGCGGCAAGTAAATCTTCAATCATGTCTTTGTCGTCTTCCATTAAGCTTTCATCAAGCTCAACGCGGCGTACATTGTGATTACCAAGCATGGTTACTTTTACCAGGCCTGCGCCGGCTTCACCAACTACTTCCATAGTAGCGATTTCGTCTTGGGCTTTTTGCATGCGCTCTTGCATTTGCTGCGCTTGCTTCATCATGTTACCCATTCCACCTTTAAACATAATTCTCTCTCTTTGTGTAATCTTTAATTGTCATGAAGATAAGGGCTATTGTAACTAATTACAATGCCTGAATACTGTTTTCGTCAATAATTGCTGAAAATAGCTGCTGAAATTGCACTATATTTTCATCTGAGGTAATCACATCAATTGCTTGCTGGTGACGCCCTACATCAATTTTTTGCTGTATTAAATACGGTGAGTCAATAACCCCTTGCGCAAAATTAATACTGAGTGTGACGTTATGCTCATAAATATTAGAAAGCGCTGCATCGAGCTTTTGTCTTAGCATTGGCGTATCGAGGTGCTTTTGAGACTCGTCCACGTCGATATGTAAATTGTTACCTTGTTTGGTAAAAATAGAATGCAACGCAAATTGGCGCATTCTACCGCCGAGCCCCATTCGCTTGATTAAATAAGCCCATTCATCTTGTTGATGAGCAAACCGGATCTCACTAATGGGACTTTGAAAGTCATCAGGTACTGGGATGCTAGGCTCTTGCGCAACTACTTCAGGCTTTTTTTGTGGGTTAATTTGCTCAAGTAGTTCAGGCGCCAAATTCTCAGTAATTGTTTGATGCTTTTCTTTAAAGTCTACTTTTTTTGGTGCGACTTGGTTATTTGAGCGCGTTTGGCTCCCCGTCTCTGGGAGCGCTGGCTTTTTTACGGTTTGGCCTGTGTCATCATTCGACCAAGGTGGCGCATCGTTAAACACAGGTTGCCGCTGTGCAGCTTGCTGTGACTCTGCCAATGGTGCTTGAGGCTCAGGTTTAGAGCTATTTTGCGCAGCATGCGTAACTTGTTGTTCAGTGGTTTGTGTACTTTTAATATTCGCACCAGACAACTTACCTGCGCCAGATATATTTCTATCACGTAGGATGCGCGCTATGGCTGATTGTGCTTGTGACTCTTGTTGTGCAATTGAGGTGTGCGGTGCTCTATTTTGGCTATTAACGTCAGGCTCAGCATGTGTTGTATGAGTATGCTCCTCAAAGCCTTGCTCTACAGCGCTGTTCATGATGTCATCAAACTGTGTCGCTAACGTCTGTTCAGCGTCGCTGTGCTGTTGATAGGCATCATCTTGACTTTGGCGTTGAGCGTGTTCATCACTGTGGGCAACTTCAGTATTTAGTGATGCTTGTGCAGAATCTACTTTTTCTACTGGTGATGCGTGTTCAACACCTTGTACCTTAGTGCTGTGCTGCTCTAATTGATTGTCCACTGTCGTTTTAGTATCAGGCTGCGTTTGATCAGCTGAATTAATATCACTGCTTAATGACTGCACATCACTATTTGTCTCGACACTTGGACTTTGCTGCACCGCTTTATTTTTATTAATAATATCGCGAAGTGCACTCGCTCGCCCTGCTTTGTTTTGTAGCGGTTGCACTGTGCTTGGTGGTGCTTGCGTAGACGAAGTACCTGCAGGCTCAAAAGCAAGTAACCTTAGCATAATCATTTCAAAACCAAGACGTGGCTCAGGCGCCCACTGCAAATCTTTTTTACCGTTAAGTAATAACTGATAATAAATTTGTATTTGTTGGCTGTCGCTTGCTTGCGCTACTTCCTGGATAAACTCAGCATTATTCTCATCTAACTTAGCTGCATCGGGCACTAGTTGAGTTAACTGAATAAGGTGTGTTAAGCCAATTAAATCATCTAGAAGAGCATTATATTGCGGGTTTTGACTTGCAACTTGTTCTATTTGGGTCAGTAATAAAGCCCCATCTTGAGCTAGTAACGCTGCTAACAAATGTTGACTGTAATGGTTATCCATTAAGCCCAACATGCTTTGCACTGACTGGTGTTGTATATTACCGTTGGTTTGGGCAATAGCTTGATCGGTCAAGCTAAGCGCATCGCGCATACTGCCATCAGCGGCTTTAGCTATAATTTGTAATGCTTGAGTTTCAAAACTCAATTGCTCCTCGCCCAACACGTACTCAAGTTGTTGCAAGATTTCAGATTGCGACAATGCATTAAGGTTGAACTGTAAACAACGCGATAAAATAGTCACCGGTAATTTTTGTGGATCAGTGGTCGCGAGTAAAAACTTTACGTGTTCTGGTGGCTCTTCTAATGTTTTTAATAACGCGTTGAAGCTGTGCTTAGAAAGCATATGCACTTCATCGATAAGGTAAACCTTATAACGGCCGCGCGTTGGTGCGTATTGCACGTTATCAAGGATTTCACGCGTATCTTCGACCTTTGTTCGCGACGCAGCATCTATTTCTAGCAGATCGATGTAGCGGCCAGATTCGATATCTTTACAACTACTACACTGACCACAAGGCTGAGAAGAAATTCCTTCGTCGCAATTTAAGCTTTTAGCGAATATACGCGCGATGGTGGTTTTACCCACTCCGCGAGTCCCAGTGAATAAATAAGCATGATGCAGTCGGTTTTGTGTTAACGCATTAACAAGCGCTTGTTTCACATGTGACTGACCGACCAATTCGTGAAAGGTCTGAGGACGCCATTTTCTCGCTAGGACTTGGTAACTCATTTAATTATTCGCCTTCGAATTCAACCAATTTAAGGATGTTAATCCCCATTTTCTCAATGCGTTGCTCACCACCTAATTCTGGTAACGAGACAACAAAGGCAGCATCAGTTGCATTGCCACCAAGCTTATTGACTAATTTTGCTGTTGCTTCAATCGTACCACCCGTAGCTAATAAGTCATCAACTAAAAGGACTTTATCGCCAGGTACTATCGCGTCTGTATGAAGCTCAAGCACATCTTCGCCATATTCAAGTTGGTAATCTTGAGAAATAACAGCACGAGGTAATTTACCCGGCTTACGTACAGGAATAAACGGGATGCCTAACGCGTATGAAAGTGGTGCACCAAAAATAAAGCCTCGCGACTCTGTACCAATAATTTTAGTAAACCCTTGGTCTTTATAGGCGTCTATGAATGCGTTGATTGTAGCTTGGAATGCAGCAGGGTCAGCCATTAACGTAGTTACATCGCGAAACATAATGCCGGCTTTAGGGTAATCTGCAATAGTGGTAATGCTGTCTTTAATAATAGAAGGAGTAGTCATAATTTAAGCTGTTTGATTGTTTATATTACAAAGCCAGCAATTATAACACTAGAAATATGGATTGTCGGTAAGAAGTTAACTAATTAAAATATAAGGCTGCAATAGCAGCCCATAACTTGATAAGCAAATTAAGAAACTGTAGTTATCCAGCCCAGAATTGCGTTCAAACAGCCAATTCCAACAAAAATTGCTAAAAATGCTAGGAAATACATTGCATTAAACGGGTCTTTAAAATCTTTATCTTCTGACATGGTACTACCTTTATTAAGCGCGACATTTTAAAGCGCACATAATAGTCCATGTAAAATAATCATTAAAGCCTTTAAGCTTGATTTTTTGTCACGATCACACCTTTGTTAGCCATCGCTTGTAGTGTTTGTTCAGCCCCAATACTAACTTGCTCATAACTAAACTGAGGTGCATGTTGAATAACCTGATGGCAAAGTTGATCAAAAGAAATCGCTGGTGATGCTTCTATCAATGATAACAAAAGTGCAGTCATCGGGTTAGTAGTCAAAAAATGTACTTCGTCATCAAAGTCTCTATAAACAACAAAGTAATTGGGTTGGCTGCTTGGTGTCACTGGTTGGTGATCAACACTTATTTGTTGAACAGCAAATTGATAGCTTAAATTACGTGCTGTTTGGCTAAAATACAAAGGCGTTACAGCCAGTGCTGTGTTTATTAAAATCTCATTGTCATCTTGTTGGCAAATAGACACATCAAGTTCAACCCATTCGTAATGCGCCAACTCAATCATGAAAACCGGATCGGTGGCTGTTTTTACATAGCCATGACTAAGGTAGTTAACAAATTCCCCTGCAATATCTAAAAAATAAGGTGATACACAATCATGTTCAACAAAAAATCGCCTTACTAAAATATTCCAATCATCATTTGAGTAAAGCGTTCTTAATACAGGAAAACCCGATGTAATAAAGCCTTCAATATTATTAAAAAATAAGTCACGGTAAATAGCCATACGACGCTCTTCAATCCCTTTTGGAGCAGGCTGGCTTGCAGATTGTCTAATGTGGGCCATAAAGGTATTTTGAATATCTTGAAAACTCATAATGTTAAGCTCGCTTTTGTTTACTTACACCGTGCTTAGCTTGCAACTGGGTAATAATATCAAGCTCATTGACTAGCACATCCATAGCTGGGATATTGAAGTCACGTTCTAATAGAGTAGGAAATACACCATGAAATTCATATGCTTTATCTAAAAGTTGCCAGACGGGATCAATTACATCTGCACCATGTGTATCAACAATCAAATCATCAGCCTCATTGTAATGCCCCGCCACGTGACCGTAGTCAACTCTCTCACAAGGTAACCCTTGTAAGAACTCAAGCGCATCATAGCCATGATTAACCGAGTTTACGTAAATGTTATTTACATCGAGCAAAAGTTTGCAATCAGCTTGGACTAGCACTTCGTTGGTAAATTCAAGTTCAGTTAATTCTTGGCCTGGCGCCGCATAGTATGAAACGTTTTCAATTGTGATTTGTTGCTCAAGAATGTCCTGTACTTGCTTAATTCTTGACACAACGTGCTTAACTGCTTGCTCAGTAAAAGGGATCGGCATTAAATCATACATATGACCTGTGCCAGAGCAGTAACTTAGGTGTTCGCTATAACGCTTGATACCATGGTCGATAAAAAAACTTTTTAACGCTTTAACAAAATCAATATCAAGGGGCGCGGGTGAACCAAGCGAGAGTGATAGGCCATGGCATACAAAATGATGGTTGTTGGTTAATGACTTAAATTGCTTTTGAAAACGCCCTCCTAATTTAAGCCAGTTTTCAGGGGCAACTTCCATAAAATCAATTTGCTTTGGAACGTGAACAAGTAACTCATCCAACATTTCTCGGCGTAAACCAAGCCCTACCATACCAAACTCATCTTTATCAGATACAACCATTACAACCCCTTTATGTAAAAGGGCCAAAATAGGCCCTTTCATAATTAAATAGAATCGTACCAATAACCAAGTTTAATGGCTACCACCACACTTGCCTTCACCGCATTTACCTTCTTTTTTAGTTTTTTTATCGCTTGATTTAGTATCACCACCGCATTTGCCTTCGCCGCATTTGCCTTCAGTTTTAGCTTTAGCATCCTTTGATTTTGCATCCCCACCACACTTGCCTTCACCGCACTTACCTTCAGTTTTCGCTTTGGCGTTTTTTGTCTTTGCATCACCACCACATTTTCCTTCACCACATTTCCCCTCAGTGGCATCTACTTGATAACCTGTAACGAGTTCTTGGTACTCAAAAGGATTGGCTTGTGCATTTGTTGATACTAAACTTGCACCAGTGATCACTACTGCACCTAATGTTAATGCGATTGAATTATTTTTTACTGTGTTCATAATCTAACTCTCTATTTTTACTCAACGGGTATACTTAATAGACCCAGCATAAAAGAATAACTTTCACAAAAGACGAAAATAATATTATTTTTTATTGTACACATAGAGCTATTAGTGATTTATCAATTTAAACGGACAAGGTAAACTACGCCACCATTTTTACAAATAAAGTTACACCCAATGAAATTAGTATTAGCACCAATGGAAGGCGTAGTCGATTTTAAAATGCGCCAATTACTTACCGATATTGGTGGCTTTGATTTGTGCGTAACTGAATTCGTCAGAGTAATTGATGCTTGCTTACCTGATAAAGTATTTAATCGCTACTGCCCTGAATTGCAAAATAATGGCTTTACTCGAGCCGGCACACCTGTACGTATCCAATTATTGGGTCAAGTTGCTGAGGCGCTGGCAGAAAATGCAGTTAGAGTCATTGAGCTGGGTTCCCATGGTGTAGATTTAAATTTTGGCTGCCCAGCAAAAACAGTAAACCGCAGTAAAGGCGGCGCAGTGCTTTTGAAAGATCCTGAACACATGTATGAAATAATTAAAGCTGTACGTGATGCTGTACCGATTCAACATCAAGTTAGTGCCAAGATTCGTTTAGGCTTTGACGATGACAGTAATAGCCAAGAAATCGTCGATGCTGTTGTTAGCGCAGGTGCTGATAGTATTGCTATCCATGCACGTACTAAACGTGATGGCTACAACCCACCGGCCTATTGGGAAAAAATCCCGCCACTAATCGAGGGTAAAGCGATTGATGTTGTTGCTAACGGTGAAATATGGCAAGTATCAGACGCATTGTTATGTCAGCAAAGAAGTGGCTGTACTGATCTTATGCTTGGACGAGGCGCACTTTCACATCCTGATTTGGCAAAAAAGATTAAAGCAACAATGAGTGGTGAGCAATATCAAGGCTTGCAATGGGAACACATTCTTTATCATATAATTCATTCATCGATGCATCACGACCCAACTAAAGATGAAAAATATTTTGCATCTCGTACTAAACAATGGCTCGGCTATTTGAAACGTGAGTATCAGCAAGCACATGCTTTATTTGATGAAATTAGACGCTTAAAAACCAAAGAAGACGTTGCTGATGTATTAAAGAAGTACGCAATCGCTCCCTAAATTGATACATATCATATTTCGTCTCACTGAATTTATGGATAATGCTTTCATTATTTAGTGAGGAAGCCAAACATGTATCAATCACAACAAACTTTAGCGCGTTTAAACAGTGAGCTTACCTTAAAACGTCAATCACTATTGACGGCTCTGACACAATCAAACAATCTAGCTCATCACTCACTTCTACTTACTCTTGAAACGAGCAACCCTGAGCATTGGCTAGAGTTGGCACAGAAGCAACTAGGCTCAGAATACAATGAACTCATACTACGTTTAGAAAAGTTAGAGGCCGCGATTTGTCAGATTGAAATAGGTCAGTATGGATATTGCTGTGATTGTGAAGAAAAAATTGATGCACAGCGCCTTTTAGCAGATCCTGCTAATCAACGCTGTAGAAATTGCGAACCAGACTAACATTCGTTCACCTGAATATAAGTTAATTAATCCGCTTTTAATAAACTTGCAAAAGAAAAACTAAACGCAGGATAAAAAACAATATCGTTTACTAAATATTCTGCAGTTTCTGATGATAGATTTAGTCTTTTTGATAAGTTAACCTTTGCTTGTTGTATCGTCCAAGCATGATAATGAATGCCTATATCGGTTTCCATCATTGCCAACCAAAAGTACTTTTCATCATTGGACATGTTTTGAAGAGCGCGTGATGCAGACAAAGGCAAGTTATAATAACCTTGTGACCAGTCAAACCCCGATACCATATCAAGCGATTTACTCTCAAGCCACTGCTCTAACACTGACTGGCGATGTTCTTGCTGTAATGTCAATGTAAACGGTATATTATCGATGTTTGCTAACTGTTTTTGAATTTTAACCAGCCACTTTAAAGGAGCATCGGTTTTACCCGCAAAGTAATTGAGCTTACTTTGATACCAAGGTGAGCCATTAGGTAAGCCATGCAAACCAACACTGCCTCTTGGTGTGTATTGCTGTAAATAGGTATTAAAGCTATTTAAAGACTTAGTTAAGCCTTCTGTTAAATCATCCCGACTTTTAAGCTCAGTCAAACGTAAGTGAAATTCTGCCAATTCTATTTTATTTAACTTAAGCTTGCTTTGTAAGCCTAATGAAAGCTGTTCGGCTGTAAAGTCAATCCAATCGGAAATTTGCTGCTGTGGCACATTATTATTTAGCATATTCTCAACCACATTTACCTGAGACGGCCATGGAAAGTAGCGTGCAGGAAAGCGCTCACTGATGCTTAAATAATCAGCTAATTGTTGGGTGTTTTCGTCCAACGTCAACGCTCTTAATGATTTATAAATAGTATGACGTTGTTCTAAATACTGCTCTGAAAAGGGTAGTTGAGCAAGCTTGATTACACTAACAGATATAGGTGTTTTATTCGGCTGAAGTAATACATTCTGTATTTTAATTTGCTGATCTATTTGCTCTATGCTCGAATATTTTAACTCGGGTTCACTGCAACCCCAGAGTAATAAAACCAATATGCTAACTGCTAGATTTTTAATCATTTTGTATCCAAGTGATGCTTATAAATTGAGAAACTGTATAATTTTATATGTTTATATTAGGTATAAAAAAAGCCCCATAGGGGCTTTTTAAACTGTAAAGCATTATAAATTAAATTTTAACACCGTTGCGAGCGGCTTTATCTTTAATATATGTAGACCAACCTTTCGCAAACTTACGTGTGCGAGGGTCATCCATAGCTTTAACAATAGCAGCATATGCTTGCTTATACTTTTCTTGATAGTAATAAGCTTCTGCTAAATCTGTGTATATAGTTCCTTTTTTATCAGAACCTAATTCCAGAGCTTTGTTCAAACGAACAACGGCAGAACTATAGTTTTGCGACTGAAGTAATAATGAACCCGCTTTACGATATAGTTCAGCGTCGTCATCAAACTTAGCGGCTTCTTCATAGAACTTAGCTGCTTTTTCAATATTTTTTGAGCGATGATAGTTACTTGCTACTGCGCTGACATTTTGTTTATTACGCTTCACAATCTTATCATTCATAGACTCTTCAAGGATTTTTGCAGCCTTGAAAGGAATTTCATTCAAAGAATAGAAGTTAGATAAAACTTTATAATCAACTTCAGCTTCAAAATAACCATTTTTGTAAGCTACTTCCATTGTCGCAAGACCTTTTTTATAGTCTTCCGTTTGAAGGTAGTACTTACCTAAGCTTACCCACGCTTTTTTATCGTCAGGCCAGATACGTACAATTTCTTCGCCAACTTTAACCATATTGTTATAGTCTTTAAGTTCAAAGTACGAACCTAATTTAAGTTGGTAAGGGCCTTTATTTGGCTCTTTTTGAAGTTTAATTGCTTTATCTGCCGGCTCAAAAACGTCACGGAATTGTTCTAACTGATAATTAGCTTGAGCAATACGGGTATAAACCGTTGCATCTTCTTCACCAGTAAAATCCATCCATCTAACGTAAGCTTCTTTAGCTTTTTTGAACTGCTCAGTACCAGCATACATATCACCTAATGTTTTTAAAGCTTGCTGTTGATCAGCGAAGTTTAAAACATCAGGGGCTACAGCTAATTCTAGGTGTTTAATCGCAGTTTTATACTGCTCTTTTTGACCATACATGCTACCTAGGTAGCGATTAACTGTTGCCTTGTCAAAGTCATCTGAAGGTTCAAGCTCTTTAAGCATTGCAATTGCTTCATCAAGCTTGTCTTCATTATACAAATCAAATGCTTTAACAACTTTTTTACCAGTGCGCTCACCCATGATTTTAGTTTTTGCTTTCTTACGCTCTTCAATCTTGGCGTAATCTGGCGCGGCTAAAACTGGTGCAGTAATCACTGCACCCGAGAGAGACATAAGTACCGCAAGTGCTGTTACTTTAGATAAATTTCTCATACTTGCCTCCTTAGTTGCCTTGGTTAAGTTTAAAGTCTAGCTGAACTTGTAAACCAACTTGCTTTTGTGGTTTACCGTCGATGATTTTAGGACGGTATTTCCACTTACGCAGTGCACGTTTAGCTTCTCTATCAAAAATACGTTTAGGGTCTGCGTCAATTACTTCAACGTCTGTAACCCCACCCAATTCATCGATTGAGAATGAAAGTTGTACCCAACCTTCTTTACCATCACGTGCCGCTTGTGTTGGATATTTTGGTTCAATACGAACGATAGGTGTCGCATCACCGTCACGTCCGAATGCACCTGGACCACTTAAGCCACCAGCCGAACTTCCCACATCGATGCTACCCATATTAAATGACATAGCACCCGGATTAGGGTTGTTGTTTTCCGGCTGAGGCGGCTGCGGTTTAGGCGGCTGCTTTGGCGGTGGTGGAGGCGGAGGCGGAACACGCTTCCTCTCCTGCACCTTAGATTCAGGCGGATTCGTCATAATTTCGACTACGATTTGTTCTTTTTGCTCCGTGTTACGGTCAGCCCCACCAGAGATGAGGAAGGCCATGAAGTAGAACAAGCCGAAAGTAACTGCCCCACCTGCAATCAGTGAAAACAGAAAACGAATCATTACTGATCTCCAGCTATTGAAATTCTCAGGTTATCACCCGTCGCTTTGATCTGGTCCATAACTTTAACCACAGTGCCATGTTTTGCATCTTTGTCAGCCTGCAAAATTACAACGTCTGTAGGTTGTTCTGCTAATAAACTTTCGATCTTTGCTGAAACACGTTCAACATCAACTTGTTGTTTATCAATCCAGATCTCGCCGTTGTCACGAATAGCAATGAAAATGTTAGCATTTTTTTGCTTCGTAGCTTGGGCCGCTTTTGGTTTATTGACCTCGATACCAGCCTCTTTAACGAACGATGTAGTTACGATAAAGAAAATAAGCATGATAAATACGATGTCAAGCATCGGCGTCATATCTACCGCTGCTTCTTCTTCTTCACGAAAACGTTGTTTACGTGCCATATTTAATTCTCTCTCTAGTGATGAGGCATGCTATCTATAAGTTTGGCTTTCACCATTCTCGCTCTTGCCTCAAGGCGTGAGCTAAAGAAAACTCCAGATAGTGCCGCAACCATTCCAGCCATTGTTGGGATTGTTGCCATTGAAATACCAGATGCCATTAAACGTGCGTTACCAGTACCTTGGGTAGCCATGGTTTCGAAAACCGATATCATACCCGTTACTGTACCCAGTAAGCCGATTAAAGGACAAATAGCTACTAATGTTTTAATCAACAACATACGCTGATCTAATTTTTCAGACGCTTCAGAAATCCATGCTTCACGGATTCTGTGTGCGTACCAAGACGTAGTGTCTTGGCGGGCATCCCACTTTCCTACAATTTCCTTCGTCATACGAGGAAACTCAGAAAGTAAGAACCAATAGCGCTCAATCATTAAAACCCACATAAGAAAGAGTGCTATCGCGACCACGTATAATACCTGGCCGCCTGTGCCAACAAAATCCCTGATAGATTCCCAGATCTCCATCAGGACTAGCATTAGGCTTTCTCCTTCTCCGCGTGAGTAGCAACGATACCCGCGCTTTGCTCATCAAGGATGTGTAATACCGACTTACTGCGACCCGCTACAACAGCGTGAAGAAGGATAAGTGGTAATGCAGCAATTAGACCTAGCGCAGTAGTTACAAGTGCTAGAGAGATGTTACCTGCCATGATCTTCGGATCACCTGTACCAAACAATGTGATTGTTTGGAACGTTAAGATCATACCGATTACCGTACCTAGTAGACCAAGTAGTGGCGCGATTGCAGCAAGGATTTTGATGATGTTGATACCAGCTTCGATGCGAGGCGTTTCACGAAGAATCGCTTCGTCAAGCTTAAGCTCAAGATTTTCAACGTCTTGGTTTTTGTTCTCTTGATACACTTTAAGGATACGACCCAGTGGGTTGTTACCGTTTGGTGTAGACACATTTTTAAGTTGGCTCTTGATTTTGCTCGTAGTGATAGTTAAATCAACAAAACGAACTAAGAAGATTAATAGACCAAATGCTAATAAAGCAGTGATGATATAACCAACTACGTCACCTTGATGGTAATATTCCATCAGTGACTTTTTCTGTGTATTGATACGTAAGATAGCACCACGTGTAGGATCCACGTATACGCCTGCATAGCTATCAGCAGATGTAGCAGCTAAATCATCAATACCAGCAAGGATGAAACCGTCTGGTTGCTTACCTAGTGGCTGAATAGACTTAGTCTCAGGTGAATAGATTAGGTAACCGTCGTCTGTAACTAAGTTAAAGTTACCGATACGCGTTACTTTCTTCACAGAAGAGTTACCGTCAAGACCTGCAACTTCAGTTTCAAATGTAGAAACTTTAGCTGACTCAGTCATTTCAGTTTGTAGTGCAATCCAAAGCTCTTCTAGTTCACGAACTGTAGGAAGCTCTTTAGCTGCTGCTAGTGAACGTAAGATTTCAGCACGACCTGGCTTTTCAGCAGATACAAGTGACGCTTCGATTGAACCGATTGCATCTTGAGCTGCACGACGTACAACACCAAACATCTCACCTAACGTACCTTGAGCGTTTTGAAGAGCTTGCTCTTTTTCCGCTAAAGTATTTTCGTTTTGTGCGTATTGCTTAGTTAAGTTATCACCGCGAGTTTTCTCAGCAGATAGCTGGCTTTTCGCTTTATTAAGTAACGCTTGCTTATCAGCACGAGCAGAAAGGAACTCTTGCTCACGTTGCTTATTGATTTTGCCTTCAGAGATACGCTCTTGCTTTACTTGCTCTAGGATTTTATCTAAAGCATCAGTATTTGCATGTGCATTTAACGCGGTACCTGCAGAAACAGACAGTACTGCTGCAACAGCAAAACCTTTAAATAGTTTCTTCATTATTGATTACTCCGCGCCAAAGATAGGTAGTTTAACAAGTTCTAATGTCGCTTGCTTACGCGCCATACGAATAACTTCTTTAACAGGTTTTAGGTATTCTTCACCTAATTCTTTCCACTGCTTAGTGTTGTTATCCCAAACCCACGCATGCTTTAAGTCGAAAGACTGTGCAACATAAGTGATACGACCTAGTTGGCCGAAATCAACATTGATGCTCTTACCATCGATTTCAAGCGTACCTTGAGAAGCCGCAACTAATGAGCTGTAAGCAGCTTCAATAGTGTATGACTCTAGTACTTGACGGAATTTCTCTGAAGTTGTTACAGAAGAAGAAACCATTGTTTCACGTAATCTCTCAACACGCGCTAAACGAGTGTCAATGTTAAACGGAACGTCCGCTTTGATGAATTGCTCAAGCGTATCGATCATGCGATACATCAAAGGCACAACGTTTTGTTTAGTGTTGTCGATAGTCGCAATCTGGCGATCAAACGATTCGATTTGTGCATTTTGGTCTGCGACCAAACGTGCAACGTGATCGTTGTATACTTTCAAAAGCTCAGTTTCATCAACAATGCCACGGTACTCAGCGATAAGCTCTTGAGTTTGACCGTATACGTTGTCAATTTTAGTTTGAGACTTAACCGCAGCCGTTTGAATTTGTTGACCTGCTTTTTGCACGTCATTCAAAGGATCTGCAATCACATTGCTGCTTGCGAATGCAAAAGCGCCAACCAACGCAGTTGCTACAAGACTCTTTCTGATTTTAACAGACATAGTTCCCAACCAATTAAGTAATGTTACTTTTATAATTTAATTACCTCCCGAGGGAGACAACCCTGATATCTTTTAATAGATATCAACCCTCCAATAATGCTAAATGCAATGCACGCTGTCAACTTGATGTTTATAATAAAACGTAAATAAATAACAAATAAGAATAGAAACTAAATTCAAAAAAACAGAGGGTTAACACAAATGTAACATTGATGAATGACGGCTTTATGCAAACCCCACTAGTACTAACGGTTTTATAGGTAAACCTTAAATAAAAAACATAAATGTAACATTTTGTGATGAACTAGAAATGGTGAGAAAAACTTCAAAAAAAATTCAATTTAGAGTAATCATTCAGTAATAAAGCGTATTTATTCAGCTAACTTTATAAAAAAAGCAACTGATCCCCGCATAAAATTACACTTTTTACTTAAACGTGAATTGATATTTACAGTTTATTTGAATAAGGATCGTTATTTACCAACTTAGCAAGCGAGATCACAGAGTCTACTCCAAGTTTTTCGAATATTTTGGTTTTATACGTACTGACCGTTTTATTGCTGATGAACAACTTTTCGCCAATATCCTTATTAGAAAGCCCCTCAACCAGGTAACTCATCACTGTCAGTTCCCTGTCCGTTAAAATTTGGTCAATGTCTTTCTCATTAATGAGTAAATCGTCTTGGTGGAAAAACGTAAATCCTCTCAAGATAAGTTCAACTGCAGACGTTATATCTTCTAAACTCTCGGCTTTATTTATAAATCCCTGCGCACCCAGCTTAGCTGCGGTTCTTATAATGTGCTTATCTTGTTTTGCAGAAAGAAACAGTACCTTTCCTTTGTATCCCTCGAGTAAAGCACGCTTAAAAAGGCTAAAACCATCAGACTCCTCAAGTTCAATATCAAGAATGAGAAGCTCACAGCGATAACTTTTTATATGATCTAGTGCTGACTTTTGATCTGCTACTGCATAGATGTCATTAACGAAAGGTGATTTGCTCAATGCTGTTTTAATAGCAGCACAAACCATTGGGTGATCATCAACAATTAGTACATCATTTGTCGTATTCATTCAGTAATAAACCTTTGCTTAATATATTTTTATTAGCTTAGCCTAGTGTAAACCATGATTAAGAATAGTTCCTTCTTGTATTAATGAGCTTATGTTGATTGCTACACACTAAAATTGGATAGTAAATATTAGTACCTAAATAGCAATGAATAATAGTTATGAATTAAATGCTCAATACAACTATTCTAATTTCTTGGCTTATATGAGATTAATAGAATACCTAATTTATTTCGTTTGATACAGAAATAAACAATGTAGTCGAATTTTTTAGAAATAAGATGTGGTAAAAATGAAAAAGTAGAATACAAAAGGGGAAATTATGGTGAAACAGGAGCCTGTTTCACCAAGATGAACTTAGGTTCACATAATTAAAATTATGCTACTTCTACGTTCTCAGCTTCAGGGCCTTTTTGACCTTGCTTGATGCCGAAAGACACTTGTTGGCCTTCGCTTAGAGTGCGAAAACCTGAGCCTGTAATAGCGCTGAAATGTACGAATACGTCAGGACCATTTTCTTGTTCAATAAAACCAAAGCCTTTAGCTTCGTTGAAGAACTTAACTTTACCAGTAACCGTGTTTGACATACTAAATTTTCCTGTAAGTCAATAATTAAAATTCAGCCAGATTGGCTATATCCTCCCTGAGTGAATGCCCAAAAATCTTTGGGGTATAGTACAGGAAGAAGCAAAACCATTAACCGGTAACCTTACACGCCGCACAATATCCGTAAATTCTATACGCAAAAACTCAAAGCAAGATAAGGTTAACACAATAAAATCGTTTTAGCTCTATTAATTAAAAAATATTTTATAAGCCGTATATCAAAAGGTGAAATACGGCTTAACTGATTAATTTTAAGACTAAAAAATGCACCTATGGCTTAAATTACAGTTAATTATTTTACTTGCCAGTCAATAACAGACTCAGCTTTAATTGGCACAACATGATCGCCGCCTAATGGGTAGCTTGCAGGAACTGTCCAAGGCTGTTTAATTAAAGTGACTGTGTCTGTATTTCTTGCTAGGCCATAAAAATCAGGTCCAAAGTGGCTAGCAAACCCTTCAAGTTTATCTAACGCACCCGCGTCCTCAAACGCCTCAGCGTAAAGCTCAAGGGCCGCATGAGCAGTGTAAGCACCGGCACAGCCGCATGCAGCTTCTTTTTTATCTTTGTAATGTGGTGCAGAGTCAGTGCCTAAAAAGAACTTCTTACTGCCACTGGTCGCCGCTTCAATTAACGCTTGCTGATGCGTATTACGCTTTAAAATAGGTAAGCAATAGTAATGAGGGCGAATCCCCCCTACTAACATATGATTACGGTTATACAATAAATGATGGGCTGTAATGGTCGCAGCCACATTATCAGACGCATTATTAACAAAATCCACCGCATCTTTTGTGGTGATATGCTCAAGCACAATTTTTAAATCCGGAAAATCTTTTACAACGTCGCCCATGATAGTGTCTAAAAACACTTTTTCCCGATCAAAAATATCAATCGATGAATCAGTTACTTCACCGTGAATAAGCAACAACATGCCAACTTCTTGCATTGCTTCAAGTACCGGGTAAATATTCTTCATTGAAGTAACGCCAGAATCGGAGTTCGTTGTTGCACCTGCAGGGTATACTTTAGCAGCCACTATTTGGCCTGTAGCATACGCTTTTTTTATCTCTTCAGGGGCGGTATTGTCTGTCAAATAAAGTACCATTAATGGCTCAAAGTTACCTTGCGGACCGGCTGCCATGATACGCTCGCGATACGCTAACGCAGAATCAGTGCACACTGCTGGCGGAACCAGGTTAGGCATGATAATCGCACGTCCCATGTAACGGCTAATATCGCGTACTGTATCTGGTAGCTGAGCACCGTCACGTAAATGTACGTGCCAATCATCTGGACGAGTTAGGGTTAATGTAGGTGTATTTTGAATTTCTTGCTTAGACATTACTTTGTTCCACGGCTGAATTTAGTTGATCATAGGCATATGGCTAACCCGAGTAAAGTATTATCGAAAGTAAAAATTGATATTTATCGGCAATTTTAGTGTGGATTAGTTTTTACAGTCACAGCAAGTAATTTTGACTGATTTCTTTGTACCTTGGTTAATATTAAGTTAACGTGGTACATATAATTATGATGACGAAGCAGTTTCCTGACTAATTTCTATGTCAAATATAGTAGATATTCCCACAGCGCTTGAGCTCAAAACAGAGCAATTAAGTATTATTAACCAATTTTCATCAAGCTTATTACAGCTTGATGAACTTGATGAGTTGTTCGAATACGTAACAACTCAGGTAGTTAAGCGTTTAGGTTTTGTCGATTGCGTTATCTATTTAGCCGACCATAGTCAAAACACTTTAAATGAAGTCGCCGCTATGGGCGTGTCAGCTATCGCCACCGACTATTACATTGAACGCAATACAATACCGTTTAATCAAGGTATTACTGGCTATGTAGCAACAACGGGCCAAGCAGTTATTATTGGTGATGTCAGTGCTGATGTGCGTTATATTGCTGATGCCCGCCCTGCCATGTCTGAGCTATGCGTGCCACTTATTTATAAAAATAAAGTACTAGGGGTTATTGACTGCGAACACCCAAAGCGTAATTATTTTACCGATGCACACCTAGAAATACTCACCACTGTCGCGCACCTTTTAAGCGCCAAAATTAACCAAGTACGTACAGTTAATAATTTACAAAAAACAGTTAATCAGCTTAATGATGCTCAAAAATTAGAAGCAACCCTCTTACAAATAGCGAACTTAACTTATCAAGCAAATGACCTAGATGCTTTTTTAGAATCGCTGCATAACATCATGACTAATTTGCTGCGAACAGATAACTTTTTGGTCGGATTGTATGATAAGAATGTCGATATACTCGAAATTGTTTACATTATCGAAGAAGGAGTTCGCTCTAACGCTCATAAAAAGATTTCAAAACAACAGTTGAAGCATACTGCGTCATATTATTTACTTACCGCTGAACAATCTTTGTTATTAGACAAATCTGAATATCAACAGCATATTGATGCTGGGCATTTCAAAATGGTTGGTAGGCCGTCAGAATCATGGCTAGGTGTGCCTTTTACTGTAAATGATCATACAACGGGAGTTATTGTCGTACAGAGCTATCAGGAGCAATATCACTACAGTGAGCATGATAGAGATATATTAACCTATGTTAGTCGTCAAATTAGTATGGCGATTGACAGGCAGCTATCGCGGCAAGCGCTAGAATATAGAGCCCTGCACGATGAACTAACAGGTCTAGCTAATCGCTCACTGCTTATTGAACAAATGCAACATGCTATTTTACGACTCGCACGTGCACCAAAAAAAGTCAGTCACTGCTTGCTTTACTTAGACTTTGATCGCTTTAAAAGTATTAATGACTCATTGGGACACGAAGTGGGCGATCATTTCCTAGTTTCTATTTGTAAGGCAATTAAAAGCACTATTCGTAACACAGATACATTTGCTCGCTTAGGAGGAGATGAATTTGCAATTTTTATGGAGAATATTAGCCATAAAAACCAAGTAAACGAAGCACTCAAAAGAATTGCGACTGCTCTTAATGCGCCACTTAATATCGATGGTCACTTATTACAAGCATCAACCAGTATTGGCGTCGCATTCACTCATAGTCATGAAGACAAAGCTTATAAATTATTACAGCACGCCGACGCCGCTATGTATGAAGCTAAGTCATCTGGCCGAGGACAAGTGAAATTTTTCAATGGCACTATGCGTAAAAAGTTAAAAACCCATGCTGATATTGAAAATGACTTGCAGCATGGTATCGAGCACGATGATTTTGAGCTTTACTACCAACCCATTTTTTCAATACAAACAAGTGAAGTTGTCGGTTTTGAAGCACTTGTACGCTGGCATCACCCTAACAAAGGGTTTGTGCCACCAAACGACTTTATTCCTGTAGCTGAACATACAGGGCAAATAATAAACCTAGACCTACACTTGCTCAATCTTGCAGCGAAACAAATTGCCGCTTGGACTAAGCAAGACAAACGCTTTTTGCGCATCACCGTTAATGTTTCATCTAGGCACTTTGCGAGCCTCGATTTTGTTTCACAAATTCATAGCCTTTATAATAAATACCAGCTTCCATTGGGCTCTCTGTGTTTAGAAATAACAGAGTCTGGCTTGATTGAAAACCTTGAGCTGGCAACTGAAATTATTGAAGGCTTAGCGCCTTTGAAAGTGAAATTATGTTTGGATGATTTTGGCACAGGTTACTCTGCATTAGGTTATCTACACCAGTTACCTATCCATGTGCTAAAGATAGACAAAAGCTTCATAGATAATCTACAAGATAGCGCCAACCCATTGGTCGATGCTATCTTATCGCTTGCCAGTTCTCTTGAATTAGATGTAGTTGCCGAAGGTATTGAAACTCAAGCACAGCTTTCAATTTTACAAAATACACAATGTAATTTTGGCCAAGGCTTTTTAAAATCTAAGCCTTTACCAGCAAATGAAGCTATCAAACTTATTGACGCGCCGCTTTAAACTATACAGCCAATACTAAGATACAAAAAAGCCCTGAATAATCAGGGCTTTTTAGTTAATACTGATTACTAGCCAACTAACCAATGCGCCATTAAGGCTATTACCGGTAAGGTCACTAAAGTACGTAATATAAATACAATAAATAATTCCACGATATTTACTGGTATTTTACTGCCTAATAACAGCGCCCCTACTTCTGACATATATATCAATTGCGTTACACTCATTGCCGCAATAATAAATCGGGTAACGTTACTCTCTATTGAGCCTGCAGCTAAAATAGAGGGGATAAACATATCGGCAAAACCAACCATAATTGTTTGTGCAGCGGCTTCAGCTTCAGGTACTTGAAGAAGTTCTAAAAATGGTACAAATGGCATGCCAAGATACTGAAATATAGGCGTATACTCTGCGATAATCAGTGCAAATGTACCCACAGCCATAACAACTGGCAGTACAGCAAACACCATATCTAAGGCATTATGAATTCCCTCTTGTAACGTACCTTTAAAGCCTGGTGCTTTTTTAGCTTTTTCAAGTGCGACATCAAGAGAATGTTTAAACAAAGTTTTACCCTCAGGCACAAGCTCTGCGTTACCATCCGGTTCAGAACCATCAATATAGATATCTTTTTTAAACCTTAATGGGGGTAAACGCGGCACAATAATCGCGGCAACTACACCAGCTAAACATACGGTTAAATAGAAAGGTGCAAATAGATACTCAAGTTTTACTTGGCCTATAACAACCAAACAAAACGTAATAGATACAGCCGAGAACGTAGTTCCGATGATAGCGGCTTCACGTTGAGTGTAATATTTATCTTCATATTGGCGTGCCGTCATCAAAATACCTACACTGCCGTCGCCTAACCAAGAGGCTACACAATTTACAGCGCTTCTTCCTGGTACGCCAAATAGAGGTCTCATGACTTTAGTTAATAAGGTACCTGCCAGCTCAAGTAAGCCAAAGTTTAATAACAACGGCAGTAACAGACCTGCTAAAATAAAAACAGAGAATAAAACAGGCAATAAATCCTTTAATACTAACAACCCTGTATTTTCAGAGCTAATGGCATGCGGCCCCACTTGAAAATATGTAAGCAACACAAACACCATGCCAAATAAACGGGTTACTAACCAAATCCAACTGACATTAAATAAATGATTAAGTAAATGGAGTTTCGTTAAGCTTTTTGGTTTAAATAAACTAAAAATCAGGGACATAACACCTGTTATGCAAATAATAACTGCGATTATTTCTAATGCAATTTCACTAAATGACGCTTGTATAGCTTTGGCCATTACCGCGATAGGTATTGTCATGATCTCCCCTGAAGGTACAGGGGTCATAAACAAAAACACACCAATTAACGAAGGAATTAAAAAGGTTAACCAAACTTTTAAATCATAACTTGGCGCGACTGATTTAGGTGCTGGCGAATTAAACTGAGACATATTTTCAACCTGTAGAAACCACAAAAAGAGCCAAAGCTCTTTTTGTGGTGATATTTTTATTGTTTACTTAAATTTTTATACCGCGTTGACGCAACGCATTTTCTAATGCTTGTTGTAAGTCATTCATAGTGCCCGGCTCTAAGGTTGTCCCCTCATCATCCATCCAGGTTAAACTTGTGCCACCCTCTTTTGTTCGGCTCACAAGGATTTGATACTGACCGTCTTCAATCGGTAATTCAGCTAAATCTTCACCCCAAATTGAATCCCAAACACTTGATTCAGGTTTATTATAATCAGCAGTGATCAAACCACGTTCTTGATCAATTTCAACAATCGTAAATGATAAACGCTCCAAAAAGCCTGAGAAACGGTCAAATACTGCAAAGTAATCTTGTTCGGTAACTAATGCCGCATTACCTTTATTATCAAAACCCATTTCAAGTGAGATAATGCCTTGATTTTTACGCATTTCAACTTCAAGCTGGCGGTAGCGATAATCAAACTCACCAATAATCTGGTTTAAAGCTCGCACTTCTAACTGCTGTTGTAATAACGGCGTTAATTCTTCGCTCTTGCTTTTATAATCCACTAGCTTAGAGGTTAAAGATGCCGTGCGTTGGTGTGACTTTTCTTCAATACTAAATATAAAGCGCTGTTGTGAAACTTCAGTTTCACTATCCCACAACCAACCTTCCTCAGGTTGTATTATTGCGTACCAACCAGTTTCAACGTTGCCTAATAATTTATCTTGCTTTACCGGTTTTGTTTGATGCTCAGCCAAAACAGCCTGAATAGAATCCCAAATAAACTCATCTAAATCGACAATACCGTCATTTTTATCAAAATAAACACGCGCTTGTTTATCACCTTCTTCAACCCAGCTACCTTTTGCAATCGTCAGCACCTGTGCTGGTGGACGATAATTAGTCGAATCTGGGTTGTTATCGTACTCTGCCACTTCCATTTTATAAGTGGGATCTTGCGCAGGTTGCGCTAATTGGCCTGGTACCTGTACAGGCTCACCGGCTTTATAGTTACGCTTATGATGCGCCTCGTCAGTAAAAACGCCACACCCTGATAAACTAACCAATACGCCTACAGTCAGCGCTTTTGGGATCCAATACTGCACAGATAATTCTCCTTAGCATACCCTTAATTGTTTTAACAAATATATGAGTGGGTTATGCCGATTTGGTTCAGTGTAAAATCAAGATTAACTTTACATTTCTTATTTTTATGCAAACTCAATAAAACTGGTGGCTATCATTAAACTACCAGTGGTTATGCAAAATTTTAACTATGGTACTTTCCCATGCCACTAAAAACAAGAAACACTGTGCTTTAAATAGTAGCTTAATGCAGATGTATTGTAGTTTAGCGCTAAATTTGTGCTAAACTTCGCCGCCGTGCATGTGTATTTGCCGGCAGAGCTCACTCTGGCTGTTATTACTAATATAACCTAGGTACTTGAATTCATGACTGCTTTTTCAAATCATCAAATCGTTTTAACTGCTATTGGCGAAGACCGCCCTGGTATCGTCAGCGAATTAACGCAATTAGTGAGTGACTGCCACTGCAATATTATTGATAGCCGTATAGCTATTTTAGGCAGCGAGTTTACATTTATCATGCTGTTAGCAGGTGATATGTCTGCGATAAGCCGCATTGAGCATACCTTGCCCGTTAAGGGAATGGAACTTGGTTTACTTACCATGATGAAGCGCACAGCCAGTCATACGCAAAGTGAATTTTGTGCAGGTTACACCTTAGAGTACACAGGCATAGATACTCCTGGTACGCTCAGTAAAGTAACGCGGTTTTTTGCTGACAGCCAAATAAGTATTTGCTCATTAAAATCAGATACGTATGGTGAAGATGAGCAAACAAAAATGCGTTGCGAACTAGAGTTTAACATTCCGGTAGATGTAAATATCGATGAATTTAAAATTGATTTTGAAGCACTCTCTCGTACACTCGATGTAGATTATATTTTTAGACGTATTCGCTAAGGAGCAAAATATGAACGTGATTAGCCCATTACAAGCCGGTGATACCGCACCTGCTTTTAGCTTACAAAACCAAGATGGTGAAACAATCCAACTTGCTGACCTACTTAAAGAGAAACAAGTATTAGTGTATTTTTACCCTAAAGCATCCACTCCAGGGTGCACCGTTCAAGCTGAAAACTTACGTGATGAAAAAGCAGAGCTTGCTAAATTAAATACTCGAGTGGTAGGAATTAGCCCTGATCCTGTTAAGCGTTTAAAAAACTTTGAAACCAAAAAAGAATTAAATTTTGATCTGTTATCAGATGAAGACCACGCTATTGCTGAAGCATTTGGTGTATGGGGTTACAAGAAATTCATGGGCAAAGAATACGATGGCATCCATCGCTTAAGTTTCTTAATTGGCCAGGATGGTAAAGTCAAACACTTGTTTGATAAGTTTAAAACCAAAGACCATCATCAAGTTGTTTTAGATTTTCTAAAAGACTAGACTAAAAAACCCCGATTTTATCGGGGTTTTAACACTAAATATTTACAGTCCTAACTCCGCCATAAAATCATCATCTGCATCGCCTGCTGCATCCGCTTTGGCTGCTTGCTCTTTTGCCGCTTTTTGTTTTGCTTCATTTTCAATGATGTCATCAGGGTCTACAGCTTCACTAATATCAAAATCATGCAATTTAATGAACTCAGTTTTATCCATTGCTAATTCTAGATAGAATATATTTTGCTTACTTGTGGTAAAGGTTACACGTCGTGCCTGTGGTCTATCCATTGTGGTATCAACAGAAATTTGCACTTGTTTATTGATTGCCATCATTTTCGGTTGATTTTGTGTAATAGACGTATGTAACTGCTCGCGCACTTTTGAAGTAAAGTCGCCCACTATTTGGTTCATTAACTCACCAAGTACATTTGATACATCGTCTGACAAATGGCTGTGTGCAATTTCTTCTTCCGGCATACCCATACTACGCATATAGTCTTGGTAAATTTCCATTGCTGCTTGCGAAGTGAAGTTAGTGATTACCAACCCTGTAAACCCACCATCAAATAAAACAAAGCAACCAATATCAGGTCGCATACATGTACGGGTTATTTTTTGTACCATCGCTGAATAGCTTATGCTGTTGCCACTAGCCGATGACAGTACCCCGGTAACTGAATGACAAAGAGTAGATAAAATATCCTCAGTGCTGATCACTTTACTTTTGCTCATTAAAACGTCTCATTTTATACTTGTTATTGATTATTCTAGCCAAGCTACTGAAATTATCACTGACTATCCAGTATAAAATGCTAAAATAACCTTATTATTTTTCAAAGAGACTGTTTGTGTGACTGTAAAAGACAGTATTTATGCCACAGAGCAAGCGGTTAAAGATTTTAGCTTTGACCAAAACGTAGTAGAAGTTTTCCCAGATATGATTCAGCGCTCGGTGCCAGGATACGCAACGATCGTTAGTACAATGGGTAAACTCGCTGGAGAATATGCGCAAAGTAACTCTAACTTATATGACTTAGGTTGCTCATTAGGTGCGGTTACTTTGAGTATGCGACGAAATATTCGTACCGATAACTGCCATATTATCGCAGTTGATAACTCAGAAGCCATGGTTGAGCGTTGTAAGCTACATTTACAAGGTTTTCGCTCTGAAGTACCAGTCACTGTAACCCTTGGCGATATTAACGACCTTAATATTGAAAATGCGTCAGTCGTTGCGATGAACTTTACTCTTCAGTTTATACCGCCGGCACAACGTCACGCCGTACTTGAAAAAATTTACGCTAACTTAAAACCCGGTGGTGTGTTGCTACTAAGTGAAAAAGTAAAAGGCGAAAACGAGCAATGCGATAATTTACTGATTGATTTACATCATGATTTTAAACGTCACAATGGCTATTCAGAACTAGAAATAAGCCAAAAACGTACAGCTATCGAAAATGTAATGCGACCAGATACATTAAGCGAGCATTACTCTCGCCTAAAAGAGATTGGCTTTAGTCAAACTCAAGTGTGGTACCAATGTTTTAACTTTTGCTCATTAGTTGCAATAAAGTAATTTAGGAAATATTTAATGTCTTCATGGTTTAACCAGTTTTACGCTGCAATTGCACAAACACCTCTTAGCCACTGGCTTGAAACACTGCCGAGTCAATTAAAGCATTGGCAGAATGAAGCCAGCCATGGTGACTTACCTAAATGGCAAAAAGTATTAAAAAACTTACCACAAGTTCACACTAAGCACGTAAATATCACCGATAAAGTAGAAATCGGCGCAGCAGGTGAAATGAGCGAAGGTGAGCAAAAGCAAACTACACACCTGCTCAAGCGTATGATGCCATGGCGTAAAGGCCCCTTTAGTGTGCATGGAATTGAAATTGACACCGAATGGCGCAGTGATTGGAAGTGGGACAGGCTATTACCCCATATTGAGCCCCTTAAAGGCCGCACAGTGCTAGATATTGGCTGTGGCTCTGGTTATCACTTGTGGCGAATGCGCGGTGAAGGTGCTGAATTTGTTGTTGGTATCGACCCATCTGATTTGTTTTTGTGTCAGTTTCAAGCCATTAAGCATTTCAACCCTGATGAAAACGTGCATTTACTTCCACTCGGTGTTGAAGCACTGCCAGAATTAAAAGCATTTGATACGGTTTTTTCGATGGGCGTACTTTATCACCGTCGTTCACCAATTGATTTTTTAGCACAATTAAAAGCGCAACTTCGCCCTGGTGGTGAGCTCGTTCTTGAGACACTCGTCATCGAAGGTGATGAAAACACCGTGCTCGTGCCAACCGACCGTTACGCAAAAATGCGAAATGTATGGTTTATTCCAAGTACCGCTGCATTGAAGCTATGGATGGAACGCATCGGTTTTAAAGATGTGCAAGTTAAAGACTGTGCAATCACCACACTTGAAGAACAACGTAAATCAGATTGGATGGAAAACGAATCACTGATCGACTTTTTAGACCCTAATGACACAAGCAAAACCATTGAAGGGTATCCTGCACCACTGCGGGCAATTTTAACGGCTAAAGCCTAACAACAGTTTAAAAATACGAGTTCAATGGTGAAAGTCTATAGACTCATAACTTTCACCTTGCCACTTGAAACTTTACTTATGCGGACAACTGTCCTTGTCATTATAGCTAAACTTATATTTGAACTAGCCGCGCACCAGCAATTGTTGTAAAATACGCGCGTTTCTAAGCATACACATGCAAAACCATGCAACTTTTTTGAGGAAAACCTGTGAGCGAACAAAAACAGTCTCTAAGTTATAAAGACGCGGGCGTAGATATCGATGCCGGTAACGCACTTGTTGAGCGTATTAAAGGCGTAGTAAAAAAAACCCGTCGTCCTGAAGTTATGGGCGGAATTGGTGGTTTTGGCGCACTTTGCGAAATCCCTGAGGGTTACAAGCAACCAGTTTTAGTTGCAGGCACTGATGGTGTAGGTACTAAATTACGTTTAGCTATCGACCTGAAAAAACACGATACCGTGGGCATCGACTTAGTTGCTATGTGTGTAAATGACCTTATCGTTCAAGGTGCTGAACCATTATTCTTCTTAGATTACTATGCAACAGGTAAGCTTGATGTTGATACTGCTGCTGATGTGGTCACTGGTATTGGCAAAGGCTGTGAGCTTTCTGGTTGTGCTTTAATCGGTGGTGAAACTGCTGAAATGCCAGGCATGTATGAAGGCGAAGATTACGACATGGCTGGTTTTTGTACTGGTGTAGTTGAAAAAGCAAACATCATCGACGGTACTAAAGTGGCAGCTGGCGATCAACTAATCGCACTTGCATCAAGTGGTCCTCATTCAAATGGTTTCTCATTAATTCGTAAAGTGCTTGAAGTATCAAACGCTGATACTAACGCTGAGTTTGAAGGTAAAACACTGGGCGAAACACTGCTTGAACCTACACGTATCTACGTTAAACAGTTACTAGAACTGTTCAAACAAGTAGATGTTCATGCTCTTTCTCATATCACCGGTGGTGGCTTTTGGGAAAATATCCCACGTGTGTTACCTGAATCTGCAAAAGCAGTTGTAAAAGGTGATAGCTGGCAATGGCCTGGTATCTTCAACTGGTTACAAGAAAACGGTAATATCACGACTCATGAAATGTACCGCACATTTAACTGTGGTGTAGGCATGGTTTTAGTGGTTCCTGCCGACAAACTTGAGCAAAGCTTAAGCATTTTAAAAGAGCTTGGCGAAAATGCATGGCACCTTGGTGAAATCCAAGATGCTAAAGCAGGCGAAGAACAAGTAGAAATCCTAGGCGGCCGTGATTAATGGCCCCTTCTCGTCTAGTAGTCTTAATTTCAGGTAGTGGCTCTAACTTACAAGCCATTATTGATGCCTGTAATAATGGCGAGATAAACGCAAACATAGCGGCTGTCATTAGTAATAAAGCAAACGCTTATGGCCTTGAGCGAGCAAAACAAGCTGGCATTGCAACCGCAGTGCTCAGCCATAAAGATTTTGACTCGCGCGAAGCCTATGATGCAAAATTAATGGACGTTATTGACTCTTTTACACCAAATCTAGTTGTATTAGCTGGTTTTATGCGTATTCTTACTCCTAGCTTAGTGCAAAAATTTAAAGGAAAAATGTTGAACATTCATCCTTCTTTGTTGCCTAAGTATCAGGGTCTGAATACCCACCAAAGAGCAATAGATGCAAAAGACGACGTTCATGGCGTGAGTGTGCACTTTGTCACTGAAGAATTAGACGGCGGTCCCGTTATTCTTCAAGCCAAAGTTCCGGTGTTAGCTGATGATACAGCTGACACACTAGCAAAACGTGTGCATGCGCAAGAACATATAATCTATCCTTTGGTGGTCAAATGGTTCAGTGAACAACGACTTACGATGGAAGCAGATTATGCAGTTCTTGATGAAAAACAACTCCCAGTACACGGCGCAGACTACCCACAATAAAAAATTAAGTGCCCTACTTTTGTGTGCGGGCACTTTACTTCCTACCAGTTTATTCGCGGGCGAACTTACTCAATTCGAAGCCAACTATGACATTTTGCGCAAAGGTGAAAATCACGGTCAGGGTATACGAACTTTAAAAAAACTTGCTGATGATAATTACCAAGTGAGTTACCACAGTGATATTGAGTGGATGATCTTCTCTGATTCTCGTAAAGAGACGTCTAATTTCACTTTTAGCAACAATAAAGTATCTCCTGTAGATTACAGTATGATCCGTACAGGCACAGGGCCTGATAAAGAATACACCCTAGCGTTTAACGATGCAGAAAAACTCGTCAACAGCAGCGAAAGTAAATACCCTATTGAATGTCAATGGAGTGATGAATTTCAGGACTCTATTTCATATCAAGTGCAAGTCCGCGAAGATCTAAAAAAAGGTAAAACCAACTTATCGTACCCGTTAGTGGATAAAAAAGGTAACTGCCGTGACTATAACTTCGAAGTCGTTGGCACTGAAATGATTTCACTGCCTATAGGTAATATTGAAGCGATAAAAGTAAAACGCCTGTACGACAATGACAAACGCCAAGCATTAGCCTGGTTTGCGCCAGAAATGAACTATATGTTAGTTAGAATGTGGAAAGGTGAAAAAGGTGTAGAACAATTTGAAGTGCAGATGAAATCTTTCACCGTGACCAGCCCTGTGGCGATACCAAAAGACATAAATAGCAAAATAGCACCAGAGTAACTTGGGTCTGGTATATCAAGCTAATGTTCAAAAACCTGTGCCATTTCATTAAATTGATAATAAAGGAATGGCGCATTACAAATACATTTTTTAAGCCGTTTAAATAATCTGCTCAACCTTTGATTTTTTAGCTACCACAGAAGTTTAAACACCCTTAAAGTGGCAAATGTGCCATAGGTCTCGTCCGCAAAACAGCACTATTTTATCATTTTCTTTATGCTAGAGTTTACGTTCAGTTTGACTACAACGTTCAACATCCACTGATAATTTATTACAGCAAAATGACCATAAATATGAGCTAACTTTAGGCCTTTTATAGCTATCGCTTTTGTGGCACTCTATTTTCTGTACTCACTATTTCGTAAATAGCTTCTCAAAAAGTAGCTCTGCTTTTAAGACTTCTTCGGTCAGTACGACTGATTTAGCTTTACCAATAGGATTATCTATTAAACCCTAAGGTTGCACTGTATTGTTCAATAAAAGCGCTTTTGCCATAAATGGCGACCTGCAATTTATAGCCGAATGCCGTAGTTTGAGTAAGCCAGAGCTAAAATATTTATTAAAGCAGACTTTTAATTTATTCCTTAATCGCCTTTTCTATCGTTTCAGGAGTGGCGGACTGATTCAGACTCCCTTTTATAACAACTGTCGCTGATATTTTATCTTGAATGGCTTGACGGTTTGGGTCCCAGTAGACTTGTATGAACCCCAATAAACCGGTAGCAAAGCCTGCACCATAGCCACCGTAACGGCCAAAGCAGTCAAGTAAACCTAACTGCTCGCCATTCAAAGCTACAACACGAATATTACACACCTTTTTACCCGGCGTTTGCCCTTTCCATAAAAGAGAAAACAAAGTGAAATAAATCGCTGCCCAGCCAAAGCCTAGACCTAAATCCTCTATAATCCCTATACCCCACTTTAAAATACTATGCGATGTTGCTGAGTTTGACTGTGGCTCTATAGATTCAATTTTCTCTAATCGTTGTTCATCGTGCGATTGCTGGCTAGCCTCAATTATCAAGTGCAGCAGCCCTTTTGCCATATTAATATATTCAATCTCGTTAACTTCACTGAGCTCATTTAGTTCAGTGAGTTTTGGTACTTGAGAGACTAAACTAGCCAGCTCAGTTGTCTGACATGCTTGATCACACAACTGCGTATCTGAGGTTTGTTTTAAATACGTACTAACAGCCTGCTTTTCTTCTGAATTTAATATTATATCTTGCTGAGTACTTACGCTTTCAGCCACCGTGTCACCATCAAAGTAATCAATTGCTACTGACAATAAATAAAGCGAGCTGAAAAATAACAAACTAGCAGCCGTTAATTTTAATACTCGCCGCCATAGCGAGTTCATTTTAGGTAAGTGTTTTTGCGCAGTCCCTTTATAAAAAGCCACTGCAGCTACGAATGCAATTAAAGCAGCGCTGAGCTTTGCCGCAAGAAAGATTAACATAACATCGATAATCATCGCTGCCGCTCGTCTTGTTGGCGAGGCCAGCGATAATCCTAATAATGCTTCATCTATTTTAAATGCATAAGGTGTAATGACTTCCTTGGTTTCAGAGCGTGTTAAATTTAACTCTTCGATCTGTTCAGCCTTCATAACGTTCTTATCCTTGAGTAATTATTAGCAGCTAAACCATTAGCGCAAGTTTATCAATAAACGGTTTATTCTGTTCATCTATAATTTGAATTATTTCTTTATGTAAACGCTTTTTATGTTCAGCAAAAATAGTCCGCTTTTTGTCAAATGTACTGGCAAACTCCATCACATCGGAAAGTAAAGTATCGTTATCTTTTGAAGCCTTTTCAATTACGTGATCATTTGCTAAGTCAGCAGCAGGCACACGACGTCCGGTTAATTTCATTTCATTAAAACGGTAATAAGGTATCGCTTTTTTTACAAAGGCTATCATTCCCGGTAAGAATGGGATTGATAAATCAACTTCTGGGAAGCAAAAGAACCCACGATCTGCTCGCATAAACCTAAAATCACAGGCGCATGATAAAATCGCCCCATTACCAAAAGCATGACCATTAATCGCCGCAATCACTGGCATCGGGAACAGTAATAAAGTTTTAAAAACCTCGTCCATATCGTACATAAAGCCACGTATTTCATCCGCTTTATTCGCTTTCATTGCAGGCATGAGCCAATCTGTATCGATACCTAGACTCCAGCTCTTTTCATCACTTGACGTAATAACTAAGGCTTTATGATTTTCGTTTTCAAGCACTTCACTTAATAGCGTCTTCAAAGTAGCGGCGAAAGTGGGGTTTTGGCGATTTTCGCCGTTGGTAAATGTAATCACTGCCACGCTCTCATGCGTAGATAACGTCATAATACTCATAGTCATACCTTTTGATTTTTATTGTGTGATTAGATTGCCCCTTTAACTTTACATAACATTACAGGCGCTTATTGTTAATAATGCCATGGTTAATGTTTAAGTTACTAGGACTAAAGGTGTCGAATTGATTGTCTAAAGCATAAATATTGATCACAATGCTCACTCTATAGTTTAACGCAGTGGTAATTACATATGAATAAAACGGCAATTGTTATCGGTGCTACGGGATTAATAGGTAGCCATTTAGTTGAGCAGTTAATTAGCGCAGCCCATATCACTCAAGTAATTACACTTACTCGCCGCCCTATTAGTTATAACAGTGATAAAGTCATTAATTATGTGGTGGACTTTGCACAATTAGAGCAACACTCAAATTTATTTAAAGCTGATATTTTATTTTCATGCTTAGGCACTACGAAGAAAGCCGCAGGCTCAATTGATGCACAGCGAAGAGTAGACCTTAATTACCAACTCCATGCAGCTCAACTTGCTGCAAAGAGTGGTGTTGAACACTATTTATTAGTGTCGTCTAGCGGTGCGAATACTAACAGTCGCAGTGCGTATTTAAAAATGAAAGGAGAGCTAGAGCAAGCGGTAACCCAGCTTAACTTTAAACAGATTAGCATTATTCAGCCATCGTTATTACTTGGCGAGCGAGATGATGATTTTAGGCTTGGCGAAAAACTGGGAAGTATATTGTTACCTGTTTTATGTAGGCTTCCCGGCCTTAAAAAATTTAGGCCAATAAGTGGCAAACAAGTCGCTATAAAAATGTGCAACATAAGTGCCCAACCAGCTCAGGGGCTAAAATATTATAAACTGGATGAGTTATTTTAAAACAGTTTGACCAACCCAATATGCAACTGACCATTATGATCACACTTCAAACTTGTGCCCTAAATCTATTGCTTACATCATTATCGTTATGTAATGGGTTGTAATGTTTAATCGACATTTTATCAACTATAACGTTTGTTGAGTAAGGAATGCTTCCTTATTTGTACTTTGCTTCACAAACCTTAAATGGAGATTTATTATGTCAAATACACTTACCATACTACCAAACCCAAAAACTCTCGCTGTAGCGAGCACAAGCCCTTCTAACACAGCAGCACTTGCTGCGGGTGGTGCAGAAACATGGCAAATTTCAGAAAAAAAAGGGACTATTTCAGGTGTTGGCGTTACTGTATCAGGCGCGGGAGCCTGGGCTAAAATGTCTGGTTCTTTTGATTTCTCGATTGTAAATCTAGAAAGCTCTAGCACATATCAAAAAATGGTTTCTGAATATAGTATATCAGGTGGTGTTAGCGGCTTTTGGGGATGGCTTGGCTTCGGTGCAAATGCAGAAACGCACAAACAAGACATCAAAGAAACAATGCAAGAACTTAGTCAGCAACAAAAAGTAAATGGCTCTGTGGATGTTGATCTTATGGTCACTGGTTTGATCCCAGGCTTTGAGGTAAGTGCCTCGGCGTATATTCTGGTACTTCAAATCCAAAGCTCATCTGGTGCCACATATAATATTGCTTCATCAACAAGCCCATCAACAGATGTTGGGGCACAAGATCAAAACCAGCAAAACCTACCTACATCAGATAATAATTCAACTATTAGCCTATAAAAATCAATTTAAGATCACCACTACAACTTTGCATTGGTGATCTTTTAATTATAACTATCCTATTATTATTAAAGGAAATACCATGAGGCCTATTACCCTCGCACTTCTTTTATTGCTTACTTCTGCTGTTAGAGCTGACTCATCTGTAATATCTGCAATAAATGATAATTTAAGCTCAACAGTATGGACGGATAATTTTAAAATAAGTGTAGCTTTCACTGACACCAGCTATGAAATACAAGAGACGAGTGTTACCCCCTCCCCTTTTGTGATCAATAGAAGAAACGAGCTCATTTTCTCTACTTTTACTCGTTTGAAAAAACAAAAAGAAATTGTCATAAAAGATATTACTGGCGACGGTTTACCAGACATACGTATAACTAATATGCTAGATAAAAATGGGGAAGTTTTATCTTCATCTACTGAAAAAATTGTAATTACCTATGAAAAATAATTTAATTCAGTTTCATAGGTAATCGTTCAGAAAAAGTCTCATTAGTTAATGAGTCTAATTACATAACCTTGTGCTACGGCGTTACAGCTGGATAAACGTAGCTGGCATCAAGACCTAGCGGGATACCAAGTGCCCAATAACCGAGTAAAAACAAACTCCAACCAATCATAAAGGCAATTGAGTACGGCAACATCATTGCAATCAAGGTGCCGATACCTGTGCCTTTAACATACTTCTGACAGTACACTACCACAAGCGGGAAGTAAGGCATTAACGGTGTAATAATGTTTGAGCTTGAATCCCCAACACGATATGCAGCTTGGGTTAAATCTGGCGAAATACCTAACTGCATCAACATAGGCACAAATACAGGCCCAAGTAACGCCCATTTGGCCGAGCTTGAACCTACAAACAAGTTAACAAACCCTGTTAAGAAGATTATTCCTACGACGGTTACTGCGCTAGGTAATTCCATCGCCTTTAACAGTTGTGCCCCTTCAATAGCTAATAGCGCCCCCAAATTTGATTTACTAAATGCAGCAATAAACAGCGAGCAGAAAAATGCCATTACAATATAATAAGCCATACCACTCATTGCTTTGCTCATCGCATCAATCATATCTTTAGAGCTTTTAAAGGTACCAACCGTGAAGCCATATACTGCACCGGGTATCCAAAACAATAAGAAAATCAGCGGTACAATTGACTGCATTAAAGGTGATCTAAAGTTTGTGAGCGAGCCATCTGCACTGCGCATCGCTGAATCTGCTGGCGCAGAAACATAGGCAAGCAAAGCCAGACCTGCAATCATTACGCTACTTGCGATAAAAAACGCGCGCTTTTCGTCACTACGAGCATCTTCAAACGCCGGTAAATCTTCGGTTTCACCATCGACAGCAGTATTTTTTAACCGTGGCTCAATAATTTTATCAGTGATATACCAGCCTAATAAAACGATAAATAAGCTCGATGCAGAGGTAAATGCCCAGTTATTTAATGGGTTAATCGACATAGTCGGGTTAATTATTTGCGCCGCACTTTGGGTAAAACTCTGTAATAATGGGTCGATGCCTGAAGGAATAAAGTTAGCACCAAAGCCGCCACTTACACCAGCGAATGCCGCAGCAATACCCGCAAGTGGATGACGTCCAGCCGCATAAAAAATAACCCCAGCGAGTGGAATAACTAACACATACCCAGCATCAGTTGCTGTATGGCTAACAATAGCGACTAAAATAATAGAAGGTGTAAGCAGCTGTTTAGGCGTTACTTTTAACATGAGCTTTAAGCCCGTATTAATAAAGCCAGAGTGCTCAGCAACCCCTACACCTAACATAGCAACTAAAACCACGCCCAAAGGTGCAAAACCGGTAAAAGTTTTTACCATTGAAGACAAAAAGGTAGCGAGTGAATCACTGGCTAACATGTTATTGATTATAATAGCTTCGCCAGTACGTGGGTCGATTGCATCAAAATTAACGCCCGAAAACCACCACGACAAAAACCAAATAAGTAACATCGCAAATAAAAATATAATTGCGGGGTCAGGTAGTTTGTTTCCTACCCTTTCTACAAAGTTTAAAAATCGTGCAACTAGCCCGCTCGGCATCGTCGCATCATTATTGTTGTTCATTTCGCTTGTTCCTTAGAATTTTAACCAGCATACATTACCGTAAATGCTGCGTTAGGTAAATTTTAAGTAAACAATAAAGCTATTAATTAGGAACAAACATTTGTAGCGCACAAAAAAACGGCCATACAGCCGTTTTTATTTGTACAACAATAAATCACATTTAAGCGAGTGCTTTTACTTCTTCCCAAATACGTACTACAAGTGCTTTATCATCTTCGTTTAGTTCACCATTGCGATAAGCTTTAACTAAGCTTTTTTCAACCGTTTCATTGAGCTCTGACACTTCTAAATTAAGCTCTTCAACTTGCGCATACCCAACAGCTAAATCAAAATGACCACGTAGATAACCACCTGCAAAAAGCTCATCATCAGTGGCTTTTATTACTAAATCGTCAAAATATTGCTGCGCTGCATCAATGTAACTTACTAAACTCATTTAATTCTCCTGTGCTTGCAGGGTGTCTTGGTGACCCACAGCATACATAACATGGTCGTTAAATCCGGTTGTAACCCGCATATAACCGCTTAATTCATCATCTAGTTCGCTATCGCCGGTATCAGCAATGAGCGGCCGGCCATTTAAGGCCTGTAATTTTGTTTTGGTTGCCACAACGATAATATTGTCTTTACCGATAGCACGGATAAGTGCAGGGCTTAATTGTTGATTACCCCGACCAAATATATGCCCTTGCCCGCCGATCAAAGTGATCACCAACTTTGTTGGCACACCTTTGGTTAAATCAATTAATTGTTGAGCGGTTAAATCTTGTTCTATAAGGGTTTGATCTTGTACTAAATCAACACCTAATAAAGTGTTATTTAGACCCATTTCTTCCATAACGGCCTCAACGGTTGAGCCACTGCCCATAATGTACTGAGTATCTTCTTCCATTTCTGACACAACATAGGCTGCTATATCAGCCAGTACTAATTCGTCGGTTTCTTTTCCGCCATTTTTAACTGCTTGTACATAACGTACTTCACTCGGTACTTGCATTTCACCATAGCGTTTTGCTTTTACTGTTCCTTGGCGAAAAGCATCTTCATCAATATCCATTACATCTGCATCTGCTAATGTAACGAGCTCGCCTTTGACCAGCATTTCGACAACGCGACCTGCCGCTTTAGGGGTAATGGCATAAACACCTGAATGAATTTTACAGCCAGCAGGAATACCAAGCACTGGTACGCTATCATCCACCGCATGACAAATATTACGTGCAGTGCCATCGCCACCAGCAAATAAAATTAAATCAACACCGAGTTGTTGCAATGCTTTGGCAGCCTGCTCTGTGTCATCACTCGTTGTAGCACACTCACTACGATAAATAACTTGTGTGGCAAAACCTAACGCCTTCGCTGTGTTTTCACCCATGGCGTCATTAACTGTGAATATTGTTAATTGCTCTTTATAGGGTAATAATACCTCAAGAGCAGCTTTAGTGCGTAAGTTGGCTTTAGGCTCAGCACCGAGCGCTAAGGCTTTGGCAGTAGTAGCTACGCCATCGCTGCCCTTTAGTGCAACACTGCCACCTAAACCCGCCACAGGGTTTACAATTAAGCCTAATTTAAACTGCATTCTTTAGCTCCTTTGGGTGCTGCCATGTAAACTGCGCGTTATTCATCGGCCACGGTGTTTTATAAAATTCACTTATGGCCTTCAGTAATTTATTCGTGCGCACATTAAAGCCATTACTCAATAAATTTAAAAGGTGTTGATGGACGCGCGCTTGAAAGTCAAATCGGCAAGTTTGTTCACCATTTAAATTATCAACCGACACTTTAAAATCAAAACCGGCGGCAACACTGAGCGCCCACTCGATGGCTTGAGGCTTAATTTCTACACTTTCAAACTCAGCTTGCTGCGCTTTATCGCGGCCATCAGGGCAATACCAATAACCGTAATCTTCTAATAATCGTCGTTTTTCACCGGCTACTAGCCAATGGGCAATCTCATGCAGTGCACTGGCATAAAAACCATGGGCAAAAATAATTTGATGATAGGGAGTTTGCTTATTTGCTGGGATATAAATAGGCTCATGCTCACCTTTTACTAAGCGCGTATTATGGCTTTGATAAAACGTTGACTCAAAAATAGATATTAGATCGGCTATTTGGTGCATAAGGTTTAATAATTCGCCTCAGTAAACAGGAATAAGTACTCGCTAAAAACGAGGCGAATTGTACGGGCTTTTAAAGGGAAAGTAAAAAAGCGATACGCATAGACTAAAGTGAATAAGTCTTAACTTAATCTGTCAGGTTTGACTTTTAGATTTTGATCAAATCTGACAGTCGCATATGTGCCATGAGCAGACATTGGTAACTTCCAAAAATGGGCGCAGACATACACTAGAAAATGGCGAGACCGCATGCGTATTTATGTACCAGCCGCCTTGGCGGGCGACATAATTTGTTTGTTATGTTTCATGCTTCAATAACCCACCGTATTTATCCAGATAGTGGTCATAAGTAACGAAGTGTCTTTGCCTGCTTAAATAGTGAGGATATCGTTCATAATGCCAACGGCAAAATGTTAAAAAATTATCAATATCTTCACCTAATTGGTTCGCTAACTCTTCTAATTGATAGGTGGCCTTCATTAATTCAACACACTGAGATTCGGAAGCTCCATTTGCGTCATAAAGTACCCCAGCGGGCAGTTCGTGGAGCGTATAGTCCAAATATTGGTATAGCTTGTTGAATTCTTCGTGCTTACTCATGCCTATCCGATAACATCTTTATCAGAGGACACTTGCCCTATTTAGGGTTAGTATGTCCTTGTCTTATTAACATATATTAATAGCAAATAGTGTAAGTTATTACCAGTTATAAATATTATGCTTGATGTAGCTTATTTAAATATGTGGAAAGGGGTAAGTTTCCTCTTATAGTTACTAAGTTAAGGACGACTCACCTGAATGTCTGCTTCACGCTTAATAGCTGCCTGTCAGGCAACAGCCTAATAGGATTCATCGAAACTGTAAGCTTAAATATGAGCTACTACATTCAATCAGCTGAAAACACTCTACTCGACTCGAGTGTACGTTTTGTCTTTAAGTACACGTTTAACCTGAACGACGTTTTTCGCACCGATTCGGTCACAAATTTCTTCAGCAGGGTATTCTTTACCAAGTTTGCGTATCGCTTGAACCTGCTCAGCAAATAATCTACCATCGCGTCCACAGATCTGTGCAACAGCCCACTCGTTGTCGCGCCACTTCTCTGCCACCCAAGGTGCGGGGAGACCTTTTCTCGGATGATGCTTAAGCCATCCACTGAGAATTACACTCCTATCATCTGGCATTGGAATAGCAGAGTTTTGAAGCAATCCATTCTCACGAAGGTACAACAAACCAGATTTTCCACCAGGGATCATATTTAAACGTCGTTCATCGTCCCAATGCCCTTCAATCAGGAATTCCTCAGCCTCATACAGTTCCTCAAGATTATCAGTGATGCCCATTACTTTGTGATGTAAATACGTAACCTTCCCGGACTTAGTTTCTTCTCGAAACTTCCGATGAAACAATAGATGACTTCCACTTTTGATTGCACGTTTATGTTCAGCCCATCGTTTCTGCCAGCTTCGGGTTGTCACCCCAACGTAAAAATATCCATCATTAGGGTATGAACCACCATTGCCAAAAATATGTTGGTATAAAACATACGATTTTTTTGGAAAATATTTTGGTGTTAGTAGGAAATGAGCAGGTATTGAAAAAACTAGACTTGGCTGTTTAATCAGGGCTTCATCTATTGTAATCAAACCACGCCTTGCCGCCTCAAGAAATAATGGGTCGGTTACCAACTCTACTTGAATTATTGGAGGAATTGTTTTCTCATCACTTTCAAGCTCCTTCCCCGACAGATACTTTGTCTCTCTTACGACTGTCCGATGATCTGGCTTTAACATTTTTAGTGGAGCAATAAATCCAGGTATGTTTTTCATAAAGGTCATATGGATCACAGGAATTACCTGACCCGGTTTAAGTCTAAATATCCCCTCTGGATTTCGCGCCACCTTAAACCACTCTTTGCCGTAAGGTTGGGATTGTATGAAATGCTTCAAAAGAGCTTCGACCTCTCTGAGACGAGAAATTAATGGCTTTGGAGCCAAATGTTCCCACCATAATTTGTTCAATTTCAGCATATTTTCTACCTATCTCGGACTATCATTGAACCAGTAAACAGCTTACTGAACTCCATGATGGTGGCTAATAATGGTATTGTAAAAAATTAGGGTCCAACTCATCAAAACAGGACTTAGTTTAACTTTATCAGCGTTCGATTATCGCTCTAAGCTGAAGTACACTTAGAGGAAGAAGCGGTCGTTAGTAACGTTCTGTTATGTTTTTTACTTTATGCGCTGTACTTTGGCCGATGTGCCCGCGACATGCATAACATTACCACCACCTGGGTTATAAATGAGAACTTCAGGTCGGTGAGCATATTTATACTTATATTTATAGTGAGATTGTTGCCAGACCTGTCCATTTTGCAACTGATAAGATGTGTCTCCTTCCCAACCTTTGAAATCTCCATTTATTCTACTTTTAATGACACCTTCTATTTGACGAATCGAGACAATTTCGTTTTGACCATCGACCTGAAGATAAAGCCTGCCATTACGCCGAAGAATATGCACCAGAGGACAATAAGAATAGTAATACCAGTACTTATATTCATCTTGAACCCAGCATGTCCCATCCATTAATTGAAATAAAACCTCGTCATCAAAACCTTCAAATTCCCCATCAACTTGAGAAGAATGTACAATCTCATACCCTTGCATGATATCTCCTTAAAAAACATGATAAGCCTGTAGAATTACTCGCTTTAAATTTGTTTGTTATTGACATATTAACCATAGCCGAGTTCCTATTTTGATTCAATCGGGTACTTCGATTATACGTAAAATATAAAAAGGATTTGCTGTTGCTCTCATTGGCGTTTTGGAAGGGATTACAGTGCTTTCGTGGCTTATTTGGTAATCCCACCGAAAATTAACATTGCGCTAGGCAATAACTACTTAGCTTCACAAGGTTTAGTGTCATTGAAAGATATTTGGATCAATATTCATTACGGGAGGTGAACCGCCCATTGCACTCCTTGTTAATAAAAAGCGCATGATGGGTGGTGTGGGGGCTGGAGGTTAGAGACCTCCGGCCACCCGATTATATTTTTAATCTTCTATTCCAATTATATGGAATTCGGCCCCCGAAGATCGTATGGCGTTCTCTGCGCTAACTAATAGTACATCTAATTGCTTTTTACTATTTGAATTACTGGTACTCTCATAGGTTTTCTTCCTTGTATGAGGTTGAACAATAATCACTCTAGTTCTTGATTTACTTACACCGTGGATATTAGCAAGTTCATTTATAAAGTCTTCCGCCTTGGCGGGTTTTCCATTAAACCAACACTCTTTACTCGCAGAGTTATCTAATCTTTCCTGTAGATCAACAGTCAGGTTTTTACGCATACAGTATCTTAAATTTTTAACACCTTGGTTCAATACTACGTCATGAGCACCAACTGATATACGCCGTTTATTCGAATCAGATTTTGCAGCTTTGACATGTATTAAAGAAATCAGATTTTCTCCTTTATATTTTGTTAAGTGTATAAAATCTGCTTTCTCTCCTGCACCATCGTCACAATAAAGCCAACCTGTAGGAGTTTCTGTTGTATTAAATGTTGATGGATCTAACCAATCGCCATTCCAGCGATTTTTAACCCAGCAAAATAATGACTTTTCTTTACCTATTTTGTTTAATTCAGGTTTGATTGGTGATTTACCTGGCTTCTCTTTTTTTAAATTATAATCTTCAAAGTCAGCCCATAGGAATTGGCCATAAGTTACGTCTTGATAACCTGTTTTGAAGATCATTCCGTTAATAATCGCATGTCCCGATTCAAACCAACATTTAATAATTTCTGGATATTTTATTATTTTAATATATTCGTTGAACTGGGCTTTTTTGATAGGATTCTGAGATTTTATGTTAAATGTAACTTGGTAGTCATTAATTAAAGGCTCAAGAGTTACATCACCAACTTTTGTGCCCAAGTGATATATGTCTAATAATATATCTGTACCATTAAAACTAGGCTGTAATTCCACTGAGTAATCATATTGAAGTTTTCTTAATAAATCTTTTCTATGCTGTCCATCTTCTTCTGGGAAAAACTCATAATCAATAAGTGAAAAATCATATGGCTCATTTAAATCATCGCAACTAGGTATCCCCCTGTGTCAGGATAGTTGTCGCCTCTAACTTTTAATAGAGGCAGATGAAATGAGACGTCGATTTACTCAAGAATTTAAAGTTCAAGCTGTTGAAAAAGCATTATCTCAATGTGATGATGTTCGTCTAGAAGATATTGCTGATGATTTAGGCGTCGGCTATTCAACGCTACAGCGATGGATAGCACTTGCTAAAAACCATGAACTTGAAACTAAAAATAACGGTAGTCACATGACAACAGAAAAACGCCCTCATGACTGGAGCTTAGAAGACAGGCTCAACGCCATTATTGAATGTGCGAGTTTAGATGAAGCAGCTCTTAATGAATATTGTCGTGCCAAAGGACTTTACCCGCATCATATTCAACAATGGAAGCAAGATTTTGCTAAAGGGCCAGCAACGAAGCCTGTAAAATCAGACAGCAAGCAGCTCAAACAAGAAATTAAGCAGCTTCAAAAAGAGCTTAATCGTAAAGATAAAGCATTAGCAGAAACAGCCGCTTTACTTGTACTCAAAAAAAAAGCAGATGCGCTTTGGGGTTTCAACGAGGACGATTAACCAGCTCAACTGAACGTCATGAATTGATAAAGCTCATTACAGACGCGCAGAAATCAGGAGCAAGGCAAGCAAAAGCATGTGAGTTACTTGGTTTAACAACAAGAACAATCCAACGCTGGATTGAAGCTGAAGATATGATAGATAAGCGGACAAGTACGATAAAACGACCACCTAATAAGTTAACTGAATTAGAGCAACAGCGTATAATTAAGACGGTTAATTCAATAGAGTACGGGCATTTACCACCCTGCAAGATAGTCCCTAAACTATTGGATAAAGGTATGTGGATAGCATCAGAAAGTTCGTTTTATCGCGTTATGAAATCACATAACTTACTAACACACAAAGAAAAAGTAAAACCAAATAAAAAGATAAAAAAGCCAAAAGCGCTCAAGGCAACACGTGCAAACGAAATTTATACATGGGATATCACGTATTTGCCGACAGCAGTTAAAGGTCAGTTTTTATACTTATATTTAGTGATGGATATTTATAGTCGAAAAATAGTTGGTTGGCAGGTTCATGACACACAACTAAGCACACTGGCGGCTGATTTAATGGTAGATATTTGCAGGCGAGAGCAGGTAAAACCTGAGCAAGTCACGTTGCACTCTGATAATGGCAGTCCAATGAAAGGAGCAACGTTATTAGCGACATTGCAGGAGTTAGGGATTGTGCCTTCATTTAGCCGACCATCTGTGAGTAACGATAATCCGTATTCTGAGTCATTATTTAAAACATTAAAGTATCGCCCAGAATACCCTGAAAAAGCCTTCGAAGATATCGCGAGCGCAAGGAAATGGGTTAACGGATTTGTAGATTGGTACAACGATGAACATTTACATAGCGGTATTAAGTTTGTCACGCCAAATCAGCGTCATTTAGGTTTAGATAAAGCGATCCTAGCGGAACGTCATCGGGTTAATGAAATAGCGAAATTAAAGAATCCAAGTCGTTGGTCAGGAAAGTCTCGAAATTGGACAATGATCAATGAAGTAAATTTGAATCCAGAGAAAAAAGAGGAAGTGCGGGCGGCATAAAATTTAACTTGATGCGACAACTAACTTGAAAAACTCCGGTATGGGATAAGAAAGTATACTAATAGGGTCTGAAGTTTGTTTTGCGTTAGAGCTTAATAAATCTAATATTTCTATAACTCTGTTTTCAAAAGTTTGCCAATCTTTACAAGGCCCTCTCCAGATAGAGGACTTAAAAGGGTTGATTCCTATAGTTGTCTTAGCATTATTTAATGCTTCAGTTCTAACTGCTGACATCATGTATGATTGATCAATTAATGGATCTAAAGTATCAGCGACACTTTCTCCACCTAGAACTTTCGAATCGGCCTTAAAGTTACTCTTACCATGTATACCTGTTAACCAAAGCATTTTTATCTTGTCTTCGTTTATGAAGTTACCGTTAAGATGATTTATTGAGACAGGTTTAACATTCGGTAAGGACTTAGAATTAAAGTATTCTCTTATTTCATCTTTCTTTCCTTGCTCAGAGAAGTAGAAACCATAATAATTATTTACGTTAAAGGAGACAAAAACATGATGTTCAACATCGAGTGCTTCATGTCCTTTTAACCAACTAGGAGACTTCAATAACCTATAAGGCGTAAAGGTTACTTCCGCTATTTCTCCTATGAACTCTTTTTTTGAATCAGAAATAACTATTTCATTTGATGACTCATCTTTAAGGATTTTTATTATGTTTGGATGAATATCACAAGGCTGCTTTTGGTCGGACTTAACTCCCATCAATATAGAGAGATAAGGTGCAATATTCTCTTTTTCCAACTCAATCATTAGATACAACTCCATTTGTGACAAAAATATAACAGCTTAGTGAACACCGTTTTGGTGGTTTATAACACACCAAAACAGTGTATATTACATCCCCTAATAATTTCACCAATAATTACCTTTGTAAACAAGTAATTAAAATAGCTAGGAATTAAGCTTGTTATCTCGCACAAAACGGCGGTTATTAATGTTATCGGACAAAATTAGATTTCTACTCAAAGCACAGGAATAAATTTAACTTTTTCAATGACCGGTTATCGCTCATAGCTGTCTGTCAGATGAAGTCTAAACCTGTTCACTTAATCTGTAAGCTCAAATATGAGCTAGTACCAAGTTACAAATTTATAAATCTTCTTTCTTACTTCGCTCATCAAGATAGCGCTTTAACAACTTAGTATTTCGCGTATTTGCTTTAAAAAACGCATCAAAAATATCGCCAAAAAACGGGATTAACCCACCAAAAAAATCAATGAGCATATTTAAAATGATACGAGACTTTACTCGCCAACCAACGCCAAGCCGCTGCGCCTCAAAAAGTACGTAACTTGAAAGTATTAGTCCGGCAGCATCTCCAACGCCGGGAATAACTCCAATCAGCGCCTCAACTCCAAATTTAAATCGAGTAAAAGGAATACCTATACTGCTGTCGGTAAACCGGCTGAATCTTTCTAAGCGTTTTAACGTTGCTTGGTGCTCTATGTTGTTCTTCATTATACAACCTCACTTCACCACCTTAATTAGGGTACTTCTTTATTAAAGTCGTTAATTTAAGCGCACTAAGGTGCGTGTTCTTTTTGGCTCTGTTAAATAAAGGAATTGCTGAAAATCATGGGATGCGTTTATTAGCATTTTGCCATCATCTTTGCCGTTGAATATTGTTTTATTGCCACCTGTTTTAAGATCTATTTCGTTCATCACATAACCGTCCTTATCTGCAAGTGTGACTGTCATCGCCGACTCTTCTGCGCTCAGGCCGATGATCTCTTTTGCTGGTGATTGCCAAACAGTTTCAAGCTCTTTGTTTTTGTTCAATCTAAAGACTTGTTTTTCATTAGAAAAGTAAACCTGATCCTGCTCATCTATATCCATTGCATAACATGCCAAACGCTCTCCAGAGCCTGTATAAGGTGTTAACTCAAGCGTTTCTAAGTCAAATTTAGCAGGATGAAAAGTAACCCCGTCTGCAGCGCGATAAGAAACTAAAATAGCGTCTTCGTGGTGATACATTTCTCGTAGATAAAATGAATGATAAGAATGAGGAATACTCACAAAGCTTTCTTCTTTTAGATTAATTCTAAAGAGTGTATTTTTACTGGCAGTGATCACTTCCTCACCGTCTTTTGACCACACTATACCAAATAATTCTTCATTATCTGGGTTCGAAAAAATCAGCGTTTGCGTACCATTTTCATACAAAAACAACTGCTTTATACCAAATCGATGAGATTCAAATACAAATTTAGAGGAATCAGGGGAGTAAACAGGTAAAAAGTCGACTGATGAGGTATCTACAAGCGTTTCAAATTGCGTTGGTTCTTGACGAGTTGAGCGGATGATATCTACATCAACCTTAACTAATTCCATTAATATGTCGTTGCCTGACAGCGAAAAATGCGCATCTCTGATAATGTGGTAGTTATTAAACGCCAACTTTGTTAGTTGACCCTGTAAATCTATTAGCTGGAGCTCATGCTTATTACTAATCAATAATTGGTGTTCATCGGGGTGCCAGCTCAACCCATGTACTGCATCTTCAACAATCGCTAATGTTTTCGTTTTACTTGTTGCAACATCGAACAAATCAATTCTGTATTTATTTTGCCCCGCCTCAGAAGCTAGCGCAATATATTGCTGATTCGGTGATAAAGCATGCAACTTCATCCAATCTTGCCCAGCGGATGACTTAATGGCGCGCTTTTCTTGCGTTGTTAAATCTATTGCACTTAGTTGAGTATGGTTATCGCTTTGGCGTTTTTCAATAAAATAAATGTGGTTGTCACTGGCCCACGCTAACTGCTGGCTCGTCACTTTAAAGTCTTTAAAAGTAAAAATCTCTCTGTAGTTTGCAGGTTGTAATGTCAGTTTGTCTAAAGTGAAATATCCCAATGTTTGGGTATCTTGCTGGTGCACAAATGCGATTTCACTGTCGTCGCTGCTCCACCCTAGGCTGTGATAGGTTGATTGCTTTTGGGTTAATCTAACTTCTTTTCCTGAGCGTAAGTTTTTTAACCAGATAGTTTGGTTTGACTTATCACCACGCACAAACGCTATATATTTACCATTATGTGATAAGGAAATACTGGATTCATTTTCTTCACTCGAAGAAATAGGCACCAATTTAGTAAAGTGTGTTTTTACTTGCGGTGTATCTGGGTAAAGCCAATTTGCAATTCCAATAAACGTGACGATTAAAATTACCAACGCTGATAAGTAAATACGCTTAGGTATATTTCGCTGAGGTTCAGCTACTTCGAGGCTATACCCCCGCTTTGGGTGAGTAATAATATAGCGTGGATTTTTTGAGTCTTCACTCAATGCTTTTCTCAGCAATGCAATACAACGCTGCACATAGCTTGGGCTAAATGTCGCATTTGGCCATACGGCTGAAAAAATTTGCTCTTGGCTAACCACCTCACCTCGATGTGAATACAAATATTGCAGTACATCCATGACTTTAGGTTCAACGACTTGCTCTGTATCAGCTGATGATATTTTGCATCGGCTCACATCAATAGCAAATTCCCCTATTACAAACTTGCCCACTGGCTACTCCAATAAATTATTATAAATCATATATTAAGGTTTTCTTAAGAGAAATTCTAGGCTAATTCCATTGCTGCTTAGCCTGTTACCCGCAATGCTGCTCACATGATTCATTAATAATTAAAATCCATGCTTCGTATCTTATTTATCTTAACCATTTTTGTTAGCGCTTTTTTACTATTTCAAATTCAGCCTATGCTATCTAAAGAGCTATTACCTCGATTTGGAGGCGGTGCATCGGTGTGGTCGGCTAGTCTGTTTTTTTATCAAACTGTTTTATTACTTGGCTACTTTTACGCACACTTTCTAAGTCGCTATTCACTAAAAAAACAAATGGTAATCCATATTTCGCTTGTTGTTTTAGCAAGCCTAATTAGCCTAAACAAGTTCCACGTTAATTTAAATTTAGCCCCTAACTGGTCAGTAATGGCAAACTTACTAAATCAAATTGGCTTAGTGTTTATGTTACTAAGCGCGACCAGTGTACTTATGCAACGATGGTACATTGAGCATGGTAAAAATACCGTCCCTTATCATTGGTATTCGGTTTCTAACCTTGGGTCTTTATTAGCCTTAATGAGCTACCCAATCATATTTGAGGTGTTTTTCTCATTGTCGCAACAAAAACATTACTGGCAAATAGGGCTACTTATCTACTGCATACTCTTAATCTGTTTAGCTTATAAACTATTAAGCAAGAGCAACAAAGAAAATTGCTCGGCGATACCGCGTGTACAAACCATTGTCAAAAAACCAAATATGCTTTGGATTATTTTATCCGCAACAAGCTCAATCATGTTAATTGCGACCACACAAATGATCAGCACCAACATCCCACCTATGCCACTTGTATGGGTGGTGCCACTCGCTATCTATTTAGGTAGTTTTAGTTATACGTTTGCTAATAAAAGCAACTATAACCGTTCTGTTTGGATATATGCTTTTATATTCAGCGCGTTTGCAGGTCTAATAATGTACTTCTTAGGAAGTCAGTTTAATGCAATTGCACAAATTACTATTTATAGCGTTATATTATTGAGTGGCTGTATGATTTGCCACGGAGAGCTTAGACAACTCGCACCACAAGGTACATTACTAACACATTTTTATTTGTATATAGCTTTAGGTGGTGCGCTTGGCAGCTTCTTTACCACGTTACTTGCCCCGGTGCTGTTTGAACAAATCACCGAGTATATCGTCGGTTTAGCTGTGCTGCTTATTCTCATTAGTTACATACAACTGACTCAATTAAAAAAAATAAATACGATATTGATCGGTGCTACAGCTCTGTGGTGTGGCTGTTTTCTCGTTCTTTATTTTAGTTTTAATCAATATAACGTTGCATCGCAAAGAAATTTTTATGGTTACCTCACAGTAAAAGATATCAATACGGCCGATCTTGCACAAAGGCGCTTAATTGATGGCACAACGGTACATGGCTCGCAGCCCTTGCCTGGTCAAAATGTAGTCGCTAGCAGTTACTATCATCAGCATACAGGCGTCGCGAAGTCACTCGCGATACTTAAAAGCCAAGAAAAGCTCAACATGGGCGTGGTAGGTTTAGGGGCTGGGGTGTTGGCTAGTCTCGCTGATGAGCACGATTCAGTGCATTTTTATGAGCTAAACCCTGCGGTATACACAATGGCAAATACGTATTTTGATTACCTTAGAAACAGCCCAGCCAAAATAAATGTCACCATTGGTGATGGCAGAATCGCATTAGTAAACGAGCTTAAAAGTAATGCACCTTTAATGAATGCATTGGTTATCGATGCATTTTCAAGTGATGTCATCCCCGCTCACCTATTAACTCAAGAAGCGTTTGAACTTTACTGGCAACGTTTAAGTAAAAATGGCATTTTAATCATCCACATCTCAAATAACCATATAGATTTATTGCCAGTGATCCAAGCACACAGTGCTTACTTTGATAAAGCATTAATCAAGTTTAAGCATAGTGCAAACAAGTTAACGGCACTAGGCTCTGAATGGGTTGTATTAACAAACAACCAACTGTTTTTAGATGCCATAGAAATCAGTGAATTATCGCCTATAAAACCCTATCCAAACACTCAGTTAGTGCACTGGACGGATAATAAAAATAGTCAGCTTCCTTTGCTAAAATTTTAACTTTGGCCCAACTATGTGTACATAAAATAAACTAAACTTGAGTTTTTAAAGTAATTACACTAACGTAGGTGAGGATATTTTAGTCAATCAAGGAGAAAGGTTACATGGTATCTCGCAGAAATTTCATGAAAGCTAGTGCAGCGCTAGGTATTGGATCAGTGCTAAGCGCACCAACTCTAGCCCAGCAACTAAAAGTAAAGATGTCGTCGGGTAAGGTAATGCAAACCAAAGGTCAAGTAGACCCAACCGCCTCTCTACCCAAAAATGATATTTCCAATAGTAAACATTACCGACCTCAATTTAGAATGGGCCTTGGAGGACTAGCAGCAGGTAATGGTTTTAACACAATCTCTCCTGATGAAGAGATTCTACAAATGCTCAACGCTGCATGGGATTCAGGCATTAGGCACTTTGATACATCCCCTTTTTATGGTTTAAGTTTAAGTGAAAGACGTTTTGGGGATTTACTACGCAATAAGAATCGAGATGAATATGTGCTGTCATCAAAAGTTGGGCGGCTCCTAACACCTTCATCTGAACCTTTAGAAAACAGTTGGCATTGGGCTAACCACTCCCCCTTCCATTATAAGTATGATTACACCGCTGCCGGTACTCGCCGCTCTGTAGAAGATACCCTGCATCGTATTGGTGTTTCCTCATTAGATATCGTCTATATTCATGATTTATCACCTCAAAATAGTGATATGGGAGAAGATTGGCTTAAATACTTCGACCAAGCAGCTAAAGGTGCTATTCCTGAACTTACAAAAATGCGGGATGAAGGAATTATAAAAGGATGGGGCTTTGGTATAAATACCCCTCATGCGGTGTCTAAATCTCTGGAAATATCGGACCCTGATATTTTCTTGCTTGCATTACAGTACTCAATTCTCGATCATCAACAAGCTTTGGATGAGACATTTCCAATGCTAGATAAGCGAGATATGTCTGTTGTTGTTGGGGCACCACTTAACGGCGGCTTTTTAGCTGGGAGAAACCGATTCAATTACTCACCTAAGATACCGCAGCCAATGCAACAAAAATACTTAGCGATGAGTAAGATTGCAGCTAAACATGGTATTGATATGAAAACGGCCGCTTTACAATTCGCTGAAGCACCTTCAACGGTTTCATCAATCATCCCTGGAGCAAGAACCGCCGAGCAAATAAACGCAAACATTGCTGCAATGAAAGTCAAAATACCTAACGCATTTTGGGCTGAGTTAAAATCTGAAAAACTGATCGCACAAAACGCTCCTATACCAACATAAATTTAACGTCTTAATAAAAGCGCCATTCGGCGCTTTTTATTAAATAACATTAATACCAGCTTCATCCGCCTGTACGATATCAGTCTCTTTGCATGACCCTTTTATCCACTCTTGTAATACAGGGCAAGCTATTACTGTGTCACAGTATTGCTGCGCTAATGGGGATAAACTAATTTGATATGTTTTTAAACGTAAAACAACAGGTGCAAACATAGCATCTGCAATACTAAAATCGCCAAATAGCCAGCCGTTTGGGTAAAACTTTTGTTGTACAGAAAAAATTTCATCGATGCGAGCAATGTCCTTCTTTGCTGCATCGGATAACTCAAGATTACGAGTTGCGCGAATATTCATGGGCATTTCATTACGCAATGCCAGAAACCCGGAATGCATTTCGGCACTTACACTTCGTGCTTGTGCTCGCAAAGCGACTGCTTTTGGCCACGCTGCGTTAGATAAATAAGCATCATTGATATATTCGCATATAGCCAACGAATCCCATACCTGTAAATCGCCATCTATCAACGCGGGTACTTTTGCGACTGTAAAGTGTTTTTGCAGTTCGCTATAAAACTCAGGCGTATCTAAAACAAGTTGTTGCTCAGTAAATTCAACCTTGAATTTACTCATTAAGTACCATGCTCTGAGCGACCATGAAGAGTAATTTTTATTGCCAATAAATAATTGCATTTATCTTCCTTTTACAAAGCGAAAAAAAACGCGATAAAAATCGCGTTTTGAAAAGTAAAAACTGACTTTCAGCCAAGTCTAAATCATTTAAACCGAGCCGTTAATAGGCCCATGCTCATGACTCACATGTGGGTTTTGCCCGCGCTGACGCAGTAAATGATCCATTAAAGTAATCGCCATCATGGCTTCGGCTATTGGAATAGCACGAATACCAACACACGGGTCATGACGACCTTTGGTGATCATCTCAACCGCTTCATTTTCAGTATTAATACTGTTACCAGGTATCGTAATACTTGATGTTGGTTTGAGTGCAATTGACGCGATAATATCTTGCCCTGTAGAAATACCCGCTAGTACGCCACCTGCGTGATTTGAGGTAAAGCCATCAGGTGTTAGTTCATCACGGTGCTCTGAGCCTTTTTGCTCAACCACATCAAAGCCATCACCAATTTCAACACCTTTAACGGCATTAATGCTCATCAGTGAATGTGCAAGCTCTGCATCAAGTCTATCAAAAACAGGTTCTCCTAGGCCTACAGGAACGTTTCTAGCCACAACTTTGACCTTGGCGCCCACTGAGTCACCCTGCTTTTTTAAATCTCGCATGTACTCATCTAACGCTTCAAGTTTGCTAGCATCAGGAAAGAAAAACAGGTTGTTTTCGACTTCATCCCAATCATAGTTCTCAGCTTTTATTGGCCCAAGTTGGCTTAAACACGCACGTACTTCAATTCCATGAAACTGTTTTAGGTATTTTTTAGCAATACTACCTGCTGCAACGCGAATTGCAGTTTCACGAGCCGATGAACGCCCACCACCACGGTAATCGCGCAAACCATATTTATGCCAATAGGTGTAATCACCATGACCGGGGCGAAATACATCTTTAATTTTACCGTAATCTTTTGAGCGTTGATCGGTGTTTTCAATCAGTAAACCAATGCTGGTACCTGTGGTTTTACCTTCAAATACGCCTGAAAGAATTTTAATTTGGTCGTCTTCACGGCGCTGCGTTGTATAACGGCTTTGCCCAGGTTTACGACGGTCTAAATCTATTTGTAAGTCGGCCTCTGTGATTTCAAGGCCTGCGGGCGTGCCATCCACAACGCCGCCTAATGCGACGCCATGGCTCTCGCCAAAAGTGGACACTTTAAACAACTGCCCTATGCTATTACCTGCCATTGCTTTCCTCATTCCTAATGACTACTGAGTACCGAGCCTAAGGCTCGGCTTTAATTTTTTATTTGTTTAGTCAGCAAAATAAGCGATTAATTGCTTTTTGCTGATCACAAATACACCTAGACCGCCTTGTTCAAACTCTATCCATTCAAACGGCGCGCCAGGGTAAAGTGCATCCATGTGTACCATAGAGTTGCCTACTTCGACAAATAACAAACCGTTATCAGTTAGATGTTCTGCCGCTTCACTTAAAATTGTGCGGGTAACATCTAGGCCATCGTGACCAGATGCAAGGCCAAGCTCTGGTTCATGGTGGAACTCACGCGGTAAATCTGCCATATCCTCAGCGTCAACATACGGTGGATTAGCGACGATCAGATCGTATTTTTGTCCTGGCACACCACTAAATACATCAGACTGTATTGGCAATACGCGATCATTTAACTGGTAATCAGTAATATTGATATCAGCCACTTCAAGCGCTTCATAAGAAATATCAACCGCATCAACTTGTGCATCGTCAAATGCTTGTGCAAGCGCAATCGCAATACAGCCAGAGCCAGTGCATAAGTCTAAAATACGGTTCACCGATTCAGGCTGTTCTAACCACGGCGTAAAACGATTATTAATAAGCTCAGCAAACGGCGAGCGTGGAATTAGTACGCGCTCATCAACGTAAAATGGCATATTTGCAAACCATGCAATGTTTGTTAAATAAGGAACTGGTGTAAAATCGTTAATTCGCTCTGCGATTAAACCGGCTAAACGGTTCTTTTCCGTACTGGTTAACCGTGCATGCATTAACTCTTTTGGCGCATCAACTGGTAAACTTAACGCAGGAAGTAATAAGCTTACCGCTTCATCCCATGCATTGTCGGTCCCGTGACCAAAGAAGATACCACTACTGGCAAACTGGCTAGTCGTCCAACGTAACCAATCATGCAATGTTGAAAGTTCTGCAACAGCTTCATCTAAGGTTGCTTCTTCTATTAGTAATTCGCTCATGTGTGTTATCTGCCTGCTCACTTTCAAAATATTAACTCAATCGAGGCACAATTAAGGCCCCATGATTGCCCTATTGTAACGCCTTTTCTCTTGGTTTTAACTCGCTTTCCACTCGATTTTTAGCATTTTTTTGTTTAGACTGCCGCTATGAAAAAAGATCCTCACTCAAACAGCCTAATCAGCACTGACGACATTGACTTGTTTCGTCAAAGTATTAATGGTGCCCGTGTACTTAAACAAGACACTCATCGTTTTGCCAATAAACCTAAAGTGTCACAAGCGAAGCAATTTGCCCAGCAAAAAAAGCAACAACAGTCAGAATTTTTCTTTTCTGATGAATATGTGCCAGACATAGACACTAATGGTACGGTCAATTATGTGCAAGATGGCCAAGACCGCTTTTTAGCTAAGCAATTGCGTCGTGGGGATTTTATTCCTGATCTAACCTTGGATTTACACGGTTTAAATAAAGAAATAGCAAAAGATGAATTAGCAGGCTTAATACATGAATGCAAAAAAAAGCATTATTACTGTGCTTGCGTCGTTCATGGTATTGGTGGACACATCCTCAGACATAAAGTCCCGCAATATCTAGTGCAACACCCTGATGTAATCGCGATTCACCAAGCACCGCTGGAGTATGGTGGAAAAGGGGCTGTGCTCATTTTGATCAATTTACCGCAAAATGATGAGTTCAGACGATAAACACCATTTTTGATTTTCCAACCACTTTAAATTTAGGGCAATAAAGCAGTGCATATTTTTTCAATTATTTTTCCACTGATCTTTATTGTTGCTCTTGGATACAGTTGCTGCAAATTAAAATTTTTTCAGCAGCAGCACATTGCAGGACTTAGTAAATTTACGTTTTATGTGAGTTTACCTGCATTTTTGTTGCTAAATATGTCCCGTATCGACTTACAGCAAAGCATTAGTCTATCTGCTTTTTTGAGCTTCTACATTCCTGTCTTGTTGGTGTTTGCCAGCGGTATAACTATCGACCGTTTTTATCTGGCTAAACAAAAAAACTATCAAGAACATGGCGTATTTGGCTTAGCGTCAAGTTATTCAAACATGGTACTTGTGGGCATACCTATCGTCATAGCCTCATTAGGCAAAGACATGATAGCCATAGCGTTTATGATTATTACTTTTCATAGCACATTATTATTCGCATTGACGTATTTGATTGGTGCAAAAGGCAGTGAACACGCATTTTCGTGGCCAACTTTCATCAAAAGTATGGTACTAAACCCAATAGTATTAAGTATAGGGTGTGGGCTTTTACTCAACGTCAGTGGTTTACACCTGTTTGATAATTTAGCCAATAGTTTAGAGCTGCTCGCAACGCCTGCCATAGCCTGTGCGCTGTTTGTATTAGGTGCTAACTTAGCGTTTTATAAAATAGCGGCTAATTGGCAGCCGGCATTAATAGCGTCATTAATGAAGATTTTTGTACTACCTGCGGGGGTGTTTTTCATAGGTAGCTATGCATTCTCACTCGATAGAAACATTTTAAATGTACTGGTACTGTTAAGCGCCTCTCCTGTTGGGGTTAACGCCTACCTCATTGCTAGCCAAATTGGTAAGCATCAAGTTACGCTTGCAGGTGCTGTGGTACTTTCAACCGTATTAAGTGTAGTTAGCTTTAGTTTTTGGTTATCGGTGCTTTTGTAGCCATAGTGTGCATTAATTAATTCCCAAACAATCCCTGTTCAATTGCTGTTGTTTCTTTAACGGCGAAATAAAGTTTTCTTCGCGTTCTTTATTTGTTAGACAATGACGTTTATAAGGAAGTGCATTGATTGCTGCTTGTGCGATACCCTCGCTAATTGCAGGCAATGTATATACTTTATTCGTATTTGAAAGCAGCAATAGACGGTCATTTTGTTCATCAAACGCCAACGATTGATTTTGATAATCCTCACTTTGATAAAATAGTTTTCCAGTTGCAACTTCATATATGCTCGGCTTGCTGCCATTTAAAATAACGTACTTATTCGACACAGTGGCCGTTAAGTTATTAGGTTCGGTTAAAGTATTGAAGCGATGCTGTTCCTGTGCGTTTTGACTATCATACACGATTAATTCTTGATCTTTTAAACCAACAATAAATTGTTGTTGATGCGATTTGTACGATTTAATGTCAGAATCAAATTCCAATTGTTTCAGCACCTCCCCAGTGTTGAGATCATACATAAGCAAACTACGTTTTGACTTTTGCACTATCAACCGCTGCGTCGCTTCAATAAAAAATCCACTATCAATGTTGGTCAACTTATCTATTGTGGCAATCTGCATGGCTGTATTTAAGTTATATACTTGCCCACCCGCATTATAGCTTGTGGTAAGTGCAAACAGGCCTGTTTCACTAACTATAAGTTTATCAACCGTAATATCATCTGCTAATTTAAACTCAGCCAATAAAGCTTTACTTTCTATATCAAATTTTGACAGAGTGTTACTTTTCCAATCACTTTTCAAAAGAACAAGCTGAGCTTCGTTAGCTGTGAGTGCAATATTAGCAATATTAATATCATCGCTGTCTTGACCAAAATTAAGGTAGTCAGCTTTTTTAATATCAAACACCTTGGTACTGTTAAACTGACAATTAACAGTTAAGTAGCGGCCACTTTTTGACCAAGCATTAGCTGCTAGTCTAGCTGAATTGCATAATGTAAGTGTTTGCTGGATATCACCTTGCCCGGTACCGATTAGGTAATAACGCTGTTCATTTTCATGACTTGGTGTTAAAAGTTGCTTACCATCAGCACTAAATTGGCTACCCCATACTTTACTGTCAGGTGATAATGCAAAGTGGGGTTGAGTTTTATCTAGTTGCCACAATGCAATTGATTTTTCTTTACTGGACACCCCGAGTAATAAATTATTTTTCAACTGTAACTTAGGTGCGCCCTGCAATTTAAAATTCGTCATTTCTGTGCCTGTTTTTACATCCCATACCCTCACTGTGCTATAAGATATGGTCAATAACATAGTGCCATCACTGGTAAAGGCTGCATCAGTTACATCACCAAAGTGGCTCAATGGGCCGCCTGTATTTGTTTTAATATTCCAAAGGACTGGCGCTTTTTGTAAACCTCGAATAAATTCAGCATTAGTAGCATCATTTACAATGGGCTGAAAATTCGACATAACAAACATATATTCGCCTGAATTATCGGTCAGCGCGTGCATTCCTGAGCTTTCCCCTTGGATTTCTCCAGTTACTATTGTTTCAACTCGAGTACCCTTATTATCATAAATCAATAGACCTTGACTATCTGATGTAAAGCGCAATTGTCTTGCCAAGCTACTCGTCGTCCCATAGCTGATATCTAATTCGATATGTCGGATCAGGGCCCCAGTAAACGCATCAAATATACTGGCCTTACCAAATGCAACAGGAGAGATCACGAGATATTTACCATCTGGACTTAGAAGTAATTTATCATTAGTAAAATTGTTGGATGTTGTGTGATCAAAAATAACTTTCTGCTCTGACACTGACCAGGCAATGATGCGATTCATAGCAGACAAGGTGTAAACTATACTGCCGTCTGGACTTAGCAATACCTGCACTATATCTACATTGAGCTTCGTTGTTGCTAACTGCGTTAATGATTTACTATCCCACAAAGTGACTTGGCCTTTATTTGATGCCGTGACTAATTTTGTTGCATCTTCACTTTGCGCAAAAGCAACAATCGCCTGCTCTGCGGCAATCACTTGATCTTGAGCCATTTGATGATATGACAAATACTGTAACTTGCCATCACTCAAAGCAAAAAAACCTTGCTCTGCATTAAATTCAACCTGTGAAAAATTTTCGTCACCTTGATAGTGAAAGCGCTTATTAGTGGCATAAATTGCTGTTCTTATTTGACCAATATCATCAGGCATTGGCCGCTCCCCCCCATAACGGCCTGGTAACGCATTCAAACCTAATAACAAAGCAAGGTCGTGCTCGCCATTGCTATTCGCTTGGCGCGCTCGATCCATTAAAAAACGACTTTGATTTAGCAGTGACGCATCACGTTGCTCGGTCGCTAATTGTTCATTTTTTACTGCTCGTTGTTGAGCAAAAAAAGCCGTGATCCCTGCCGCAATTGCAACAATAGCTAAGATAGCAACGCCACTTAACCATTGTCGTAAGCGCTTGGTTTTTTGCTGAGCAAGCTCTAATTGGTAAGCTTGATCGCGCTTTGTTAATGCGCCCAGCGGTACTGCGATAATGCCAGCAATAATTTTTAATAGCATTAGCTGCTGCTGAGCTTGATAACGAGTTACTCGTTCGTTTATTACTTTAGCCGACACAGAACCTAAGGCTTTTAAATACTGTCGATAAGCTTCTACCGATGCCCATCCCTGCTCAAGCACCCCATCATGGTTAACCCTAAAATCTGCTGCCAACGGCTCAGCAAGTTGTGATGTAGGCTGACCGTTAGCATCATAAGCATATTGTAAAGGCTTCGGAAAACATTCATCACTGGCGGTAAAACCCTGCTCTTGTTTACTGGTATCCCAACTTGCGTTTGGTTCGCCATCTATCATTGCTGCAATAATTTGATCCGAACGACCTAGTTTTTTAAAGTAATCAATTTCGTCAGCTACATAAGTTGAAGCAACCGCATTAGGTGAACACAACACGATTAACAAGCCAGTATTATCAAGTGCTCGGGTAATCGCGTTGGCTAAATCGGCATCTGCGGGGAGCTCTTCTTCGTCACGAAAAATAGGAAAGATCCGTTCTGGGATGACATCCCCTCGAGCATTCTTTTGACCAACTAAATCTTTAGGTATTTCATAGGTTTCTATTGCCTGGTGTAACCAGGTTGCCCATTGACGCCCTGTTTGTTTATTGTCTGCGTGACGATACGAAATAAATGCTAAATATTGATGAGTTAACTGTGACTCACTCATATTTAACTACCTCTTACAAAATCAACAATATACAAATCACCCTTCGCAGTTTGCGGTTTTAACGGGTAGCTCACTGCAAACTCTTCTGGAACTTTATTTTTCCACCAATCAACAACATCTGCGGTGCCACCTAAACCTCGTCCACCGTTACCATCCCATACTGCAATTAAATCATCCGCAATAGCCACTAAATGTGCGCCTAATGCAGCATATTGATTAGCGCGAGCAGGATTAGTTACCTCTTCCATATCAGCAACATGCTGATACACAGGTGGGATCTCGCTATACCAAAGTGATTTCGCAATGAATTGTTCAAATTCATTATTGTCATTATCAAAATCCATTTTATAGAGCTCATAAGCCATTGGCAGTAACGCTATAAATGGGGCACCCAAAATAATTTTGGCGCGCTCAACAACCAACCGATCAGCTCCTTGAGCCAAGCCACTAACAAATTGAAAATGATCATTTGGGTATCGCTGTTTAATTTGCAATAAGGTAGCATCAATCGCGGCTACCAACTCGCTGTATTTTGACGCCGATAAATCATTAAAACGATGCCCTGTTACCGCAATTGTTCTGACTCGTTGCAAGCCAAATTCAAATTCTCTGTTACTCGCCATGGCTTGTAGGTCGGTTACTGTAGTTGCAAAAAAATCATTATTCCCTTGCCGCTGCGTAGTGTTGAGTTCACACCAAGGTTTTAATAATGGGTGCTGTTTGATTAAGTTAGACCGAACATCATAAAATTGCCAACCATCTATGCGGCGCTCAGCACACCAACGCGTGTGCTCCATAGCTGACATAAGATTAAGCTCACTGGCACTGATTTCAATTCCCTGAGCAGTTGTACAAAATCGTGCGCCTATTGCTGCGAGCTTGTTATCCCAACTCATAGCAAACGCACGGTTTGCTTCTTTTAAGCTATATGGTAATCCTTGCCATGAGGTAGGCTGGCTGTTGTCATTGTTACTGGCCATGTAACTGTGCTCATGAGTGCGTTTTGCTATTAAACTGCCAAGCGGCTGGGTAATAGCACTGATATTGATGTCTTTACTATTGTTATTGAAAGCATATAAATTATCTGGAATCTTTTGATTTTGCTGCGCGGGACTTTCACCAATTTCAGTATGATCTGTGGCATAAATAATCGGTGCCATAAACAAGCAATGGCTAAACATTACATTTCGTAGCGCCAATGCCACTTCAAAGCTATTTAAGCTTTCACTTTCAAATATATATACTTGTGTTACATCATTGAGTAGCATTGCAAGACGTTGCTGCTCAGCAACTAACTGAGCAACATCTTCTTCAATGACCTTCAACTGTGTTGCTGCAGCAATAGCAGCAAACTCAGCTTTCAAGCTACCATTATTCGGCTTATCAATAATGAACGTAATCGTTGGCGTTTGTAAACTCTTATAAATTGCATTTTTGGCTATCGTTCGTGCTAAATCTAGCGCATTATCATTACAGCCAAATATAATAATATGCGCCCGCGATGCACCTTGAATATTGGCATAAGGCTGTATTGGATAACGCTGTAATAAGTGTTCCGCTAAAATTTGGCTTTTGCGCCAAAATCGCAATTCAGTTTGAGTGTTACTCATAAAGCGCGGTAATTGATTTAATTTATCAGCCAATATTCGGCTATGTAAATGTACAAAAACCTGAGGAGAGTTTTCGCCTTCAACCGCATTTAAATAAGGGAGCACTTGCTCTGCTATGGCGATATTTTTATTGTCATCACCACAGCAAAAAAATATATTTTTCGCATGCCATACATTTAACTTTTTAACCACCTTTAGATTAATTTCACCATTGAAAACAATCGCACCTCGGCGTTTTAACAGTGCAATATTGCTATTTTGACTTTGATGCTCTATCGCAATTACTTTTTTACCTTGCTCTAGCGCCGACACGGCAATAGCAGAACCTTTATTACCAAGGCCTATGACCAACTCAAAACCAGTACGCGGACGTAATAAAAATGCCAATAATTGTTTTGCACCATCAAAAATCAATACAAAGAAAATTAAAGCCGTGGTTAGGGGGGCTGCAAAACGTGCAAACTCAATAAAAATATTCATATGCTGAGTTTTATGAAGATCTTGTGTCCAATCTCCACTAAAGGCGAATAACCCAGCTATAGCGTATATATTATTTGCTAACGGTTCATTCCATTTAGGGGTAAGTGACAGCCCTAGTAAGCCAACCAACATAATGAAAATAAATAACCCGAATAGAAACAAACTCGATTTTTTTTCAGTATCCATAACACCTAAATTATTATTTATAAATTCACTCTTAATAATAACGGCACATCTTAGTTACTGCCAGCTATTCCGAGTAAAGTATTAACAATTATATTGCATAAGTAACCTATTATTACAACAATGTAAGGTTTATGATTAGGTTAGTTTCCTATTATCAGCAGCTTTCTTTAAGGTCATGCATTGGGGATATAAACAACGAGTATGCTTTTGTTTTAATTTCACTTTTCTTAGTTATAAACCGCCTGCAACATCAATAAAACTTCCGGTTGTAAAAGAAGCTTGCTCAGACGCTAAAAAGTATATTGCAGCGGCCACTTCTTCGCTCTGTCCGCCGCGCCCTAAAGGTAGCTTTTGTTTGAGCCTATCAACTCTATTAGCATCGCCACCATCACGATGCATATCAGTATAAATAAGCCCTGGCCTTACGCCATTCACTCGTATGTTTTGCTGCGCAACCTCTTTGGCAAGACCAATAGTTAACGTATCCATCGCGCCTTTAGACGCTGCATAATCAATATACTCGTTTGGCGATCCAGTTTTAGCCGCACCTGATGACACATTGACAACACTACCACCGTTTGGCATTCGCTTTATCGCTTCGCGGCTACATAAAAATGCGCTGGTGATATTGGTAGTCAGTATTTCATTAATACGTTGTGCGTCCGTATCAAGTAGCGTCATCTGTGGTTTTAAAATACCAGCGTTGTTGACCAAAACATCGAGCTTGCCAAATACCCTATCAATACTTTCGAACATCGCTATTACATCGACTTCTTTAGATACATCAGCTTGCAGCCTTAGCACCTTTACTCCTAAGGCTTGAACTTGCTGCGCTACTTTTTTTGCTTCAACGTCATTGGTTTTGTAATTAAGACAGATATCGTAACCATGGCGAGCGAAATAAATTGCAGTTGCAGCGCCTATTCCACGACTAGCGCCGGTTATTAATACCACTGGATTTGCACTCATCGTCTATCCTGAAGTTAAGCGAGATTAAATATATGAATGGATTTTAGTAAGCGACTTGTTGGAGCATAATTGTATGAACAAGTCGCTACACATCATTATTTCACAGCCGCGACGACTGATATTTCAACTAATAATGCTTCTCGAGCCATTTTAGCTTCCACGCAAGCACGCGCGGGAGCATGTCCTTGGGGAACCCATGCATCCCACACTGCATTCATATCTGCAAAGTACTCCATACTTTTGACATAAATTGTCGCACTAAGCATGTGCTCTTTTGAGCTACCCGCTTCATCTAAAAGTGCTTCTACTTTATCTAACATGGTTTGGGTTTGCTCTTTAATGCCTTGCTCTGCATCTGCACACACTTGGCCGCACAAATACACTGTGCCGTTATGTTTAACAATGCGGCTCATACGCGCACCTGTTTGAAGACGTTCGATACTCATGGTCACTCTCTATCAATTAGTTTGCGCTAATTTAGCAAAATTATGCCGATGAAGTTAACTTTTCGCATTGAAATAATTTCAAATTACAATGAGATACATACATTAAGCTATGACATTTGCTGGAGCATGAATACTCACATACTGGCTTGTTTGATTAGTGTCGTCATACTGAATGACAGCCACAGCCCCAGTATTAAAGATGGGCATATTACCCTTGCTTAATTGATCAACCATGTAGCTGACTATCGGCATGTGCGCCACTACCAGCCAAGTATCACACTCAGGGTGTAATGCTATTAAGGTTTCAAGGTAATCGGCCGCAACTTGCGGATTTCCCTCTGGGGTAATATCAGTACAGGTTTCTTCAAATAAAAACGCGTTATTCTTTTTAACGCCGTGCGCTGTTTGCTGAGCCCTTATAAAAGGACTCACTAATAACGCTGTTGGAGTATGGGTTGCGTGCAGCCACTTACCCATTTTTTCAGCTTGTTGTTGGCCAACTAAGGTCAAATTTCTACTTGCATCGTCAGCTTGCATCGGTGTTGCTTCGCCGTGGCGCATAATTAGGATTGTTTTCATAAAAAATCAACCGATTAAAGAATATAAAACAGTAGCCAGTTTGCCCGTTTGTCCGCTATATTAAAGCAATATAACCTATCGCTTATGATATTCAGGTATTAAGGCATTGCATTAAAACACAGCCCTGAAGATATCATGTGTTGTAAACAAGTAAACGTAAGTTTCAGGAGCATCATTTGAATATCAGCCGTAATGATAACAGAACATACCACTCCCTAACACTGGACAATGGTCTAAAAGTCCTGTTAGTGCAAGATAAAGATTCAACTAAAGCTGCCGCTTCAATGGCTGTTAATGCCGGACACTTTGATGATCCCGATGATAGGCAAGGCTTAGCACACTTTTTAGAGCACATGCTGTTTTTAGGCACTGACCAATTTCCTGAATCAAATAGCTTTAGTAACTTTGTGTCCCAATCTGGTGGCAATACGAATGCGTGGACAGGAACTGAACACACCTGTTACTTCTTTGATATTAATAATCAAGAGTTTGAACATGCTCTCACTCAGTTTAGTCGCTTTTTTATCGCGCCACTTTTGAGCCCAGCTGAAACAGAAAAAGAACGTAATGCCATAGAAGCTGAATTTAAATTAAAAATTAAAGATGATGGGCGCCGTATATATCAAGCACACAAAGAAACCGTTAACCCGGCTCACCCTTTTGCTAAATTTTCTGTCGGTAATTTACAAACCTTAGCGGATCGTGAACTATGTATAAGTGATGAGTTAAGAGCTTTTTTTGACACCCATTATCAAGCTCAGTGGATGACTCTCGTTGTTTGTGCAAATGCTGAAATAGCACAAATGCAACACTGGGTAACGGCGCTGTTTAGTGATATCAAAGGCGCTAATGCTACAAAGCCGCCGATAGAAGCTCAACTCTACCGCGAGCAAGATTTATGTAAAGTGTTACATATTGAGCCTCATAAACATATGCAAAAGCTCATTGTTAGCTTTGCAATGCCCAATATTGATGAGTTTTATCGTCATAAAACCGTCAGCTTTATTGCCCACCTCTTAGGGTATGAAGGGCAAGGATCCTTATATTCCATTTTAAAAGAGCAAGGCTGGATCAATGCCCTTTCCGCAGGTGGCGGAATAAATGGTAGTAATTTTAAAGATTTTAATATCAGTATGGCACTGACAGATGAAGGCATTGAGTACTATGAAGATATCGTCGAAATGGTGTTTGAATACATATGCTTAATTAATCAAAATATCGACAAGCTACCACGACTTTATCAAGATAAGAAAAACCTATTAAAAATAGCGTTTGATAACCAAGAAAAAGCACGGCTCATAGATTGGGTAAGTAATTTAAGCGTTAATATGCAACATTACGACGAAGCTAACTATGTGCAAGGTGATTATTTAATGGAGGGGTTTAATCAGCATGCCCACGAAATAGCCATGCAGTGGTTAGTACCACACAATATGCGTTTGGTACTCATTCACCCCGATGTTGAACCAGAGCATAAAACTCAGTGGTATCACACACCTTATCGTGTAGAAGGATTATCGAGCTGTTGGCTCGAAGCGCTTAGTGAAATCAACACACCACTGCCTGAAATGTTATTGCCAACGGCAAATCCTTATTTAACCAAAGACGTCGTCTTATTTGATGTGCAGCAGCCACAAACTAAACCTGTGCTATTAGTGCAAGAACCTGGTTTTGATTTTTGGTTTAAACAAGACAACACTTTTCGGGTCGCTAAAGGGCACTTTTACTTAGCTATGGACTCTGATTATGCGGTTAAAGATATTAAACACATGGCACTAACACGGCTATTTGCTGATTTATTTATGGATAGCGTAGCCGAACAATTTTACCCAGCTGAATTAGCAGGCTTGAGCTACCATTTAACCTCGCACCAGGGCGGACTAACACTGCATACTGCGGGCTTATCATCAAGCCAATTGGAGCTTGTAGATGAGCTACTAGATGCCCTGTTTAACGTTGATATCTGTGCCAAACGCTTCGCTGAATATAAAAAGCAGTTGGTACGCCATTGGCGAAATAGCAACCAAAACAAACCAGTTGGCGAGTTATTCAGTGTGCTTGGCGCGAAAGTCATGCCATGGAACCCTGAACCTGAAGAGCTCGCCACGGCGTTAAAAGACACCAGCTTTCATCAGTTTAACTGCTTTCGAAAAGAGTTTTTTAAAGCACTACATGTTGAGTCTTTCTTACACGGGAACTGGCGAGAAAGCGATGCGAAAGAATTCCAAAAAGAAGTGGCAAATCACTTAGCCAAGTCTGCAACGATTGCAGATTTAACACGCCCGTTGTACGAAATTGATAAAATTACCCGTGCCCAGCTGGAGTTAAATTGCAGTGATAACGCTATGGTGATCTATTACCAAGCATTAACTGGCGAAGTAGACGAAAAAATTAAAATGATGGCTTTAAACCATTTAATTAATCATGATTACTTTAATGAGCTGCGCACCAAGCAACAATTAGGTTACTTAGTAGGAGCTGGGTATGCGCCCTTTAATACTCGCGCCGGCATTGCTTTTTATGTCCAGTCACCAAATTATAGTACGACAACATTGCTTGAACGACATAATGAATTTTTAGCCAACTTTGTTAAAAATCTGGACTCCATAAATGAGCAACAGTGGCAAATGCAAAAACACGGCCTTAAAACTCACATAGCTGAAAAAGATAAGAACTTACGTTTACGCTCACAACGGTTGTGGCTTGCGATTGGTAATCGAGATCATCAATTTCATATGCAGAAAAAACTGTTAAGCGCACTAAACGAGCTCACGTTATCACAAATGAAAAACTATATACTTGCAACTTTCGATGATAATAGAGCAAGATATGAGCTTTTAAGTGTGGCTAAATTAAAGAAACAAACAAAAGACGCTATTTACTCGCATTCTCTTTGACACAACCTAGCGCTTCTATTAAATTATCTGGTGAAAATTAAAGAAGCGCATAATGAAAATTAAAAATATAATAAAAAAAATAACATCAAAATTTACATTATTTGTATTGTTACTCCTCAGCTATAGTCCTTTATCATATAGTGAGCAGTTATTTGATCATAAAACGACCATGATTTACATACCAAGTGCTTTTGTGGCGCTGGTTTTACCCTACCTGTTATTTACAATCCATAGGTTGCGTCGCTCGCGTAAGCAACTACGCATCTCCGAGCACCGTTTAAAAAGCACCGTTGAAGGTAGTGGCGATACTCTATGGGATTGGAATATTGATTCAGGTACCGTACTGCGTATTAATGACAAATACATGATGGATAAAAACACGGCAAGTGATTTTCCGCCTAATAAGTCCCTTATTCATCCAAATGATTTATCCAGTGTTGAACTTTTACTCAAACAGCACTTTGCTGAGCAAACGGCCTTTTTTGAAGCAAGTTACCGTATTAAAGATAGTTTCGGCCGTTGGCGCTGGGTACTTGACCGCGGCAAAATCATCGAAAAAGATGCAAGCCTTAATCCATTACGGATGACCGGCACTGTCCGTGACATTTCTTTATTAAAATCAACTGAAGCCCGCTTAAATCTATTTGCAAAATGTGTTGAATCACTTACTGATGCACTGGCTATTTACGATAAAAATTTCAATTTGGTTGATTTAAATCCTAGCTTTTTGAGCCAATTTGGTGGCAACCGTGAAAACTACCTAAATAAGCCTTTCAGCCTGCAGGGCTATGAAGAGAGTTATATAGAAGAAATAAAAAATACCGTGCGTCGCACCGAGCATTGGCAACAAGAAGTTAAACTGCGTAATAGTGATCGTAAAGTATTGCCTATTGAAATTTCAATCGACGAAATCAAAAACGAATACAATCAAATCTGTAACTACGTGGTGGTATTTTCAGATTTAACAGAGCGCAAAAAAGCTGAATCGCAGTTACATAATTTATCAAACCGAGATAGAACCACAGGCTTACCTAATCGTAACTTGTTTTTTACTGATCTAAAAAAACTGGCAAAACAAGACGAGCATCATGCCTTATTAGTATTCGATTTAGATAACTTCAAAAAAATCAATGACTCACTAGGCCATCAACTGGGTGACAGCTTACTGGCTAAACTCGCGATGCGATTGAACAAGCTTACCCGTGAAAAAGATGTATTTTACCGCTTAGGTGGCGATGAGTTTGCCCTTGTAATGTCTGGTACAAATGACATTCATACCATTACCCGCATGGCAAAACAGTTTTTAGCAGCAATTGCTACACCATTTAAAATGGCCGGCCATGAATTAGTAATCACGTCAAGCTTAGGTATAGTGCTATTCCCTGAAGATGGTAATACGCCAGAGCTGTTACTTAAAAACGCCGATACGGCCATGTATCACGCAAAAAAGAAAGGTAATAGTTACCTATTCTTTAACGATACAATGAATCGCCAAGCTGTTAAACGCTTACAAATCGAAAACTTAATGCGATTTGGCTTAAAAGAAGATCATTTTGAGGTTTATTACCAACCGAAAATGAACATTCGTACTGGCAAATTTACCGGTATGGAAGCCCTTGTTAGGTTTATTACACCAAAAAAAGGCATTATTAGCCCAGGCGTGTTTATCCCTATTGCCGAAGAAACAGGACAAATTATTGAAATAGGTGAAGTGGTATTAAACAAAGCTTGTCGTGATGTGAAAGAGTGGCTCGATGCTGGTTTATTTAACGGCAGAGTAGCGGTAAATTTGTCAGCAAAACAATTTAGCTTGCCAGATTTAACCACGCGTATTGACGTGATTTTACAAAAAAATGCACTACCGTCTTACTTTTTAGAGCTTGAGATCACTGAAGGTACTGTAATGGATGACCCACAAGACGCTATATCGATTATGCGTTCACTCAGTGCACGCGGTATTCACTTAGCTATGGATGACTTTGGCACAGGCTATTCATCACTTGCATACTTAAAGCAATTTCCACTTAATACGTTAAAAGTTGATAAAGCATTTATTGATGATATGGAAAATGAACGTGGCCGCAATATGGTTGACTCGATTGTCACTATTGCCCACAACTTAGATTTACATGTTGTTGCAGAAGGTGTTGAAGAAGCACAGCAAATAGCAATTTTAGAGCAACTTAATTGCGAAACTATGCAAGGTTATTATTACTCTAAGCCATTATCAAAAACCGAATTTACCGCATTTTTGCAAAAACAACTTAATGAATCAGCGCCAAGTTTAATCCATCAAGCTTAAGGGCGCCAAATGCACGCATTGACCCCAACACCCCGTAATAGAGCTCTACGGTAATGCACGTTAAATAAACACCATGCTATCGGTCCTAGCAAGCCTGCAAGCATAACCCAGCGCTTAACCGGCATGCCTTTTTTGATTACTTCTAAATACATAATTGCGATAAAAATTGCGCTTATCAAAAAATACAAAATAGACCTTAATGAAACTGATTAAAAATAAAGCGCGCAGTGTAACTTATGTGCAATGTCGTTTAAACTCTAATATATGAATAATGGGTATTCGTGTCATTCATAATAGATACAAAAAAAGCCGATGTTGTATCGGCTTTCAATCGCTATTTAATGAGCTAAAGGTTACTTTTCAGCACGGCCCATAAATTTATGTTCAGCTGTATTAATACGGATGCGGTCACCCGTTGAAATATGTTCAGGCACTTGAATAGTTAAACCAGTTGATAAACGTGCTGGTTTAGAACGTGCGCTGGCTGATGCCCCTTTAATAGATGGATCTGTTTCTTCAACTACCAGCTCAACACTTGATGGTAAGTCTAAGCCCACAGGTGCGCCATCAATCACAATAACGTGTACGCCTTGTGTTTCTTCATTAACAAATAAAATCTCTTCGCTGATAGCGTCTTTATTTAGATTATATGGCGTGTAGTCTTCGTTATCCATGAACACGTATTCATCGCCATCGATATAAGAAAACATTGACTCACGGCGAATTAAGTCAGCAAGCTTTAGCATATCACTGTCTTTAAACGTTTCGTCAACTTTCGCACCTGTTACTACATCATATAGACGCATGCGGTATAAACTACCACCAGCGCGACCTTGGGGCACAGAACGAACAATATCTTTAACCACTAAAGCGCGGTTATTGAACTCAATGGCAGTACCTTTTTTAACTTCACTTGCCTTAGGCATTAGTGTATTCCTATAATTTTTAAATCATCAGAAACATACCACGAAGTTATTTTTCTGCAACAAGAAAATCCCAGCAAGTAACGTTATGATTGATTATTCTAATAAATTATACCTATTGGACGTTTTTTCATGACTAAACTACGAAAAAGCTGCTATGGTTAAGATACCGTAAATGACTTCAAGGACTGGATCATGGATCAACACACAGCACATGAGTATTTAACAACTAAGCCTCTGGTTATGGTTACCAAACCCTTTGGCCAAGAAGTTGATGTATATAAAGTAAATCATAAAATGTTTGCTACATTATCGGTCGGTAATGAAGGCGAAACAGATGAAGATGGCAACCTAATTTGGTGGATGAATTTAAAATGCGACCCGGATGAAGCACAAGCTCTACGGGATATTTTTCCTTCAGTGATACCAGGCTATCATATGAATAAACGGTTATGGAATACTGTTATTCTGGATGGCTCTATCCCGCAAGGCGAAATTGAGCGCATGATTGATAATTCATTTAGTTTAGTTGTAGCAAACATGCCTGAAAAAGATCGCAAAGCGATCGAGATTCACATGTGATGCATCTATTGCACTGGGCACCTCGCTTAGTGCAATACTTTCCCCACAAGTTTTCTTTTTAAATACACACCTCGACTATGGATAAAACAGTCTTTATGCAATGTAATTTTATGCGTTAGTGATTTTATGTAGGCATAAAAAAACGCACCTCAAGGGTGCGCTTTTAGCAGATTTAAACCTTAAGCCTTTTTATCGTCTTGTTGTTTTTCATCTGCGGTTTCATCTTCACTCTCAGGCTCAGGAGCTTGCGTGATAATAACTTCATCCGTTGCAACGTCAACTGACGACTCTTCAACAACGCTTGGTTGTTTTTCAGTTTGAGGTGCGCTGTCTGTTGTAGCTACAGGCTCAACCTGATAAAAACTCGCGCCTTTATCTGCCATATCGACCAAGGTATCACAAGGGGTAAATACAGGGTTGTAGTTAGCAAAGGTCGCCATTTCTGAGCTCACTTTACTTGCGCCAAGTTTATCCATATAGCTAAATGGGCCGCCCAAGAATGGTGGGAAGCCAATACCAAATATCGCACCAATGTCGCCATCACGTGGGCTTGCAATAATACCATCATCTAAACAACGCACGGCTTCATTGAGCATTTGGGCTACACAACGCTTAGCAATTTCACTTTTGTTTAAACGTGGAGATGGGCTTACACCAAGTAACTCATAGATTGACTCATCCACTTTCTTGGCTTTTTTATCATAAATATAAAAACCACGGCCAGTTTTACGACCTAAGCGTTTTGCATCAATTAAACGGCTAAATGCATCAGGGGCTTTAAAGCGCTCACCCAGTTCCTTTTCAAGAATTGGGGCTATTTTAGAGCCAATATCAATACCAACTTCATCCAATAATGCCAACGGCCCAACAGGGAAACCAAATTCTACAAGTGCCGCATCAATTTTATCAATTGGCTCACCCGCTAGCAGTAAATTAGCCGCTTCGTTTACATAAGGCGCTAAAATACGGTTTACATAAAACCCTGCCATGTCTTTAACAACAATCGGTGTTTTGCCTTGCTTACGGGCAAAGTTTACCACGCGAGCAATAGTTTCTTGAGACGTACCTTCATGCGGGATGATTTCGACCAGTGGCATTTTTTCAACTGGTGAAAAGTAATGTAAGCCAATTACATTTTCAGGACGTGTGGCCTCTGCCGCTATTTGTGAAATAGGCAGTGATGAGGTATTGCTGGCAAAAATAGTGTTGTCTTGGCATTGCTGTTCAACATCAGCAACCATACCTTGTTTAAGACTTAGATCTTCAAATACCGCTTCAATAACAATATCAATGTGTTTAAAGCCACTGTAATTAGTCGTACCGGTTATTTTACTCATGGTTTGCTGTAGGTCAGCTTTAGATAAAATACGACGCTTTTGCTTTTTATCTAAAATTTTGTAGCTGTAGTTCATGGCATTACTAATGCCCTGCTCTGCTACATCTTTAATACGCACTGGCACGCCCGCTTTAACAGCACTCACATGAGTAATACCTGCGCCCATTAAGCCACCGCCTAATACAGCAGCTTTTTCAATGGCTGGAGCATCATCGTTGCGCCACTCTTTTTTCATCTCTGTGGTTGCAAAAAAGATCCCACGCAGTGATTTTGATTCATCACTCATCACCAAGGTTGCAAAACCTTCGGCTTCTGTTTTGTACGCTTTTAATTCATCAAGCTCAACACTTGCACGCACTGCTTTAATGATTGCCAATGGTGCTGGGTAATGACCACCAGTTTTCTTCAGCACGTTTTCTTGAGCTTTTTTAAAGATGATATTACGGCCAAATGGGTTTGACTCAAGCAATTGGCTAATACGGTCAAGCTTGGGTTTTGGCGCTTTTGCTTTGCCTTTTAAAGCAAACTCTTTCGCCACACGCAGTAAAACAGTCTGCGGTACGCAGTCATCCACTAAACCTGCTTTCTTAGCTTGCTTAGCACGAACCTGCTTACCGGTTAGCATCCACTCAAGGGCTTTTTGTAGCCCAACTAATTTTGGTAAACGTTGTGTGCCACCGCCACCAGGCAATAAGCCAAGTTGTACTTCTGGCAGGCCTAATTTAGTTATATCGCTGTTTGAACACACACGATAATCGCACGCTAGTGCAAACTCTAAACCACCACCGAGAGCTGCACCATGAATAGCACTGACCGTTGGGAATGGTAGTTTTTTCATATCAAAAAACGCACGATGACACAGCTCACTGATTGCTAGTGCATCTTCACGTTTTTCAACGTTATCAAGCATTTTTACATCAGCACCGGCAATAAAGTTATCGCTCTTACCGCTGATAAATACCATACCTTTCACTGCTTGTTGTTTTGCATCATCAAGCAGTGCTTTTAAATCATCGGCAAAGGTATCGCGCAGGGTGTTCATTTTTTCACCCGGCACATCAATAGTTACAACGGCTAAACCGTCTTCAATTTCTAAACTAAATACTGAATCTGTCATTACGCACTCTCCAATACAAAAGCTGCACCTAAACCACCCGCCGCACAGGCTGTAGTCAGGGCTAAACCACCGCCACGGCGGTTAAGTTCGTGTAAGCTTTGAGTGATAAGTCGTGCGCCAGTTGCTGCAAATGGGTGTCCATATGCAAGCGAGCCGCCCATCACGTTAAACTTATCCATGTTAATTTCACCAATGGCTTTACTGCGGCCAAGTTTTTCTTGGGCAAACTTATCTGATGCAAACATTTTCATGTTAGCAAGTGTTTGCGCTGCAAATGCTTCATGCATTTCAATTAAATCTAGATCACCCAGTGTGATCCCTGCTCTATCAAGGGCAATCGGTGTTGAATGTGCAGGACCCATCAGCATGTCTTCATGCACACCAATAGCTGAAAAGGCAAAGCTACGTACATAACCTAAAATATTGTAGCCTAACGCTTTTGCTTTGCTTTCGCTCATCATTAATACAGCTGCCGCACCATCGGTTAATGGTGTAGAGTTTGCAGCGGTAACTGATCCATGTTGACGGTCAAATGCAGGTTTTAATTTAGCATAACCTTCAACGGTTGAGTTATGGCGAATATTATTATCTTGTTCGATAAAGCTCTTATAAGGTGGTAAATGCGCTGTCATTACTTCTTCCGCTAATTTGCCATCAGCCCATGATTGGCTGGCAAGCGAATGTGAACGATGTGCTAACGCATCTTGATCTGCACGGCTAATATTATGCGTTTTAGCCATTTGCTCAGCGGTTTGGCCCATTGATAAGCCTGTTGAATACTCGGCCACTGCTGGCGGTACTGGCATTAAATCTTTTAAACGCAGCTTTGAAAATATTTTTAAACGCTGGCTAAAAGTACGCGCTTTGTTTAAGTCAACCAAGCTACCCGCCAGTTTTTTGCTTACACCGATAGGTAACACTGAAGAAGAATCTGCGCCACCGGCAACACCTACTTGGACAGAACCGGCCATTATTGACTCAGCAACATTCGCAATGGCCTGAAAGCTAGTCGCGCATGCACGAGACACTGAATAAGCATCAACCGATACCGGCATACCTGTGCCTAACACAATTTCGCGAGCAATATTTGGCGCTTCAGGCATTTGTACCACTTGGCCAAATACCAATTGATCAATTTCTGACTTATCAAAATTTAAGCGTTCTAGCATTTCATTAACCACTAGTTTACCCATATCAAGGGCTGTTACATGATGGAATGCAGTTGCTTGTTTTGCGAACGGTGTACGTAAACCACTAACGATGGCGATACGATCGCCTTTTGCTGTTTTAAGTATGTTTTGCTCAGACATTTATGCTCTCCCGCTGACAGGTCTGACCTGTTTGTTTTCCTCGATTCTAAACAACCCGTGTACTAAAGCCAATAGCGAAATTGAAAATAGTGTAATTAGTTACCAACAATAGGCTTTTTTTTAACTATTTACAAAATTATCGGTTCTTTATATGTTAGGGTAAAAATCGTTAAAAAATAACGAACTATTTTGTAAAATTAGGTCTAACACTTGTGTTTTACCCTATTTACCCATATTACAAGTTAAGCTTTTTTAAACCCGTGCTAACGAGGATACTCTTTTTACTATGGCCGCTAACGCTTTTTCACAACTAAAAACTTACTTAGATAGCCAAATTATTGGCCAGCCAGAATTAACTCAAGCATTACTGATCGCCATTTTAGCCGATGGCCACTTATTAGTAGAAGGCCCGCCAGGGCTTGCAAAGACTCGTGCTGTAAATGCATTAGCCAAAGGTGTTGAGGGCTCATTTCAACGCGTACAGTTTACGCCTGACTTGTTACCTGCGGATGTAACCGGTACTGACATCTACCGCCAGCAAACCAGTGAATTTGTATTTGAAAAAGGCCCCCTATTTCATAACCTAATTTTAGCCGATGAAATAAACCGTGCCCCAGCCAAAGTTCAATCTGCATTATTAGAAGCGATGGCTGAACGCCAAGTTACTGTGGGGAAAAATACCTACCCACTGTCTGATTTGTTTATGGTAATGGCAACACAAAATCCGCTAGAGCAAGAAGGTACTTATCCATTACCAGAAGCCCAACTTGATCGCTTTTTATTACACTTAAGCATTAATTACCCAGGGGCTGAGCATGAGCGTGATATTTTACGTCTTACCCGCGGTGAAGCATTAAGTGAACATCAAGTACCAGAACAACAAATAAGCCAAGCAGATTTATTTGCCGCCCGTAAAGATATTTTAGGTTTATATCTTGCCGAGCCACTTGAACAGTATTTAGTGCAACTGATTATTGCCACCCGAGAAGGTGCACAATTTGACGAACAACTAGGTCGCTGGATTGAATATGGCGCAAGCCCACGAGCAACAATCGCTCTTGATAAATGCGCGCGCGCGCACGCTTGGCTACATGGTCGCGACTTTGTTGCACCTGATGATATTCAAGCCGTGCTGCATAATGTATTACGTCACCGTATTATATTAAGTTATGAAGCCCAAGCAGATGGCGTAACAAAAGATCAAGTGATCAGCCGTATTTTAGAACTTGTTGCCGTACCCTAAATTATGCAAAGCGAATTAGATAATCAAAGCTGGCTTAAAACCAGCCACAGTCATGGCGTAAACTTAGCGTTAAAAGAGCTAATGTATTATAAAGCTAAGGCTCGGCTTTTAGAGCTTGCACCCAAAGTAAAAATTAAAAACAGTTTAACAGGACAATACCTAGCACCGCATAAAGGGCGTGGTATGGAGTTTGCCGAAGTACGTCATTATCAGCAAGGTGATGATATTCGCTCTATTGATTGGCGCGTTACTGCACGTACAGGTGAAACCCACACTAAGTTGTTTCAAGAAGAAAAAGAGCGACCAGTATTTGTTTTTACTGATTTTTCTAATTCGATGTTGTTTGGCTCAAAGTTATTATTAAAATCAATACAAGCCGCGCACATTAGTGCGTTAGTTGCGTGGTCAGCCTGCCAACGAGGTGATCGTATTGGCGGTATCGTATTTAATCAGCACGAACATTTAGAGCTAAAGCCCAGTGCCCGAGAAAAAGCTGTATTAAAACTTTGTCATAATCTATGTGATAGCCACCAACAGGCGCTTGCCAAGATTGACCAACCTGCAACAAATAATTTTAGTGATAATTTAAAACGCCTCAACCATTTAGCAAAGCCTGGTAGCCTGGTTTATTTGGTCTCAGATTTTAGCGCACTAGACGATGCTAGCTTTAAACAGCTCGAAATATTGAGCCGTCACTGTGAGTTAATTGGTTGTCATATTAGCGACCCATTTGAACACCAGCTACCTGCTTTTAAGCAAACCGTGACCGTCAACGCTAATGGAAGTGACTTTGCATTGCCGTTAATGGATAAAGGCTTTCGCGATACCTTTGCTAAAACGGCAGCTCAAGCATTTAGCACGCGAATGGACAGGTTAACTAAGTCAGGCCTTAATTTAATATCATTCAATGCAGCCTCTCCTTTAGAACTGCAGTTAGTGAGAAAGTAAATATGCAAGCATCCCCGTTAGATGGCCTTAATGATGTCATTGTGCCAGAGCAAGTAGCATGGTGGCCGCTGGCGCCAATTTGGTGGTTCATTATCGCTGCTATTGCTGTAGCCGCTATTTTATTAGCTATAAAACTATACCGTGATAACCAATTTAAAAAAGCAAAGCGTTACGCCATTGCACAAAGCGAGGCCGTAGCAAACGACAGCGCACAGCTACATATACTGATAAAACGTTTAGTTTTGCATTACTACAGCCCTGAACACGCCAGTGCTGGAACAAAAGAATGGTGTATCACTTTAAATAAACTCACTGAGCAACATTTTAGTGAAAAAGAACTCATGAGCCTTTATCAAGCAAATACAGCACAACCAGAGTTGGCTACCAAGCTAAAAGCTGGTATTAAACAATTTAAGCTTAAGGAGTCGCTAAATGTTTGAATTTAGTTGGCCTTGGCTATTTATGTTATTACCTTTACCACTACTATTACGCCTATTTAAACCCGCGACCAGTGACACACAAACGCAATTACGTATTCCTGGCTTTGCTAGGCATAATTTAGCAAGTCAGGTAGCAAAACAGCATCCACGTAACATTAATGTATTAGAATGGCTTATTTGGCTGTTACTAGTATGTGCTGTTGCAAACCCTACATGGCTTGATGAACCAATTACTCTGCCTAATGAAGGCCGCGACATTATGCTTGCAGTTGATTTGTCTGGCTCAATGACAGAGCAAGACATGGCTTATCAAGGGCAATATGTTGACCGCTTAACCATGGTCAAAGCCGTACTGAGTGACTTTATAGAGCAACGCCAAGGCGACCGCCTAGGGCTCATTTTGTTTGGTGATACCGCCTTTTTACAAACCCCACTCACACGAGATGTTAAAACGGTCAGCCAAATGCTTTCAGAAGCACAAATTGGTTTAGTAGGCCGCGCGACAGCAATCGGTGACGCGTTAGGGTTATCTGTAAAACGGTTTGCGAATAGAGATGAAAGTAATCGAATTGTAGTACTGCTTACTGACGGTCAAAACACCGCTGGTAACTTAGACCCAGAAGAAGCCCTACTTTTGGCACGTGAAGAAGGCATAAAAGTGTATACCATAGGTGTTGGCTCAGATAACCCACGCGGCTTTAGCTTATTTAATATGGGTGGAGCCAGTGGTGGCAGCTTAGATGAAAGTCTATTAAAACGCATTGCAGAACAAACCGGTGGTTTGTATTTTCGTGCTAAAGACGTGGCTGGATTACAACAAATTTACCAAGAGTTAGATAAACTCGAGCCAATCAGTGCTGATGAACAAACATTTAGGCCTCAGAGCTCACTGTTTTATATCCCTTTATTAATGGTACTCGCCATTGTCACCCTGCGAGTAATATTGATCACTGCCCGCACTTTTAAACAGGAGGCCTAATGGACTTTGAATTTATACGCCCAACTGTTTTATGGTTACTTATTCCCGTGGCCGCATTATTTATTATTGCGTTAATTAAGCATAAAAAAACCAACCAAGGTGAATTAATAGCCCCGCATTTGGCACAATTTGTTATGAGCTCTGAAAATAAAATGACCGGGCAACCCATGTGGTTAGTGGCATTATTTTGCGTATTAGCAGTGCTATTTAGTGCAGGTCCTAGCTTTGAAGAAAAACAAGTGCCTGTATTTCAGAGTAAAAATGCCCGCGTGATTGTAATGGATATGTCATTGTCAATGTACAGCACAGATATAGCCCCGAGCAGACTTGTCCAAGCTCGCTTTAAAGCACTTGATATGGTTGATCTGTTTAAAGAAGGCGACACAGCACTTGTCGCTTATGCAGGCACTGCTTACACAATTTCACCACTAACAAATGACGCAGCGACTCTTGAAAACTTAATTCCGAGTCTTAGCCCTGAGATCATGCCAGATAAAGGTTCAAACGTACTAGCAGGCCTAGACGAAGCAAAAGAGTTACTAACCCAAGCGGGTTATTTAGACGGCGATATTATTTTGATCACCGATGGCATTGAGCAAAATGAGCAATCTGATATTAATCAATTTACTGCGGCTAATCGTTACCGGCTCAATGTATATGGTGTAGGCACAGAGCAAGGCGCCCCGATAAAGTTACCTGAAGGCGGCTTTTTAAAAGACAGCTATGGTCAAATTGTCGTACCTACGATTAATACATCTCGCTTATCGAGTATTGCTAATAACAGCGGCGGAAAGTTTGCACTATATCAACCAAGCGCCCGTGATATTTCCGTATTCGCGCCCAGTGCCAATACTGAAACCCTCAAAGATGAAAAGCAAAGCCAAGCGTTATGGCGGATTGATGCGGGTATTTACGGTTTGTTTATTTTACTACCCTTAATGATGTGGTTTTTTAGAAAGAGTGCACTACTCGGCGCATTTATGATTATATGTTTTGTTCCTCAACAAAATGCCTATGCAGTAGAGTTACCCAGTATTTTTAAAAACCAAGACCAACGCGCATTAGAGGCCTATAAGCAAGGCGAATATGAACAGGCCGCAAGCGCTGCCGATTCAAGCCAACTTAAAGGGGCTGCACTTTATCAGCAAGGTGATTTTGAAGGTGCATTAAACGCATTTAGTCAAGATAGCAGCGCCACAGGTTTATATAATTATGGTAATGCCTTAGCCAAAGCCGGCAAATTAGATGAAGCGATTAACGCTTATAAACAAGCACAAGCATTGCAACCAAATTTTGACCAAGCCAAAGAAAACCAAGCCTTAGTGGAGCAGTTAAAAAACCAACAGCAACAAAACCAAGATTCACAGGATGGTGATCAAGGCGATAATCAAGAGCAACAGAACGACGAGCAAGGCCAAGATCAAAAAGATCAGAATGAATCACAGCAAGGTGAGCAGTCAAAACAAGACTCTCAATCGCAGCAAAACGATCAACAGGGCGAGCAATCTGACGAGCAAGATAAGTCGCAAGACGGCGAGCCTTCTGCTGAGCAAAGTGATGAGCAAAATAAGCCCGAGATGGAAGCAGAGCCTGATCAAGCACAACAAAGTGAATCAAACGATTCACAACAAACAGCAAATGAAGAGCAGCCTGAACCAAGTGAGCAAACTCAGCCGCAAATGAGCCCTGAGCAACAAAAGCAGGCAGAAGAAGCGGCAAAGCAACAAGCGATGCAAGCACAAGCTGCCCAGCTGACTAATGAAGAAAAAGAAAAAGCGCAGCAACTAAATCAATTGCTGCGTAAAGTGCCCGATGATCCTGCTATTTTGTTACGTAACAAAATGCAATTAGAAGCACAAAAACGAAACTATCAACGTCGTCCACAAGGAGTCGAAAAATCATGGTAATGCGATTATTTTGCTGTTTATTGCTTATCAGCGCTATGCCCCTGTGGGCTATGACACAACTACAAGCCAGTGTTGACAAAAACCCTGTGTTAGCCGGTGAGTTTTTTATGCTAACAATCAGCGCTGATGACACAATAAAGAACGATCAGCCCGACACATCAGTGCTATTAAAAGATTTTGTAGTTGGCCCGACGAGTGTAAGCACCCGCACCAATATCGTTAATGGCAGTATTTCTAAACAAACAAACTGGTCAATTAAATTGATGACCCGAAATGCTGGCGATTACACAATCCCAGCCTTTAATGTTGCAGGTATCAGCTCACAACCAATCTCATTGAAGGTGTCTGAGCGCAGCAAAGCAACGGAACAAAATAACGACATTTTTATAAAGTCATCCATGTCATCTGACTCTTTATTTGTGCAAGAAGCCGGTTTATACACAGTTAAACTCTACCTTGCAAAGGAGTTACTCGATGGTAATTTAACTGCGCCAAGTATGCCTGATGCGCAACTAAGTCAAATCGGAAAACAGCAAGAAGAATACGAGCTAGTTGATGGTAAACGCTATTTAGTGATCACGCGTGAGTATTTAGTACAACCGCAAAAAAGCGGGGTGTATAGCATTGAAGCCCCAGTATTTCAGGGTCGAGTTAGACAAAACTACCGCCAGTTAGAAGTATCAGCTATGGGTGAAAGTACCGATGTTGAGATCAAACCAATACCAAATGATTATCAAGGTGCGTGGTTACCCAGTGAGTTGGTTAACTTAGACGAGCAATGGCAACCAGACAGCGATACTGTCGAAGTAGGCACCCCCATTACCCGTACACTAACGCTTACTGCCTTGGGCATAACCAAAGAGCAGTTACCTGATATTGAACTCCCTGAGATCAACGGCATTCGTAGCTACCCTGATGAAAAAGAAAATAACCACCTTGTGCGTGATGGCCGTGTTATTTCGCAGCAAACTGCCTCGTATGCACTGTTACCACAAACGCCAGGTACATACACCCTACCTGAAGTCAGCGTACCTTGGTACAACACTAAAATTAAGCGTATTAGTTATGCAACTTTGCCTGCACGCACAATTACTGTTACGGCAAGTAGCCATTTACCTGCTGCAGTCCCTGCGATACCACAACAAACTGAAGACATGACACCGCTAAATGAAAACTCAACCAATATCAGCACAATAGCAGTAAATAAAACGCCAATGTGGTTAATCATTGTTTGTGTAATTGGTTACTTGCTGTGGCTAATCACCTTGTTACTTTGGTGGCGTAGTAAAACAACCCACAAGCCAAATACACAACCGCAGCATGTATCAACAATGGCAGCTCCTTCACTTAATGAGTTAAAAGCCAAGAGCAAAAGCAACGATCTGTCTGCATTTCATCACGCACTTAATCGATACGCAATAAAGGTGACTAAGCAATCAAATAACGCTATTGATGCTTTAATCGAGCAAGTAAATGATCAGCAACTTAGCGAACAAATTGCTAAACTAAGGGCTGCACTCTATAGTTCAAATAGTGAAACGGTTGATTTAAGTGTGATAATTAAAGCGTTAGAGCTACACACTCACTCAGCACAAAAAAATCAGAAAAATGTTTTAAAAGGACTTTATTAGTATACTCAACAGCTTGCATAGTAAATATGCAAGCAAACTATCCCTTAATATAAAAAAGTAATTATGCCGGGAAATAATAATTCTAAAAGTCAGGTCTTAGTTGATGTGGCAGAGAAAAAAGTACGTTATGAAAAACTTGTTCATGTTTATCATAGCGAATTATATCGCTTTGCCTATTGGTTATGCCGCGACCCTAATATAGCCGAAGATCTCGTTCAAGAAACTTTCTTGCGAGCTTGGCGTTCGCTTGATTCGCTATTGGATCAAAAAGCAGCTAAACCATGGTTATTGACGATTGTACGCCGTGAAAATGCACGGCGTTTTGAACGCAAACAATTTGATTACAGCGATGTAGAAAACGATACGATCGTCGATGAGAAAAGCGTAACGTTAGATGACGAAATGGAACAAACGGTGATCCAACGTCAAATCGCTAAATTATCTGATGAATACAAAGAGCCCTTATTACTACAAGTAGTTATGGGCTGCTCTGGAGATGAGATTGCTGATATTTTAGATTTAAACAAAAACACGGTAATGACCCGACTCTTCCGTGCCAGAAACCAGTTAAAAGAGGCGTTAAGCCGTGATGATGAACAACTTAAAGGGGCATCAAAGTAATGGATGATCTCGAGTTTCGTCGCCGAGTAATCGCACAGCCAAACAGTGAAGACCAGGATATTCTGGATTTTGCTGGGCAAGATCCTGAGCGACAAGAACTAATTGATCAAATGCAAGAGTTTGACAATGCATTGAACCAAGCACTGGATATTCCTGTGCCTGAAGGCTTAGCTGAGCGTATTTTAGCAAACACTGAACTGTACGCCGATGAGCATACTTCTGAACCAAGCACTGTAAGTAATGAGCCCGTTGCTGATAAGGCTGCGCAAAGTAATGTAATAGAAGCTAGCTCGCGTTTTAAGCTAGGTAAACTTCCTCTTGCTATGGCAGCTTCATTGCTAGTGGCAGTGGGTGCGTTTTTCTTTAGTAGCGAACAAAATGTTAATTATGGTGCAGGAGAACATGCACTTGCACATGTATATCATGAACTTGGCTCGTTAGAAAAAACAAACGAGATCAGTTTAGAGCGCGTAAATGAACAGTTTGCAAAGCTTGGTGGTGAACTAGAAGAGTTACCAGGTAAAGTAACTTACTTAATGTTTTGTGACTTCAAAGGACAACGTGGATTACACCTAGTATTTGAGTCCGAGCACGGGCCGATGACCGTCTTCATTGTCCCCTCAGAAAAACAATCTTTTGGCCATGGGGAAAGTGACTTCCACGATGAGCGGTTTGCTGGGCATATTGAGCGTGGACCTGGGGCAGATACTATATTAGTCGCCAGTTTAGGCAGCCCTGTTGATCGCTATACAGGTCGAATCAACGACGCCATTCGCTGGTTGCACTAAATGCTTACGTTGCCGCTGTTTCAGCGGCAACGCCTTATATTTCAGCAGTTTGTATTAAATATAAACACTTAACTCAATTCGAATTAGTTATCCTACTGACTCTATTTATATAACCCTAGAACTCATTTAGAATCGCCGCTCTAATTTGTTTTGAGGATGTTCATGAAAAACCTAATCGTTATTTTTTCTTTACTGGCATTATTATGTACTGCTAGTTTTGATGCACAAGCACGTAAAAAGTTTGGTAGTAAAAAACGCGGCAAAACCCCAGAAACCCAACAAACGGCACAAAAACAACAAACCGACACAAACACAATCTCTCCTGCAGCTAAACCAAAATCTAACAAAAAAGGCATGATGGCCGGTATTTTTGGTGGTTTATTAGCAGGAGGCCTAATTGCCTCAATGATGGGGGATGACTTCGAAGGAATGCAATTACTTGAAATGTTACTCATGGCAGGTATCGCGTTTTTTATCATCAAACTTATTCTTGGTATGGTACGTCGTAAAAACTCACCTGCAATGGCGCATGCTCAACAAGCTTTTAATGCTCCACAAATGAAACAAAATGCAGTAGAGCCAACCCCTACCAGCGGATTTTCAGCAACGAATTCAATCCCTTTTAACTTGCCGCCAAATTTTGACACAAATGGTTTTTTACAAGGTGCTCGCAGTCATTACCATACATTACAAACGGCTTGGAATAACGCAGATTACAACACCATGGCTGAATACTTAAGCCCTGAACTTGTTGCTGAGTTTAAAGCTGAGCGCGACGCCATAGAGTGCGTAGCGACCGAAGTGATGTTTATTGACGCTGAATTAGTGCGTGCAGATACAGATGCAGACAAATGGCAAGTAAGCGTGCGTTTCAAAGGTAAATACCGCGATTTAGCTGATAAAAAGGAGCAGCCTATTTTAGAAATTTGGCATTTAGAGCGCTTAACACGTGACGATGCTCCTTGGTTGATTGTTGGTGTGGAAGATTTAATTGACGCCTAAACACAAAATATTGTGAGAATGAAAAAGGGTTGCTAGTTAGCAGCCCTTTATTTTTAAGTTAAACCAAGTTATTTAGCTAATTGAGCAGGTCGCATCAATTTTATTAATTGAGGCAAAACAGAAAACAAAATCATTAATGCCATCAACATATACTGCCACCCTTGGTATTGCTCATTTAATAAAACAACGGCACAAATAATACCTGCAATTGGGTTAGCAATCGTGCCAAAGGTAAATTCAACCACACTCATGCGCCCAAGAAGCCAAACATATAACGCATAAGCAAGCGCTGTATTGGGCACAACTAACCAAAATAGTACAAACCATTGGTTTGGGGTAAATGCCTGTGTGAGAACCTGATAAGCTTGTGGCTCGATATAGAATGCTTGCACTGATGCCGCAATCGCAAGCACTGAACCACCTAAAATCAATTGCCAAGTCAGCACCGTCCACCAATGGATATGCGTGGTAATTTTCTGTACTAATGTACTACCAATAACGATTGTTAATAACGCCCCTATCAGCGCAAAAATACCGAGTAAGTTAAGCGTAACGTGCTGTGGGTCGAACAACCGCCATGCTAAATATACCAGCATTAACGCACAAACTGACTGTAATAGCGCGGGTCGCTGCCCTTTAAACAGCCATGCATATAATAAAGCCACAACAGGCACAGAGACCATTCCCACGCCCGCTATTGCAGCAGGCAAGTTGATCGCCATAACAAAAATAAAGCTAAAGAATAAAGCGATATTAACTAATGCTAATACAATTAAACCTCGCCACTGCCTTAACTGTGGCCAAGTCGGTTTGATCAATAGTAATACTAAACCAGCTGGTAATGCTCGTATCGCACCGAGTAAAATTGGCGGCCAATCAGGTGTTGCATACTTAGTTACCGCATACGTGGTGCCCCATAAAAAAGCAGGGATCATGGCAAGAAGAATATTCATTTCATTCCTTTGTGAAAAATTAGAGACGCAAAGATAAAACCTAAAGCTAGGTTGAGGTCAATATACAAAAACAAAAAAAGTTGCCAATGTGGCAACCTTTTACATTGACGGGTAAATTTAATTTACGCTTTGCGCCAAGTCGTTTTACCCGCTGAATCTTCAAGCACGACACCCAACGCATTAAGCGCATCGCGAGCCTCATCAGCAGCAGCCCAATCTTTATTAGCACGGGCGTCGTTACGCTTAACAATTAACGCTTCTATCTGAGCCACTTCATCATCCGCTTGTCCACCTTGTAAAAACGCTTCAGGAGCTTGTTGTGCGACCCCAAGTACTTCACCAATACTGCGTAAAATATAAGCCAGTTTACCAGCTTGTGTTGCATCTGAGTCTTTAACACGGTTAAGCTCTTTAGCGAGTTCAAATAGCACGGGTAATGCTTCAGGCGTATTAAAGTCATCGTTCATGGCTTTTCTGAACTTAGCGATATACTCGTTACTTTCAAGCTCACATACGATAGGCTCAACACCACGAAGTGCTGTATAAATACGTTCAAGTGAAGAGCGTGCTTGGTCTAAATTCTCTTGCGAGTAATTTAGCTGGCTACGGTAATGACCTGAGATCAAAAAGTAACGTACCGACTCAGCGTCATACTCTTTAAGTACATCGCGTACGGTAAAAAAGTTATCTAATGACTTAGACATCTTTTCTTTGTTTACCTGCACCATTCCGGTGTGGATCCACGTATTTACGTATTTACCATTATTTGCACAGCATGATTGTGCGATTTCATTCTCATGGTGAGGAAATTGTAAGTCTGAGCCGCCACCGTGAATATCAAAATGCTCGCCTAAATGCTTTGAGCTCATTGCTGAACATTCAATGTGCCAACCAGGACGACCTTCGCCCCAAGGTGAAGACCACGATGGTTCACCTGCTTTGGCTTTTTTCCACAATACAAAATCAAGTGGATCGTCTTTATCTTGTGCAACTTCAACTCGCGAGCCTGCTTGGAGCATAGTTAAATCTTGTTGCGATAGCGCACCGTATTGCTCAAACGTAGAAACATCAAACAATACATCGCCATCTGCAGCCACATAGGCATGGCCCTTTGTAATCAAACGCTCAACCATTTCGATGATCTCATCCATGTGCCCCGTGACTTTCGGTTCAATATCTGGACGCAACATGTTTAAGCTATCAAAATCTTCATGCATAGCGACAGTCATACGGGTCGTTAAGTCATTGATAGATTCACCGTTTTCATTCGCACGTTTAATAATTTTATCATCAACATCGGTGATATTACGTACATACTTTAAATCATAACCAAGGTGGCGAAGATAACGCACGATAACGTCAAAACCTACAAATGTACGAGCGTGACCAATGTGACAGTAATCATAAATGGTGATACCACACACATACATGTCGATTTTGCCTTCGACCATAGGTTTAAACTGCTCTTTTTGACGCGTGAGTGTGTTGTATATATTTACCATTTACTTTAAGTCCTTGACTGTTTACTTGATTGACTATGTTACCACTTGAAAAGCCCCTGCTCTAGCGCTTTATCAAATCAATAAGCACTTTGTTAATCTTAGCTAACTAAGATAAAATAGCGCCAAATAAATCAGCTAATAGGAAACCTCATGGTTGTTCTACATACAAACTTTGGTGATATCACCATTAACATGCACAAAACCGAAGCACCAAACACTGTTAAAAACTTTTTACAGTATGCAAATGCAGGCTTTTACGACGGTACAATCTTCCACCGCGTAATTGATGGCTTTATGGTTCAAGGTGGTGGTTTTGAGCCTGGTATGACACAAAAAGAAGTACATGATCCTATTCAAAACGAAGCAAACAATGGCCTTTCAAATAAAAAAGGCACATTGGCTATGGCACGTACACCGGATCCACATTCTGCGACAGCCCAGTTTTTCATTAACGTGAACGACAATGACTTCTTAAACTTTAGCAGCGAAACTTCACAAGGTTGGGGTTACTGCGTATTTGCTGAAGTTGTTGAAGGCATGGATGTGGTTGAGAAAATCAAAGCCGTTGCTACAGGTAGCTCAGGCTTTCATCAAGATGTACCACTTGATGATGTTATTATCAAAAGCGTAACGGTAGACTAAGTTAGGCTTATACCTAAACCATCTCAAGGTGCAGAATTCGCATCTTGAGGTGATTTGGGTATATTATTATAGCGGGTGAAGTTAATCCGCTTTTTATTTATTCAGCTCTAGCCCTCGAGTCATCATGCGCCAAACCTACTTTATAGCCGACCTACACTTATCTGAAAGCCGCCCAGACATTAGCGCGGCTTTTTACCAGTTTTTAGATACCCACATTGTTAATAAAGATGTCGATGCTTTATATATCTTAGGTGACTTTTTTGAAGTCTGGGTAGGTGATGATTATGTCACTCCATTATCAACTGAAGTCGCTGCACGCCTCAAACAAGTAAGCGACAACGGCACGCCGGTGTTTTTTATTCATGGGAACCGTGACTTTATCATGCGTGATGGCTACGCCAACAAAGCCGGTATGACTATACTTGATGAACAAACCGTAATTGATTTATATGGCACACCTACTGTCATTTTGCATGGCGATGAAATGTGCACCCAAGATATTGAGTATCAAAACTTTCGTAAAAAAGGCCGCGGTTGGTGGTGGCCACGTTTGATGCTGGCTTTGCCATTATGGTATCGTAGAGGCGTAGCGACAAAAGCCCGCGAAAAATCAAAGCAAAACCAAGCAGGTAAATCCTTAGACATTCTCGACGTCACCGAAGACGCCGTACTGGACGTTTTTGCTAAACACCAAGTAACTAACATGATCCACGGCCATACTCATCGCCCTAATGTGCACCATTATAATGTAGCTGGCACACAACTAACGCGCACTGTTTTAGGTGACTGGTACAGCCAAGGCTCTTACCTTGTTGTAACCGAAAAACAACAAACGCTAATTAACGAGCCATTTGAAAATACTAAATAATCCTAAATAATGATACTTTGTTAATTCGGTACACCTGAATGGAACTTAAAATCAGTATCTGAAGTTATGATTAGCTCGCGTTCTTTTTCAGCAAAAAATGCCACTCGTTCGGTAATATCAAAACCCGCGATTTCTTGCGCCAATGTTAAGTAGTCTTGATAATGACGTGCTTCAGAGCGTAGCAATGAAATATAAAAATCACCTAAACGTTTATCTAAATGTGGTGCCAATTTGGCAAAACGTTCACATGAGCGCGCTTCAATGTAAGCACCCACTATAAGTTTATCGACCAATGCATCAGGCTCATAGGTTTTAACATGCCTGAGCATGCCCTTCGCATATCGACATGGCGTAATACTTTGATATTCAACACCGTATTCGTCCATAATCTCGAGCACTTGATAAAAGTGGTGCAGTTCTTCTTTTATCAACATCACCATCTTATCAATCAAATCTTGCCCATAGGGTGAATCCGATTTTGGGATCACTGATTTATTCAACTTATTCTTAGCCGCTAAATCTTGCCAATTACCTTCGCGTTTATAGATGAGTGTTTCAAATGGCTTGAGCCACTCAAGCAGTGCATCGCTACTTTGTTTATCAACCGCGTACTTGCGAATTAAGAACATGGCAGACTGCGCAGCCTTAAGCTCGCAGATCAGATGATCAATCAGTAAAACGTTTAAGTTTTCTGGTTTTATAGCTTCATCTATCCAAGCTTGTGGGGTTTCGCATTGGAGAAAATTATTGATTGGTTGTAAAAGCTCGCTGTAAGGCACGGTCTGAACTGCTTATATAAATGGTTTCATTGTGGTTATTTTACCACGAAAATAACCTGAGAATAACTTTAAACTAATGTCTAATAGCCCTAGATAAATCACTGTACCTTGACAACCCCTAGCAACTGAACCATAACTTAATACAAGCTGTATAAAAATAAAACAGCAGACAACTTTTTTAAGGGGCACACACAATGATATTAAACCATTTATGGGGCATCTATGCCCATCCACTCGAAGAGTGGCAAACCATAGATAACCGTCATGAGAGTTTAACCTATAGCTTATCGCATATACTGCTGATTGCTTTATTTCCCTCGGCTATGGGCTATTATTCTTCAGTCTATTTAGGTTGGAGTATTGGCGCAGGTAACCCGGTATTCTTAACCCACGATAGTGCTATGCTTATTGCAGTTGCTATGTACGCCGCTTTAATTGTGGGTGTGTTCGCACTGGCTTATTTAGCACACTGGATGGCGGTAACATTTGGATCAGAGCCTACCTTTACGCAAACTTTAGAGCTTGCAGCTTATACCTCTACACCTGTGTTTATGTCAGCGTTAGCAGCGTTTTTACCTGAGCTTTGGTTTGTTGTTTGTGTAGGCATGGTTGCATTGGCTTATTCGGTGTATTTACTTTACACCGGCGTACCAATTTTAATGCATATCCCCCAAGAGCGAGGCTTCATTTATGCAAGCTCAGTGGTGACATGCGGGCTTATTTTGCTGGTGATTATTTTAGCTGTAACAGCAATGCTTTGGACTAATGGAATTGTTGATCCAACCTTTACATAGTGTAAATGTTGATAGAGGGGTTCCTCAGTAGTAAGAAGTAAAAAGCAGTAAATATAGTAGTATATAGAGTGTTCGTTATTTCCTTTCCTTTACAAAAAAGGAGCTAAATTTAGCTCCTTTTTTTATCTCTAAACAGGCTAACCAAACGTTTTAGTCTGACCCATTTTCTTCTTGATTATGTAACTCTAAACCAGAAGACATCGCGCTTTCACGTGTAGTCTTAGCTGAGTCATTACGTAATCTATCAATACGATTTAGGTAATCTTGATCGATGCCACCTGTAATGTATTGACCATCAAATACTGACGTTTCAAAACGGCTTATCTCTGGATTTTCTTGGCGAACTGCAGCAATCAAATCATCTAAAGATTGGAAAATTAAGCCATCTGCGCCAATGCTTGCGTTGATGTCTTCAACTTCACGGCCATGAGCAATTAGCTCAGCAGCTGATGGCATATCAATACCATACACATTCGGGAAGCGAATTTCAGGTGCTGCTGATGCAAAGTAAACATTTTTAGCGCCTGATTCACGGGCCATTTCAACGATTTGTGCTGAAGTAGTACCACGTACAATTGAGTCATCAACAAGTAAAACGTTCTTGCCTTTAAACTCACGGTCAATGGCGTTAAGCTTTTGACGCACTGATTTTTTACGCATCTCTTGGCCAGGCATAATGAACGTACGACCAATATAGCGATTTTTAACAAAACCTTGACGGTAAGGCAAATCAAGTACACGGGCAATTTCAAGTGCTACATCACACGATGTTTCAGGGATAGGAATAACCACATCGATGTCTTTATCTGCCCAGTCACGCGCTATTTTTTCGCCTAACTTGGTGCCCATATTTACACGTGTTGCATATACCGACATACGGTCAATGTTTGAATCTGGACGAGCAAAATAAACAAACTCAAAGATACACGGAGCATAAGACGCTTTATCAGCACAGGCTTGAGAATAAAACTCACCGGCTTCGGTCACATAAATAGCTTCACCTGGTGCTACATCTCGTACAAATTCAAAACCATCGGTTTTCAGTGCCACACTCTCTGAAGCGAACATATATTCTGTACCGCTTGCAGATTCACGCTTACCAAATACCAAAGGGCGAATACCATTAGGGTCACGAAATGCGAGCACGCCATGGCCAATGACCATTGCGATGGCAGCATAGCCACCTTGTACTTTGCTAATAACTTCAGTAACAGCGGTAAATACATCTTCAGGGTCAAGCTTTAGCTTATCTGCTTTGCTCAACTCATGGGCCATGATGTTAAGTAAGATTTCAGAGTCTGAAGTGGTATTAACGTGGCGGCGTGCTTCAGAGAATAGTTGCTCTTTAAGCTGCTCTGCATTGGTTAAGTTACCATTATGCGCAAGTGCGATACCAAACGGTGAATTAACGTAAAAAGGTTGTGCCTCTGACGAGCTAGACGAACCAGCTGTCGGGTAGCGTACATGGCCGATACCAATAGTCCCTTGTAAACGTTTCATATGGCGGGTGTGAAAAACATCTTTCACTAAGCCATTTGCTTTACGTAAGCTAAAGGTGTTGTTTTCAATGGTGATGATGCCCGCAGCATCTTGACCACGGTGTTGCAAAACAGTTAAGCCATCATATATCGCCTGATTTACAGGAGATGTTCCGACTATTCCAACGATACCGCACATGCAATTTTTCCTCGGTGATTAACGGTTGACCGAATTTAAAAAGCTTGAATTGTTTTCGAGGTACGAAAAGAACCACTCAACAACAAAGCCAAATTCTGGGATCAAAATAGAATTACCCCACCAATGCGTATTAGGCGCACCGGTAAAAGCATCAAGAAAGAAGAGTAACGCGCTCACGACCAACACGCCACGCAGCGCACCAAACACAATGCCAAAGACACGGTCGGTGCCAGATAAGCCTGTACGCTGTACAAGTTCACCTAAGAGGTAGTTTAACATTCCGCCTAACAATAGCGTCGCAAAGAATAATATGGCTATGGCCGCTGCATTTCTTAAAAGGGGTTCAGAAATACTGGTTAGGAAGGAGGCTAAATATTGATAAAACAAACTGGATATGATGAATGCACCAGCCCATACAGCTAAAGACATTGCTTCTTTTATAAAGCCACGAATTAAACCTATGATAGTAGACAGTGCAATAATGCCAAGTATGGCGTAATCAACCCAGATCATAATAACCAACTAGTCGTTAATTTGGGGCGCATTCTATAAGAGGATGACGCTAATTGCCAGATCATTTTGTTACTTCGAATTGCGTAACCTTACCGTTTAATTTTGTAAGTTGTTTTAATTCAGGTAGTTTGCTTTGAAGTTGTGCTTTATCTAGCGATGGCCCCACAAAAACTTTGGTTAAAGTACCGTTAGGAGTTTTAACTGGGCGAGTAAAGGTTTTAAACCCTTTTGCCGTGAGTTTAGCTTGTAGAGATTTAACATTAGCCGCATGAGAAAAACTGCCTAATTGAATGACATAAGCCATTTTCGTGAGGTTCTCTTCTGGCTTACGAGTAGGTTCAGGCTGAGGTTTAGCAACTTTAGAAACAACTTGCGCTGTTGGTTCATTGCTTGGTGCTGACACTGTCATCACTTTTTGTTCATCGGCAAATTCAGCTACTGCGTCACCCGTTTCAGTTTTCTCTTCTAGTAATGCGTCATCACTGGAAATATCTTCAATGGCTTGTGTATCGGGTTGTTCAACATGCGCTACACTGTCATCGATGGCTTCTTGTAAATCAATAGTTTTGAACTCAGGACGTTCAGGGATGGCTTTGAAGCCTTCTTTATAATGTACTTTCTCGCCATCCAAAATATTTGGAATAAATATAATAGCTGCAATCACTACAATGCTTGTGCCGACTAAACGATTTATAAAGCCTGAGTTCACCGTATTTCTCTCTATTTTTTCCAATATTGAATTGCTGCTGCAACCGTAAAAAATGAGCCAAAAATAATTAACACTGATTGCTCATCAATATTTGGCAACACACTATTTAACGCCTGCTCAACACTTTGATGCTGAGTTTGCGGTGCATCAGTGCACACATTGTCCATTGCTTTTGCTAGATTTTTTACTGTATCACCACGGTAACAGTCAAGCCCAGCAAGGTGCCACTGATCAACCACAGCGTTTACTTCGCTCAAAACAGCAACTTTGTCTTTATCTGCAAGCATAGCGACTAACGCATGAACTTTAAAGCCTTGATCTCGCAAGTGCTTTAACTTTTGCGTTAAGTAACGGGCCGATTCAGGGTTATGGGCTACATCCGTATACACCAAAGGCGCAGTACTGAGCTGTTGAAAACGCCCTTCTACCACAAGGTTTGTGAGGCAATCTTTTATTACCTCTTGTGTTGGTAATAAATCAAGAACCGCCAAAGTTGTCAATGCAGTCGCTGCATTTTGACACGGTATACCCGGTTTTGCGAACTGATAGCTCAGCTCATTAAATTGCCAGCTGAAGCTTTCTGCTTGCTCATTAAACGTGAACTCTTGGCCAGATAGGTACATATTAGCCGCAATTTCTGTACCGTAATCGGTTACCGTGTGAGGTATATTTAAATCACCAACAATTGCTGGGGTGGCCGTTCTAAAAATACCGGCTTTATCATAGCCAACTAATTCGCGGGTATCACCGAGGTATTCTTTATGGTCTAAATCAATCGTAGTAATAACACTGGCATACGGGGTAACAATGTTGGTTGCATCAAACCGACCACCCAAACCCACTTCAAGCAGCACGTAATCCACGCTATGGCGTTTAAATATAGCCAGCGCACCCAAAGTACCATATTCAAAATACGTTAATGGGGTTTCACCACGGCCCTGCTCTAACAAATCAAAAGCATCAACATGGAATTGATCATCTAGCTCAGCACCATTTATACGAACGCGTTCATTGTAATGAATTAGATGCGGAGAAGCATACGTACCCACGCTGTAACCTTGAGCCAATAATAGTGACTCTAAACAACGCGCGGTGGTGCCTTTGCCGTTCGTTCCAGCAATCAAAATAATTTTACTTGGGGTGTCTAATAAACCAATGTTATTGGCAACATCGGCTACGCGTTCGAGGCCCATGGCAATATTTGCAGGGTGAACACTTTCTAAATAACAAAGCCAATCATCAAGGCTTGATGATTGGCTAGGAATACTTTTTGTCATAGCGTGTAATCAGTTAAGCTGAAATTTACGCTACTCTATGCTCTTGTTCGGTAGAAGGCAAGTTCATAAATTTAGCCAGTACACGTGCTAGGGTATCGCGCATCTCACGACGATCTACAATCATGTCGATTGCACCGTGCTCTAATAAGAATTCACTGCGCTGGAAACCTTCAGGTAAGGTTTCACGTACTGTTTGTTCGATGACGCGAGGACCAGCAAAACCAATTAACGCTTTTGGCTCTGCAACATTGATATCACCTAACATTGCTAATGACGCTGATACACCACCCATTGTAGGGTCGGTCATAACAGAGATAAACGGCAAGCCTTTTTCACTCATTTTAGCAAGTGCAGCACTGGTTTTAGCCATTTGCATTAGCGACATCAGCGCTTCTTGCATGCGTGCACCGCCTGAGGCAGAAAAACAAATAAGCGGCATATTATGTTCTAAGCATTGGTCAACGGCATCAACAAAACGCGCGCCAACAACCGACGCCATTGAGCCCCCCATAAATGAGAACTCAAATGCAACAGCGGCAACTGGAATCCCCTTAAGGCGACCTTTCATTGCAACTAGTGCGTCTTTTTCACCACTGGCTTTTTGCGCTGCACTAATACGGTCTGAATATTTTTTAGAATCTTTAAATTTTAAAACATCTTTTGGCTCGTGTTCAATGCCAAGCTCTTGACGATCTGCATCATCAAGGAAATGCTCTAGGCGTTTACGCCCACTCACACGCATATGGTGATCGCACTTAGGGCAGACATTTAATGATTTTTCTAATTCTGCTTTATATAAAATCGAATCACAATCTGTACATTTAGCCCAAACCCCTTCAGGGATCTCTTTACGGCCTGAAGATTTTGTCGTTTTAGGTAAGATTTTTTCTAACCAACTCATTTGCAACTCTCTTAATGCTGTTCTGTGTCGCTTCCTGCCCGTATATACAGGCAGACAATTTTTTCAATTAAAACATGAATTACGCGTCGACGGTATAAAAAACTGGTCTTAGTAGTGGGATAACCGTGAGTTTTTATCGCCTTAAAAGCACTTATTTATCTGAATCTGCTAAAAACAACGGCCCTAAAGGGGTTGATGGTATTTCAAATTGTGCAGGGTAATCCACGTCAACTAAATACAAGCCCGCTGCTTTGGCCGTGGCACTGGCTTTTGCGCGCTCTTTTAAGTCCAATAATTCTTTCAACCATACGGGCTGATGCTTATGCAAGCCAATATCCATCAAGCATCCGGTAATATTTCGCACCATATGATGTAAAAAAGCATTCGCTTTAATATCTATGATCACATAATCACCTTGGCGTTCTACTGATAAGTGATGAATAGTACGATTAGCCGTATTTGCTTGGCAATGTAACGCACGAAACGAAGTAAAGTCATGTTCACCAATTAGATACTGACATGCTTGTTGCATTTTCACTTCATCTAATGGGTGATGAAAGTGCGTAACTCCCTCATTCATAATGGCGCCGCGGTATGAATAATTGTAGATTACGTAGCGGTAACGTCTTGCGGTTGCACTGAAGCGGGCGTGAAAATCTTCACTGACAGGTTTGGCAAAGCGTATGGCAATATCTTTAGGTAATAAGGTGTTCATACCCATAGTAAAGGCCACCATTTCACGCTCAGCGTTTGTTTCAAAGTGTACCACTTGACCGGTGCCATGCACGCCGGCATCTGTGCGCCCAGCACACACGATTTCAACCGGATGATTACAAATACGCGAAAGCGCTGTCTCTACTTCTTGTTGTACACTATTAACATGTGATTGACGCTGCCAACCACTGTATCGGGCGCCGTTGTATTCAACTCCAAGTGCTACTCGCATAATTACTGCTTTACCTACTGTGCTAATGAACGGGGCATTTTATGCTATATAGCAAGCTAATAAAAGTAAAAAGGGCATAAACTCGCGCTCATGCCCTTTGCTGCTAATTGTTATTTTTTACACCAATTTGGCTTTTAAGCTTTGCGCTTCTTGCTGTACTTCTTCAGGACCATTAGCAATGACATCCTCAATCGCATCAAGTGCTGAGTCCATATCGTCAATTTCAATATATGCCCTGGCTAAGTCGAGTTTTGCTGAATAACCCCCACTTTCTAAATCAACATCAGTCGGGTTATCTCCTGCTAATAAAGCATCAAACTCACCTAAGCCTACATCCATATCTACATCGTCATAAGGTTCATGCTCTGCTGTTGCATCATCACTTTGTTCAATTAAAGCATCAATATCAACAAACTCATCATCAGCAACTTGTTCTGCCTGTGGGGCTGCTGGCACATCAGCCTCTTCTGTTAATTCATCAAGTTGTGCTAAGTCTTCATTTAGCAGCGCATTAAAATCAACGTCAAACTCTGCACTATCATCTAAATTGAGTGGCTCAGGCTCGGCAAGTTCACTGAGTAATGCATCAAAATCCGTTTGCGTAAGATCAGCCATAAAGTCATCATCGAGCTGATCATCAGATAAGTTACTTTCATCAATCGTGCTTTCTAACTCATTAGCTACATCGCCGCTATTTGTGTTAGTTAGTGACTCTTCATTGAGTTCATCATTGTCAACATCGTGACTATCAAATGTTGGCTCATGCTTGAGCTGCTCTTCGTTTTCAGCATTATCTTGATCATCAGCAAGCAGCTCATCACCTATTAATGGCTCGTCATCAAATTCTTGCTCTAATGAGTCAAAATCTTGATTGTTTGACATAGCATCAGCGAGGTCTTGTTCAGCTTGGCTTAGCTGTAAGTCTGCTTGCTCATCCTGTTGTAACTGATCAGATGAATCCTGCTCTGTTTGCTGTGATTCACTTATTGCATCTTCAGAAATAGAGGTATCTGCTTGCGCTGGCTCAGGCTCTGTTGTTTCCGCTATATCTGTTGGGTTATCTAACAATACATCGTCAAGTAACTCATCTTCGATTAGCTGTTCGTCATCAAAATCGTGTTCTAAGCTATCTAAGTCTTGTCCACCTGCCATCGCACTGGCAAGATCTTGCTCGGCTTGGCTTACTTGTAACTCGCCAGTATCTTGTGCTAAATCTTCAACTAGCTCTTCGCTATCTAACTCCAGCTCTGGATACTCATCAAGTTCTTCGCTGGGTGTAACGAGTTCACTGTCAAGCTCTTCACTTTCTTGCTCAAGATCTGGAGTGGCCTCTTCGTCAGCAAGAGGGTCATCACCTAAATCAATCTCGATTTCTTCGATTTCATCATCAAGTGTATCGTTTAACTCTTTATTGAGATCATCAACATCAGACCACTCTGGCGTTGGTACGTAGTCGTCTTCTTGCTGTAGCTCATTTAAGAGTTCATCAACACTTTTTAATGATGGATCGTTATATTCATCTAATAAATCGTCCTCATCCATCATCACTTCTGATGAGTCATCTTCAAGCTCTGGCTCGTCTTCAAACTCTGGCTCAGCTTCTGGTTCTGGCTCATCTTCTAGCTCTGGCTCAGCTTCAAGTTCTGGCTCAGCTTCAAGTTCAGGCTCAGCTTCTAGCTCTGGCTCAGCTTCTAGCTCTGGCTCGTCTTCAAGCTCTGACTCAGCTTCAAGTTCTGGCTCAGCTTCTAGCTCTGGCTCATCTTCTAATTCAAGCTCATCTTCTAATTCAGGCTCATCTTCTAGCTCTGGCTCAGCTTCAAGTTCTGACTCAGCTTCAAGTTCTGGCTCAGCTTCTAGCTCTGGCTCGTCTGTAAGTGAAGATGCAATGCTTTCTACTTCATCAATATTGAGATCGTCTTCTGCACCTGACAACTCCTCAATTGAATCGGCAAGAGCTTCATCTAATTCAGAATTACGCTCATCAGCAAGCTCTTCGATATCATCTAAATCAAACTCATCGTCTTCTTCAACTAATTCAGCTGGCTGCTCTGGAGCTGGTTCTGATTCTGACTCTGCAGCTTCATCAATAAGGCTGTCGATATCATCTAAATCAAACTCATCGTCTTCTTCAACTAATTCGGCTGGCTGCTCTGGTTCTGAATCTGATTCTGACTCTGCAGCTTCATCAATAAGACTATCGATATCATCTAAATCAAATTCATCGTCCTCTTCAACTAATTCGGCTGGCTGCTCTGCTGCTGACTCTGACTCGGCTGCTTCATCAATCAGGCTGTCGATATCATCTAAATCGAATTCATCGTCTTTTTCAACTAATTCAGCTGGCTGCTCTGCTGCTGACTCTGACTCGGCTGCTTCATCAATCAGGCTGTCGATATCATCTAAATCGAATTCATCGTCTTCTTCAACTAATTCAGCTGGCTGCTCTGGTGCTGGTTCTGGCTCGGCAGCTTCATCAATAAGACTGTCGATATCGTCTAAATCAAATTCATCGTCTTCTTCAACTAATTCAGCTGGCTGCTCTGGTGCTGGTTCTGAATCTGGCGCGGCAGCTTCATCAATAAGACTGTCGATATCATCTAAATCAAATTCATCGTCTTCTTCAACTAATTCAGCTGGCTGCTCTGGGTCTGGCGTGGCTGCTTCATCAATAAGGCTGTCGATATCATCTAAATCAAACTCATCGTCTTCTTCAACTAATTCAGCTGGCTGCTCTGGTGCTGACTCTGACTCGGCTGCTTCATCAATAAGACTGTCGATATCATCTAAATCAAATTCATCGTCTTCTTCAACTAATTCAGCTGGCTGCTCTGGTGCTGGTTCTGATTCTGGCGCGGCAGCTTCATCAATAAGGCTGTCGATATCATCTAAATCGAATTCATCGTCTTCTTCGACTAATTCAGTTGGCTGCTCTGGGGCTGGTTCTGATTCTGACTCGGCAGCTTCATCAATAAGACTGTCGATATCAAAATCGTCATCTTCATCAGCAAGCTCTTCGCTGAGCGCAGCCAGTTCATCATCCGTGTTTTCCTGTGCTGCATCCTCTGACTTTTCGCTTGTTTGCACAGACTCATCTGCTTCATTTGCAAATAAATCGTCTAAGTCACTGGCACTTAAAATATCGCCATCGTTTTTATCCGCGTCTAGGTCAATATCATCCCCTAAACTATCGTCATCACTTTGATCAAAGTCTTGCTGTAAGAAAATATCTAGGTCATCATCTTGAGCTTCAGATTTTTCATCGTCAAAAACAATGTCATCACCAAGCAACCCATCAAGCTCATCTTGATCTAGAAGACTGTCGCCCTCTTCAAATGTATCGTCAATATTGTCATCAAAGATAATGTCATCATCATCAGGCAACATATCCGCTTCTAGGGTGTCATCAAGTTGAACACCAATGTCGTTCAGTTCGTCATCAACAGGATCAGGAATGATAGGATCTAATGAAGGGCCTAAGTCAAGGTCATCTTCTTCAGGGTAAGTTGGGCTTTGCGGTAAAAACTCATCATCGTCGTCACTTGGCTCTTCTTTATTATTACGCTTACGTAAAAACATAACTACAGCGAAAATAACCAACAATGCAGGAATTGTCATGAGCAATATGAGGACAATTGGATTATTTAACAGTGCAGCAAAGTCGAACCCACTGTCCTCTTCAATCTTTTTTGCTTTTTGCTGCTCGATTATTTCATTTTGTTTTGCAATGAGCTCTTTTAATTGCTGTTGTATTTCGCTGTCTTGGCCTAATTGGTTACGAACATTTTCTAATTCTTTTGAAATTCCAGTTAATTGCTCTTTCAGCTTATTATTTTCAACTAATATTTCTTCTACATTTTCTACAGATGACTTGAATTGGTTTTGCAGTTCAACAAGCTGAGTTCCTTGCTCAGTTTTAATGGTGTTTATTTCTTGTTTTAGTTCTTGTTTAGCCTCGTCCACGTCAACTTTACGAGCTTGTGTAACTTTTTTCTGTGAAGCTGAAATTTCACTTTTTGTTAGTGTGCCATTTTTCTTCTTTTCCCATAGTTCATCATCTTGCTCTGAGCGTTGTTTAGCAAGCTGTGGGTTTACGCTGCGAATTTCAGCAAGTGTGGGGATTTTTAAGTATGCGCCATCACGCATATGATTTAAGTTTTGATCTAAAAATGAACTAGGATTTTTCTCATACAAGGCTTGCATGACTTGGTAAATGCTAACGGAGTTATCTTGGCGCACCTTCGCTGCGATACGCCAAAGTGTATCGGTTGGTTTAATTGGCCCAATTGAGCGCCCTTGAACGCCATAATCAACCCCTTTTGGTCCCTTAAGTTGGGCACCATCTTGGCCGAAAACTGGTGTAACCACCAATGCAGACGCTAATAAAAGAAGTATTGCTAAACCGCGCATGCTGATCCTTTAATGTTTAAATGTTAACGCAGCGCTGCTATATAGCGAGTATGAGCGCTTAAACATTGATTATTTCATACAGAAATAACTTATATAAATTAAAATAACTTACATAAATTAAATTACACAAACTAATAGTTAATTAAAATTTCCTGCAAGCTTTATTCCAGTTTCAAACTATAAACCAGTTAGGTTGTAATATCTATCGCAACGTATTGAAACATAATTACTTAAACTTAATTAGCAGAAAATTTTTTTATTGTTATGGTTAAGTTTATACGCTTTTAGTTACGTTGCGGCAATTATTTGGCAGTTTAAAAGTAAAAAGCGGCAAATATGCCGCTTTAAAAGATGTGACTAAAGGTAGTTTTCTACTAGCTCTTCAGCGATTTGTACGCTGTTAGTTGCTGCACCCTTACGAGTATTGTCACTAACAACCCACATATTAAGTCCATGTGGGTGAGAAATATCTTGGCGCAAACGCCCGACATAAACTGTATCGTTACCACTGGCATCAGAAACAGCCGTTGGATAATCCCCTTCATCTTCAATAAGCTCAAGCCCTGGTGCGTCATTTAGTAATTGCTTAACATGCTCAAAATCATAAGGCATGCGCGTTTCAATACTAATTGCTTCTGAGTGACCAAAAAATACTGGCACTCTTACACACGTTGGATTTACAGCCACTGTGGTATCACCAAGAATTTTATGGGTTTCATTTACCATTTTCATCTCTTCTCGGGTGTAACCGTTTTCTTCGAAGGTATCAATCTGTGGAATAACATTAAACGCAATTTGCTTAGGGAATATTTCATTCTCCATTGGGCGTGCGTTCATTAAATTAGCAGTTTGTTTAGCAAGCTCATCAACGGCTTCTTTACCTGCGCCAGATACAGCTTGATACGTTGATACATTGATACGATCAATACCATACGCATCATAAATTGGCTTCAAAGCAACCATCATTTGAATGGTTGAGCAATTAGGATTCGCGATGATATTGCGGTTTCTAAAATCAGCTAAACTTGCTGCATTTACTTCAGGCACTACTAAAGGTACTTCAAAGTCATTTCTAAAGTGAGAGGTGTTGTCGATAACAACACAACCTGCATCTGCTGCAATTGGTGCATACTTTTCAGATACGCTGCCACCAGCTGAGAATAGACCAATGTGGGCTTGGCTAAAGTCAAACCCTTCAACATTTTGTACTTCAATGTTTTCGCCACGAAACTTAATATCTTCGCCAGCGCTGCGGCTACTTGCTAATAAAAATAATTGATCAACAGGAAACTTACGATCTTCTAAAGTTTCGATGATTTGACGACCAACTAGGCCAGTAGCACCGAGTACAGCAACATTGTATTTTTGTGACATGTTTATTCCTCTATTAATAATCGCCAATGTGGCCATTATTTAAAATGTTAAAACCGAGCTCCCGCAGTGTGGGTGCGTAGTCCCCAGCACCCGTTATATTTACGGTGCTGAATTCTCGTCTAATGGGGTAGTTTTTTCTTAAACTATCAAACCCTTGCAATGCTAGATGACGACGTAAAATACCATCATCACGGCGCACGTCATAAACTAGGTGTATCAGTTGGCCAAGATCAGCAAGAGTAAATGTGTCTTGCAATGAAACATCTGTAACACTTGGCTTAGGTAAAAAATCAGCCAAAGACTTATCAGCTTTTAGCCCTTCGATATTACACAGTGCTTGATACAACATTTGTGTACCGCGCGCTTTACCTTCTAACGTGTGCCCTGCTATGTGAACACTGGCAAAGCGCACGTAATCAAGTAGCTCGGTTAAAATAGTGGGTTCGTTTTCCCACACATCTAACACTAAATCGAGTGCAGCGCCACCTTGCATTAGTTCAAGTAACGCGTGGTTGTCAATAACATCTCCACGACTGGCATTGATCAAAGTCACACCACTTTTTAAAGCAGCTAATCGTGCTTTGTTCATTAAATGTAAGGTACTGTGTTTGCCTGTTTTTACTAAGGGCACATGAAAAGTCACAATATCAGATTGTGCAAGGAGTGTGTCAAGATCGCAATGCTCTGCCAGCAAACCTGCTTCATGCTTAGGCGGGTCGCAAACAAGTATATTTACATCTAAGGCCGCAAGCTTCTTTCGTAGGCAACTACCAATGCTGCCAACTCCAACAATACCAATAGTCTTGCCTTCAATACTGCTGGCATTTTCTTGTGCTAGCGCAAATAGGCTGCTTATCACATACTCTGCAACCGCAACGGCATTACAACCCGGCGCACTGGTGAAGGCTATTCCTCGTTGAGTGAGTAAATCAGTGTCAATATGATCCACCCCGATGGTAGCAGTCCCGACAAATTTAAGCTTATTTGCTTTATTTAATAACGCCTCGTTTACTTGCGTAACTGAGCGGGTAAGTAACACATCGACATCCACTAATTGATCGCTTTGCAATGAACGACCATCAAAACGTTCAACTCGCCCTAAATCTGCGAAGTATTGTTCAACTAAGGGCATATTTTGATCTGCAAGTATCTTCATTAACGGACTCGTTTACTCAAAGGAGCGGTATTGTAACGAACAACCCCCTACTAGCACAAACGAAAAAGCCGAGCATTTTTGCTCGGCTTTTATATATTAAAGCTTTTATCTAGCCTTTATATTTGCTCATAACAAGTGTGGCATTTGTGCCACCAAAGCCAAAGCTATTAGACATAACAGTGTTTAACTCAACGTCTTTACGCTCAGTAACAATGTTTAAGCCTGCAGCTTGCTCATCTAATTCATCAATATTAATTGATGGAGCAACAAAGCCATGCTCAAGCATAAGCAGTGAGAAAATAGCTTCATGCACACCAGCCGCCCCAAGAGCGTGCCCTGTCATTGCTTTCGTTGCGCTTATCATCGGTGAATTACCACCAAATACTTCTTGAATAGCACCTAGCTCTTTTACATCACCTACCGGCGTAGATGTACCATGCGTGTTTAAGTAGTCAATGCCACCATCAAGATCTTGCATCGCTTGGCGCATACAACGTACTGCACCTTCACCTGATGGTGCGACCATGTCGTAGCCGTCAGATGTTGCACCATAGCCAGTAATTTCAGCATAAATGTGCGCACCACGAGCAAGAGCATGCTCAAGTTCTTCAACAACAACGATACCGCCGCCGCCAGAAATAACAAAACCATCGCGGTTTGCATCATATGTACGTGATGCTTGCTCTGGTGTTTCATTGTATTTAGTAGAAAGTGCACCCATTGCGTCAAATTCCATTGCAAGGGTCCAGTGTAACTCTTCACCACCACCGGCAAAAATTACATCTTGTTTGCCAAGTTGAATTTGTTCAACAGCATGACCAATACAGTGCGCAGAAGTAGCACACGCAGAACTAATTGAATAGTTAACACCTTTGATTTTAAATGGTGTAGCTAAACACGCAGAAGTGGTGCTCGCCATGGTACGTGGTACCATATAGGGGCCTACACGTTTTACGCCTTTTTCACGTAAAATGTCTGCCGCTTCTACTTGCCATTTAGATGAACCGCCACCAGAGCCTACTAATAGTCCTGTGCGTTCATTTGAAACTTGTTCTTCATTTAAGCCAGCATCTTCAATCGCTTGTTGCATTGAAATGTAAGAATAAGCAGCTGCATCGCCCATAAAGCGCATGGCTTTACGGTCAACAAACTCTTTTACGTCAAGGTCGATTTTACCAGACACGTTACTGCGTAACTTGTAATCGGCAAATTCCTGGTTAAAAGCGATGCCGCTTTTACCTGTTTTTAACGATTCTAAAACTTCTTCTTTGTTGTTGCCGATGCTTGAAACAACACCGATGCCCGTAATAACGGCTCTTCTCATGGGTAATTACCTTAGCTTGATACTAAATTGTGATCTATTTTACGCTGAATTTTATAACTAAGTGGTCAGCTTTCTAGCGTACACATGTACTCTGAACGTATAGCTTATAAATAACGCCAGACTATTTCAAAGAAAACACGTAAAATAATGAAAAAAAGTACTCTTTAATTAATTGCATGCCATGATCAAAAACGCTGATATTCACTTTAATCACCTAGGCACTCCCGTTGCAGATAACTTCGACGACGTGTATTTCTCTAACGACGACGGTCTGGCAGAGTCTAATTACGTATTCTATCAACAAAATGATATTCCCAGACGATTACAAAATCATGACCAAGCACATTTTGTTATTGGAGAAACAGGCTTTGGTACTGGGCTTAACTTTCTTAATTCGTGGCTGCAATTTAAAAATCACTTAGCTAATAGGCAGCATGACGAGAATAAAGTTCAAAAGCAACAAAACGTTAACCGCTTACACTTTATTTCTTTTGAAAAATACCCAATGAAAAAAGCCGATTTGGCAAAAGCATTACAAGCTTGGCCCGAATTGGCACCATTGAGTGAGCAACTTGTTGCGAACTACCCGATGAACTTAGCTGGCTGCCACCGTCTTGAGTTTGAAAACGGCCAAATAGTGCTCGACTTACATTTTGGTGATGTGCAAGACGCAATTAACAACATGAGTTATTCACCATCGGGAGTTATCGATGCGTGGTATCTAGACGGCTTTGCACCGAGTAAAAACCCCGAAATGTGGCAGCAAAGTTTATTTAATTTGATGGTTGATATCTCTCGTAACAGTGCAACATTAGCCACCTTCACGGCAGCAGGTTTTGTACGAAGAGGATTAATAGCTGCAGGCTTTGAGATCCAAAAAGCCAAAGGGTTTGGCCGCAAACGAGAAATGCTAACGGGCAAGTTAGCACAAGCAAATGCCGCGCATTCTGCCCCGCCCTATTTTGCTAACCAAGCAAGTGAATTAAACAATGTTGCGGTGATAGGCGGTGGCATTGCCAGCAGTGCAGTGCTTTATAGCTTGGCCAAACGCGGTATTCATAGCCAGCTATTTTGCCAAGACAGTCAACTTGCGATGGGCGCCTCTCATAATGTGCAAGGTGCTGTTTACCCTCATCTTCAGGCAAAAAACTCACCTCACAGCGAATTTTTTGCCCATAGCTTTTTATATGCAAAACGTGTGTATCAACAACTAACAAATAATGGCTTTAGCTATGACCATCAATGGTGTGGTGTATTACAACACGCCGTAAAGCAACCTCTGGCTGAGCGGCATCAAAATATTGAAACCAAACAACTGTGGCCAAATGAGTTAATGCACAACGTAACCTGTGAGCAGGCAGATGAAATAGCAGGGGTTGAGTCTGGCTACGCTGGAGTGTACTTTCCCTTAGCTGGTTGGGTTAATCCGCCGCAACTAGTTAGCGCTCTTTTTGAGCAAGCACGTGCGCTGTCAGACATACAAAGTCACTTTAACTGTGACATTGATACACTTGAAAAAACAGCCAATGGTTGGATACTCAAAAGTGAGCATAAACAATTCGGTCCATTTACTGATGTTATTATTTGCGCTGGTGAGCACAGTGACCGCTTTACACAAACTAAAGCACTGCCCATCGTAGGGGTGCGAGGTCAAGTGTCCCATGTAACAGCTAGCGAGGCATCTAAAAAACTTAAAACGGTACTGTGCCATAAAGGATATTTTACGCCAGCCTATTTAGATAAACATTGTATGGGTGCCACTTTTGAAAAAAATTCAAAAAGTCGCGACGTTACCGAACAAGACAACATCACTAATCGTGAGCAGCTGCTTAATTTTTATGGCCAATGTGATTTTGCAACCAGCTTAGGCGCAATCGATTCTGCTAAAGCCGCTGTAAGATGTAGCTTTATTGATCACTTACCTATGGCAGGTCAGTGGGCTGAGCAAAGCGATTATATTAATGCGTTTGCTAACTTACGTTTAGGCAAGAGGTATCAGTATCAACCACTACAAAAGTCGCAGCAAGGCTTACACCTATTAACAGGCTTTGGCGCACGAGGGTTTTGCAGCGCCCCCTTGGCTGCTGAGTATTTAATTGCAAATTTGAATAACGAGCCAAGCCCGCTCAGTGAGCGGGTTAGCCAAGCTATTCATCCCGCACGCTTTATAGTGCGTGATTTAATCCGTAATAAAATTTAATAACATTCATTGTAAAGGAAAGAGTGTGAACAAAATAATAACGACCGTGCTCGTCGCATTTGCGCTTACGGCATTTAACAGCGTAGCTGATTTAGACGCAGTACCTCTGCCCGATGACTTTAAACCTACGCTACAAGTTACTGATGAGTACCCGCTTGTACAAACCGGTTATTCTGCGCAATCTGTTGCTGATATTGCTGAATTTTATATTTCTGAACTAGGTAAACCACAATTAACCCGCGGTGATAACTCACGTATGACACTATTTTACGCGGTAGGAAATGAAAATATCCGCATCAGTCTATACACAAATGACTATAAAACTGAGATTGCAATAATGCTTACAAAGTAGTCATGACCGGTCCCTAAATCACAGTGAATACGTATGCATATAACAAAAGGTTGAGCTGACTTTAAAACAACCGTAGTTTGTAATTAACACAATTATAACAACGCGGTTTTATATGCGCTATTTACTCTTAACCCTAGTGCTCTTCATTAGCTTTTTTAGCTATGGCGAGCCTATAAAATTACAAAGTTACTCAAAGGATACATCCCTCCCCCACAAGCTACTCATTGCAGCATTAAACAATGCCGACTTAGATTACATTCACCCATACGAAAGTGATAAAGACATTTCTAATGCGCGCATTTTAAACGATGTGAAGATAGGCCAACTCGATGTAATGTGGAGCATGACATCACAATCCCTTGAGCAAGATTATCAAGCAATATACATCCCGCTTTTTAGAGGGCTGCTAGGGATGCGTTTAGCGATCGTAACCCAACAAAATGTCGAAATATTTAGGCATGTAAGCAACATAGCTGATTTAAAAAAGTTTCGCGCTGGCCAAGGCAAAACGTGGCCTGATACAACCATTTTAAAAGAAAACGGCCTCAATGTAGTCACTACATTAAAATACCCAAACCTGTTCCCAATGCTTGAAGGTGGTCGTTTCGATTATTTTCCTCGTGGTGTAAATGAACCCTGGGATGAAATAGTCAATTATCAAGATTTAAATTTAACTGTAGACCCATACATATTATTAAAATACACCGCACCGCTGTATTTTTTTGTTGCCAAAGAAAACGCGCAACTAGCACAAAAGCTGACGCAATCACTGAATAATATGATCAAAGATGGCAGCTTTAGCAGTATGTTTTTTAACGATAGCCAAGTACAAATGGTATTGAAAAAAGCAAATTTAAAACAACGTATTTTTATCCCTCTTAACAACCCTAATTTAAGTTCAATGACCCCTTTATCTCGTTCAGAGCTTTGGTTCGACCCACTTAATGAGAGTACAACAACACAATGAAATCATTACAATACAAAATAACCATCGCACTGAGCATTTGTCTCGTTATCATATTTGGCTTTGTTGTAAGCGTTAACTATTACTTATTAAAAAATAGTGAAACGCAGCAATGGCAAGAAAACATCACAGCACTGGATCAACAGTTAACCGTTATTTTGGCTGAGCCTGTTTTTTCATACGATAAGCCACTGATTGAACAAATAATTAATGCTTTTGCTAAAAACCAAAACATTCAGTATATCGAAGTAGTTGATCATCGTAATAAACGTTTAGGCAACGTAGGCCAACAAAGTAATGCAAAAAACGTAATCGCTCATCAGTTACCCTTGTCTGTTTCAGATCAAGCAATTGGCACTATAAAGATAAAATACAGCCAAGATGCGCTCAATAAGGGTATTTTCAAAGCGGTTAAAACTATGGTGATCACTTTAGCTATTTCGTTTTTACTGCTCGGTGTAACAATTATTTATGTGTGTCGCTTTATCATTATCAAGCCTATTGTTGGTGTAAACCAACTTGTTGATGAGCTGGTACGCGGTGGAGGTGATTTAACCCAGCGTATTAACTATCAATCAAGTGATGAAATTGGGTATTTAGTGGCAGGGTTTAATCGCTTTATTAACGAAGTACAGCAAATCATTGCCAGCCTTGGTAAAACAGCCACCGAATTAGAAATCATCGCAGGCTCTGTGAACGAAGCCACAGTGAGATCTAAATACGAAGCTGAGCAAGAATATGCACTGACTGATGCTGCAACGTCATCCTTGAGTCAACTCAGTGAGGCCACAAAAGAAATTGCATTTGGCGCAACTCAAACGGCAGATCAAACAACAAAAGTGCAAAACTTGTGTCAAGATGGCCAATTAAGTATGAGTAATAACAGTACCTTAATCCATGAACTTGAAAACCAACTTGATCATACTTCAAGCGTGGTGGATCAACTGAACAGTCGCAGCAGTGAAATAAGCCAAGTACTCGATGTAATAAAAAGTATCGCCGAGCAGACCAATTTACTTGCCCTTAACGCCGCTATAGAGGCAGCAAGAGCTGGGGAGTCAGGCCGAGGCTTTGCCGTGGTTGCTGATGAAGTACGTGCACTGGCGAGTAAAACTTACCATTCAACCTCTGAAATAGAGAGTATTATTGGTGCACTGCAAACTAACGCCAGTGAATGCGTAGCCGCCTCACAAAAAAGCAAACACGTTAGTAGCCAAGTGATCAATGCTAATAAACAAAGCCAACACGTGTTTCATAATATTGCCGAGCAAGTCGACGAAATAAACCTCATGAATGAGCGCATTGCCGCAAGCTCAGAACAACAAACCTTGACCACCCAAGGAGTTTTAACCACGATGGAACAAATTAACCACGGTGCAAAATCATTAGCACAAGAAGCCGAACACCTTGACGAGACCATAAAGCAACTAAATGATCTTGAAAAAGGCATTGTACAAAAATTAGGGCTATTTAAATATTAAACGTTAGCGGCCAGCCAGCTTGGCTGGCCAACTAGATTGTTAAAATTTATATTCAAAACCCAGAGTCCACTCATTCACATCATTTTCGTTTAATGTGTAATGGCTAAAGTTAAGCGAAACATCTGTATTTTTTAATATAGGATAAGCCAATTGCCCACCAAAATAAGGGCGAGTATTTGACTCATTATACTCAACTTTTTGCCCCGAATTATTAAGACTCTCAATAGAATAATGATAATAAAAAGCGCCTATAAACAGCTTACTCTTTACTTGGCCAAACAAAGGAAACACATAGGCAGTTTGCAGTGCAGGCCCTTGGCCCAAAACTGGCACCTTGTTAGATAAACTCAGGTGAGTATTGGTCGGGTCAAGTGTGTCGCCAACAAAAGTCGTACTTCCTTCACCTAAATTAATATAGCGCAGGCCAAATTGCCAATTAGAAGCCAAAGTGTAATTACCTGCGATAGACCAACTAACATCGGTGTCGTCGTAAGCTGTATTCGCGAAAACCGACTCACTCATTACTGATGGAGTCCCGGCCACTGCGGCATAACCAATCTGCCCATCAAGTGACCATGTACCTGCTACCGCGGGCTGGCTCGCAATAGATACGGTTGCAAGTAAAGCCCAAGGTGCCACCTTGGTTGTACGACGAATTAGCACCCCACCAAGCAACATTATCACTAACATTCCTCCCATGCTCCCTGATGAACTATTATTCACTGCTGTGGTTGTATAAGCTTTTACAGTCACTTTTACTTCACCCTGGCTACTTGCGCCTTTGCTATCTGTTACTGTGTATTCAATTAGATCTACACCGTCAAATCCCTGTTTTGGTTGGTAACTCAATGTTCCATCTGAGTTAACAGCCACTTCACCTTCATTAGCGACTGCACTAGTTAGCGTTAGTGTATCGCCATCTACATCGCTATCGTTACTGAGTACGTCAATCACAATTTGGGTGCGGTCATTGGTCGATGCATTATCGGCCGCTGTAGTTGGCGCACTATTAACAACAACATTAACTGTAGCAACATCAAATGCTGTACCTCCTTGTCCATCAGATACACTGTAACGAATAGTGGCTGTACCGATGAAATTACTTAATGGCGTATAACTAAGTTGATTATCAATAATTGTGACTTCGCCAAAATCAACATTTGCACCAGTAAGTTTCAATACATTTGTATCTTCATCACTGTCATTATTAAGTACATCAAATATTATTGTACTACCTACTGCTATGACTGCTTGGTCAGACTGAGTAATTGGGTTGTTATTATCTGTTTTCATAACAGCAACACCACCTGGATCCACAATTTGACCGTTTACTGACGCATCGACATCATTAAGGCCGCCATCGGCTATACGCAGCCGCACACACCAATCTCCCTCTTGGAGGCCCTCTTGCCACAGCTCGCTTGATGGAGATGGACAATAACCTCGCTCGCCTTGGGTAGAATAAACTTGGTCTCCTTCAGTCGTGTCAAAGTCTCTCCATTCATTGCTCATGAGTTTACGGTAAACAGCGTTAGCAGGTATTGGCATGCGTTGCGGCAATACAATGTTATAGCGCGAACCTACAGGTTCAATATCTGTAACAATAAAGCCAAAATAACCGCTTATGTTGAGCATTCCCTCATCGGCAGGCAATTCTGATGACAGAAACTGCAGCGCACCACTACTATTTTCTAAGCCTGAATAAGCTTTTCTTAAGCAGCCATCGATATCCCCTTCTACTAAGAATTGCGTTGTCTGCGTGACTTGCTCTGGCATGACATAACACATGCTGATTGGATCTAAATAATCTGCAATACCATCATTGTCACTGTCTTGGTAACCTTCTAAAACATCTGGGAGTAAATCTTTATCAGTATCAGTGTTTGTTAACTCAGGTAATTGTGCTACCACCTCAACATACCGAGTTACTGTACTTGATAAGCTCTGTTGCGCATTATCAGTAGCAGTAACAGCAATATCATAAATACCTTCTGTCAGATCAGCTGTTGAAAACACAAACGTATCAGAGTGATCTGCTAAGTTGATAATTCGCTCATCGTCTACTTGCCAGCTTATTGAAATTGTATCCGTTGGGTTATTATCCGTAGCGAACGCCCGAACTGTAACCAAGTCGTCATTGGCTAATACAAATGGTCGAGTCTGGTTATTTTGCTCAATAGTCGTTGATAACGTTGGCGCAATATTTTGCTCCGTAATTGTTATAACGCTCGAAGCATTTACACCTGTGTTAAGGCTTTCATCTAGCGTAATGGTCAAAACCTCATCAGCTTCAACTTCACTATCGGCGAATACATTAAAGCTAATTTCGCCCACCAAACCTTGCTCTATCACGACTTCACCAGCAGTTAAGTCATGGTCATCCTCAGTCGCTGTTCCTGAGATAGTATATGGTATCGTTATTGGATAGCTTGGCGCCTCGCCGTTTAAATAAACATAGGTGGTATAACTTTGTTGTTCAGCGACTTTTTTACCCTTATCAAGAGATACTTGTGGATGAACAAGTACCTGCTGCTCAGCCAGGGCCATGTTGCCAGCACTATCGGTTGTTTGCCAATATACTTGATGTGCGCCGGGGGCAAACAACATACTTGGCTCTACAGTGCTAACTGGTAGTGGATTTCCTTGAGCATCAAAGGCTGTTGCCGTGCCCAATTTAACTCGTGTAAATAAGCCCGTAGCATTTATGCTCACATCTACTGGTGCTGTTATTGTTGGCGCTCCGTCCATCTTTTCATTAAAACTAAGCGTAGCATTAGCATGGCTATTAGCATTGTGAGGATCAGTAATCATATATTCAATATTAATACTGCTTAGTGTGCTTGCAGCCAACTCAAAAAGTAATTGATTATCAACAATTGAGACTGTACCCACACTCGCTTTAGCGCCAATAATATTGAGCGTATCACCGTCAACGTCGGTGTCATTAGCAAGCACGTCGAGGGTATATTGACCACTTTGTGAAGGCGTTAGATTAAATGTATCTGCCAAGGCCTGCGGCTCATCATTCACTGACGCAACGTTTATTGCTACTGTCGCAATTTGCGAGTTATCTTTACCGTCAAATACTGAGTAACTAAAGCTGTCACTGCCATGATAGTTTTCCTCAGGTTGATAGCTAAATACTCGCCCTTGCACTGTTAAGCTACCAAATTGTGGCTCAGTGACTAGCTGTATCGCTAAACTATCTTCATCACTATCACTAATTTTCGCGCTCACACTGATAGCGGTATCTTCTTCAAGATTCAGCTGCATGTCATTAGCAATAGGCGGCGCATTTACATACGTTACATCAATACTAAATGGATTAAGCCTACTACTTAGTTGCCCATCAGTTACGCTAATCAAAATGTTGCTATGTAAACCGACGTTTTCCCGTGTTGGTACTCCGCTTAGGGTTCCGCTGGTACTATCAAAAGTGGCCCAGTCCGGCTTATTGGTAATACTAAATGATAGCGTTGTACTATCAATATCTGACACTGTTGGTGTAAATGAGTACGATTTATCTTGGGCAATTGAAGTTAATGGTTCACCGTTAATCATTGGTGCATCATTAATATTTACCACACTCAACGTAAATGGCGCTAAACTTTGTGTCGCAATGCCATCAGTGACACTCAGTGTTATATCTGAATAGAGACCTACATCCGCATTACTTGGCGTACCGCTAAGTTGCCCTGTTGTAGTATCAAACGCTAACCAACTTGGTTGATTCTCAATACTAAAACTTAAACTATCACCATCGTTATCGGTTGCCGTTGGTATAAAGCGATACAATGCATTTTCATCAATAGTTAGGCTTGGCGTACCACTTATGATGGGCAGATCATTCACACTATTTATAGTAACTGACACAGTATTAGCCACTGAATCAAGCAAGCCATCATTCGCGATGTAAGTAAACTGATCTTCGCCAAAGTAATTTGCATGACCTTGATAAGTTACTTGCTCGCCAGAGATAGTCGCAGTACCGTGAGCTGGCTGCTCAACAACTAAATACGTTAAAGTATCTCCTTCAATATCATTACCAAGTAAGTTAATAACAACCGCGGTATCTTCGTCAACATTGGCACTTTGTGCGCGGACCGTTGGTGCATCATTAACTGCAGTAATAACTAACGAAATAGCTGTGCTTGCAGAATCTAATTGGCCATCATTAACAACAAAATTAAAGCCATCATTGCCGTTATAATTAGCGTTTGGCGTATATAACCAACTGTCATTACTTTGCTGCACGAGCGAGCCATGTAATGCACCTTCATCAATACGATAGCTTAGATCATCGTTCTCTATATCAGAGCCTACTAAAGTGATCAATAATGCTTCATCTTCTGCTAGGACAAGTTCCTGTGCAATACCTATTGGTGCGTCATTGACCGGGTTGACCGTCATGGTCACAGTAGCCTCGTTGGAGGTTGCGCCGTTACTGTCTTTAACAGTATAAGTGAAGCTGTCGCTGCCGAAGTAATCAGCATTGGCGGTGTAAATAATTGCCCCGGTCGCTGTTACTTGAGTTTGCCCGTTGCTTGGTGCACTGACAACCGTCACACTGCTGACATCTAAACTGTCGCCAGTATCCACATCGCTGTCGTTACCCAGTACGTTGACCTCAAATGAGCCTTCTTCTTGCAGTTGCGCGGTGTTATCCATGGCTACGGGAGCGTCATTCACCGCATTAATAGTCAGTGTCACTGTAGCAGGCGTTGAGCTTAAGCCTTCACTGTCGGTGAGTGTGTAAGTAAAGCTAAACACACCGTTGACATCTTGTTTAGGTGTTATCGCTAAACTGCCATCAAGATTGACACTCACATCCGCAAAGTCGTACATGCCGGCGCCTGAGCCTTTGCTCTCTAAGCTGACGTTCGCCGCATTAAAGCCGCTGTCTTCCACGTCTGAGTCGTTGGCTAAAATAGCCAAACTCACTGCGGTGTCTTCATCGGTTGTCACTGCATCATTCACAACTACAGGACGGTCATTCACTGCACCAATATTTACCGTAACAGTGCCTGGCAATGATACCCCACCTTCGCTATCGGTAACCGTATAGGTAAAACTGTCTTGCCCTGTCACATTCGCATCTGGGGTATACACAAAGGTGCCCGCGGCTTGGTCTAACACCACTTGCCCTGACGTTGGCCCGCTGACAAGGGAGATATCCCCTGT